>DATJAI010000065.1:0-71355 GCA_035516415.1 Binatia bacterium | reverse complement strand
GACGCAAAGCAAGGGAGCTGTAACAGGTGGAGACATGTGGTGGTTTCAGATTAATCGCAGCGACGGTACCCAACTGCTGCGCTTCGCCAGCTCGTCGGGAGCGTATTACGAAGCACCTCTGCGAGGTGGACTGCCAAATGTTTATAAGACACCGGCGATGAAGCCAGTCCTCGATTGGTACAGGCAAATAACCAAGCGCAAAGACGACATTGACAAGACTGCCGCACCGACGTGCTCACTCAAAGTGATTGCAAGATAGCTAACGATAAACAGGATGCTTCGTGGCGATGTCCGTATTGCAGCCATCCCGCCTTATCCCGCGAGATCCCGCCGCACCCCGTCACTTTGCGAAGTATATTATTGCCAATAGAGATCTACAGACGCATTGCGCAGATTGACGACCTGATTGAGGAGCAGACTTCCGCCGACGATGCCGAGCGCTCCAAGCCGCATCCCGACATCTTTGAAGCCGCTCTGGCCCGGCTGCAGGACGCCAGCGCGGAGGAAGCGGTCGCGATCGGCGACTCGCCCTACGGTGCCATCGCGGCGGGGAAGGTGGGCATGGTCAGCATCGGAGTGCTCAGCGGAGGTTTCCCCGAAGATGAGCTGCGAGCGGCAGGGTATAGCGAAATCTATGAGGATTGCGCCGGCCTGCTGCAACACTACGGGCAATCGCTGCTCACGAGGAAAAAGGCAGCGTAGAGCTGATTGCCCTGTCTTAGCGCGCCGCACCCGTTCGGGTGGGCCGAAGCCACGTCGCCGTTAGGCCTTTGCCGCCTCGGGCCTGCTCTGCAACTGGCGCAGCACATAGTGCAGGATTCCCCCGTGCTGGTAGTACAGCGCCTCCTGCGGAGTATCGATGCGTACCGTCGCGTCGAACTCCGTCACCGTTCCATCCGGTTTGCTCGCGCGTACTTTTACCGTCCTGCCCGGAGCGAAGCTCTCCAGCACGCGGGGCAGTCCGGCAATGTCAAACGATTCCTCGCCGCTGAGGCCGTGGGTTTCCGCGCTCTCCTCCCCCAGAAACTGCAGCGGCAGGATGCCCATGCCGACCAGGTTCGAGCGATGGATGCGCTCGAAGCTCTCGGCCAGCACCGCCCGGACGCCCAGCAGCCTCGGCCCTTTGGCCGCCCAATCGCGCGACGATCCCGAGCCGTACTCCTTGCCCGCAAGCACGAGAAGCGGTGTTCCCTCCGCACGGTATTTCTCCGAGGCTTCGAAGATCGACATCTCCCCGCCGTCCGGAAGATGGCGCGTGAAGGCTCCTTCACGCTCCGGAGTGAGCCGGTTGCGCAGCCGCACGTTGGCGAAGGTGCCACGCATCATGACTTCGTGATTGCCGCGCCGTGAGCCATAGGAATTGAAGTCTGCCGGCTTCACATTATGAGCGACGAGATACTGGCCGGCGGGACTGTTCGGCTTTATGGAGCCGGCGGGCGAGATGTGGTCGGTGGTCACGCTGTTGCCCAGGTAGCAGAGAACGCGCGCGCCGGAGATGTCCCTGATCGGCGCAGGTTTCGCCGGCATGTTCTCGAAGTAAGGCGGATGTTTCACGTATGTCGACCGCCGGTCCCACGCGAAGGTTTCGCCCTGCGGCACATCCAGGCTTCGCCAGCGTTCATCGCCCCGGAATACGTCGGAGTAGCTCTTCCGGAAGAGATCGCCGGTGATGTACTTGCGCACCACCGCGTCCACCTCTTCCGGGCTCGGCCATATGTCTTTCAGATAGACCGGCTGGCGCTTGCCATTTTTCCCGTAGCCCAGCGGCTCTTTGTACACATCCACATCGATGCGGCCGGCCAGCGCATAGGCGACCACCAGCGGCGGCGACATCAGGTAATTGGCGCGTACCTCGGAGTTGATACGTCCTTCGAAGTTGCGATTGCCGCTGAGCACCGAGGCCACCACGAGGTCCTTCTGGGTGACGACGTCCGACACCTCCTGCGGCAGCGGTCCCGAGTTGCCGATGCAGGTGGTGCAGCCGTAGCCAACGAGATGAAAGTTCAGCTTCTCCAGATAGGGCATCAGGCCAGAACGCGTGAGGTACTCGGTCACCACCATTGAGCCCGGCGCCAGCGAGGTTTTCACCCACGGTGGAACCGTCAGCCCCTTCTCGACCGCTTTCCTGGCGAGCAGTCCGGCAGCCACCAGCACCGACGGATTCGAGGTATTGGTGCAACTGGTGATCGCCGCTATCACCACGCTCCCGTGTTTCAGCGCCTTGTCAAGCTGGACATGTTCCTGCACTGGGCCCTGCTGCGAATCCATCCCCGCCGGGTGTCCGCCCTCGGCTTCCCAGCGCTCCTCCTGCTTCGGCGGCACCTGCTGTCCGGGCTTCAACAAGCTGGGCAGCGCCTGCTCGAACGACTTCGCCGCGGCCGAGAGCGCCACGCGGTCCTGCGGACGCTTTGGTCCCGCGATGCTGGGCTCAACCGTCGCCAGATCGAGCTCCAGCACATCGGAGTACTCGGCTTCCGGCGTGCTCGCGGTATGGAAGAGGCCCTGCTCCTTGCAATAAGCCTCCACCAGGCTGACCTGCTCCTCGCTGCGGCCGCTCAGGCGCAGATAGCGCAGCGTCTCTTCATCCACGGGGAAGATGCCGCAGGTGGCGCCGTACTCCGGACTCATGTTGGCGATGGTCGCCCGGTCGGCCAGCGGCAGATTGTGCAGCCCCGGCCCGAAGTACTCGACGAACTTCCCGACCACGCCTTTCCGGCGCAGCATCTCGGTCACGGTGAGCACGAGATCCGTGGCCGTCGAGCCGGCTGCCAGGCGGTTCTTCAGCCGCACACCTACGACCTGCGGGATCAGCATGGAAATCGGCTGGCCCAGCATGGCGGCCTCGGCTTCGATGCCGCCTACGCCCCAGCCAAGCACGCCCAGTCCGTTGATCATGGTGGTGTGCGAGTCGGTGCCCACCAGCGTGTCCGGATACGCCAGCGGCTTGCCCGTTTCGCCGTTCGCGCCGATGAAGACGACGCGCGCCAGGTACTCCAGGTTGACCTGATGGACGATGCCGGTGTCGGGCGGCACGATGGCGAAATTCCTGAAGGCAGTCTGTCCCCAGCGCAGGAACGCATAACGCTCCTTGTTGCGCTGGAATTCCAGCTCTGCATTGAGCTGAAATGCCTCCGCGTTGCCGAACCAATCCACCTGCACCGAGTGGTCGATGACCAGCTCCGCCGGCTGCAGCGGGTTGATCAGCTTCGGATCGCCGCCCAGCATCCTCATGGCATCGCGCATGGCAGCCAGGTCCACCACTGCCGGCACGCCGGTGAAGTCCTGCAGCAGCACGCGGCTGGGCATGAAGGCGATCTCCTGCACCGGCGCACTCCTGCCCGTCCAGGAGGCGAGCGCGCGAATATCGTCAGCCTTCACCGCCCTGCCATCTTCACGGCGCAGCAGGTTTTCCAGCAGAATACGCAGCGAGTAGGGCAGGTGCCGGATCGGACAGCCCTGTTTTTCCAGCGCATCGAGACGGTAAATCTCAAATTCCCGCTTGCCTGTGCGGAGAACGGAACGACTGCCAAAGCTGTTCATGGATGAGTCCCTTCCTTACCTGTATTTGAGGACGCAGCAGAAGATGCGGATTCCAGCCAGCACGAATCCTTTATCTTAACTCTCCGGCGGTGAGTAGTGAATCCGCCGGCGCATGTCACCTGGTTTTCTTCTGCAGCTCCAGGCATTCGTCGTGCAGCTTGGCATCATGCGTCAGTCCGTCGGCCAGAACGCATTCGTCCAGCGCGCTGCGGGGATCGGAGTCTTTCAGCAGGTTGGCCAGCATGATGTGCGGCGTGGGCCAGTCGGGCGAAAGCTTGGCCGCCGTTCGCAACTCGGCAATCGCCTCCGGCATGTCCTTCTTCTTCTGATAGACGATGGAAAGATTGTAGTGCGCGCTGGCGTTCCTGGGCTGTAGCTTGAGCGCTTCTTTGTACTCGGCGATGGCCTCGTCCGGCTTGCCTGCGTCGTCCAGCACGCTGCCCAGATTCATGTGCGTGTCTGCAATGTTTCTGCGGTCCGGCTCGGTCAGCTTTTCTTTGGGCGCCAGCGCCAGAGCAGCGCGATAGTGCTGGATGGCTCCCGCAAAATCCCGCCTGGCATAAAGCACATTGGCCAGATTATTGTGTGCGCTGGCCATCTTCGGGTTAAGCCGCACCGCCTCCTGGTATTGCGCGATGGCGCCGCCCAGATCGCGGTTGTGCTTGAGCGCCAGCCCCAGATTGTTGTGGGCATTGGCGTCCTCGGGCCGCAGGCGAACCGCTTCTTTCAGCTCCGCGATGGCTTCGGCATATCCCTGGTGGTCCAGGTAGACGCGCCCCAGATTGTAGTGCGCCTCGAAATAGTCCGGGTAATCCCTGGTGGCCTGTCTGTACTCTGCAATTGCATTCTCGGCATTGCCGCTCCGTTCGAACTCAACACCGGCATGGAAATGCCGCTCGGCGTCAGCGGGGATCAGCTTTGCCGGCTTTGCCGGTGCAGGCTGCGCGGGTGCGGGTGCAGGCTGCGCGGGTGCGGGTGCAGGCTGGGCGGGTGCGGGCGCCGGCGGCGTGGCGGCGGGAGCCGCGGGCTTCTGCTGGTTGCCGAATCCCGGTGCCGGCTGTGGCTGGGGCGCATCCTGCGCGGCCACGGGTCCGCGCGCCAGCGGCAGCAGCACAAGCGCAATCAGGCATCGCCGCAGCCAGGCTTCGATCTGTTTCCTCATAACCAGTCCCGGTGGAAGTATATCGTCTGCGCCGGGGCGGCGGCCCTAACCCTTGCCTTCATCGCTGGCTGCCCCGGAAACGCTGCGCTTCACCGGTAACTCCCTCTATCCGCGGACATTCGGCCTTGCGGGAATCTGCTCTGCTTGCTATATCATCGAACCGTTGGCCGCGACAGACAGGTTCCTGATGCCATGGATGAACGCAGTTTTCAGGCATTGTTGCGACGTACGATTGTGTTGCCGGTAGTCCTGCTGGTCCTGCTGGCCGCCACCCTGGCAGGCGAATTCCTGTTGCTCTCCTTCACATTGCACTGGGTTGATCATTCCGACCAGATCATCGCCACCGCCCGGCAGTGTCAGCGTTCCCTGGTGGAGATGGACACGGTTGTGCGCGGGTACTATCTCACGGGTGACGCGGCTTTCCTTCAATCGTACGCGGAGGCCCGTTCCGCCGTGCCCGACCAACTGGAGCTGTTGCACACCATGACCGCCGACAACCCTGGCCAGCAGCAGCGTCTCCAGGCCGTGCACCTGGCATATCTGCACTGGATGGAATGGGCCGACCAGCAGGTCCGGCGAGGCCAGCAGAACCCCGCCTCCGATCGCGGCCTGCTCGCGGGCCAGCAACTGATGCAGGAGGTCCGCGCCCGGCAGCGGGTTTTCGTCAGCGCGGAGGAAGCGCTGCGCCGGCAGCGCTCCTGGCGCGCTCGGGTATTGAACGCCACGGTGTTCGCCTCCGCCGTGGGACTCTCGCTCCTCATCGGCATCGTGTTATTCACCCGCACGCGGCGCGAGTTGCTGGCCCTGTCCTCGACGTACGAGCGCCACCTGCATTCAGAAGCTGAGCAGAAGCAGCAGCTCAAGGAGAGCCGGGAGTGGTTCCAGATTACCCTGAAGAGCCTGGGCGAGGCGGTTGTTTCCACCGACGAGGCGGGGAGGATCTCGTTCATAAACCCCGCGGCCCAGCAGCTTACCGGCTGGGACTACCAGACGGCGCGGGGGCGGCCCTTCGGCGAGGTCGTGCGCCTCAGGGCCGAAGGAATGAATGAAAGTGTTGAGGACCCGGTCGAGGCAGTGCGCCGCGCGCAGCACGTCCTCGGCTTCTCCAATGGCCTGGTGCTGACCAGCCGCAACGGGAAGGACTATCCCATCGAGTTGACCGGCGCCCCCATCCTGAAAGACCACAGCGAGGTGGTTGGCGTGGCCGTGGTTTTACGTGACGTGACCCAGCGCCGCCTGACCGAACAGACCCTGCGCAGCAGCGAACGCCTGACCCTGGCGGGCCGGCTTTCCGCCACCATCGCCCATGAAATCCGCAACCCTCTGGATACGGTTACCAACCTCGTCTATCTGCTGCGGCACGAACAGAAGCCGAATCCCGTATCGTCGCAGTATCTGGAGATGGCAAGCGATGAACTCGCCCGCATAGCGCAGATCACCGGCCAGTTACTGACCTTCCACCGCGAGGCGCGGAGCCCGGTCTCCATCCGGCTTACGGAAGTACTCGAGAGTGTACTCGTGCTCTTTGCCCCGCAGATCAGGCAAAACCACATCGCCGTGGATAAGCGGTTCGAGACTGAGGAGAGCATCCGCGGCTTCCCAGGCGAACTGCGCCAGGTCTTCTCCAATCTCATAGGCAATGCGATTGATGCCATGGCGCGCGGCGGGACACTCATCCTGCACGTCCGCAACTCCAGTCTTGTCTCAGATCCATCCCGTAAAGGCGTGCGGGTTACTGTGCTGGACAGCGGTAGCGGCATTCCCATCGGGGTGCGCAGAAACCTGTTCGCCCCCTTTTACACTACCAAGGGGGAAAAGGGCACGGGCCTGGGTCTGTGGATCAGCCGCAGCATCGTTGAAAAGCATGAAGGAACGATTCATGTAAGCAGCACGACCCGGGTGGGACAGAGCGGGACGGCATTTTCCGTCTTTCTGCCCTTCGAGCAGAGGCTGGGACTGCTGGATGTGAAGGCGGCGCCACCGGCGGCCTGACGCCGCTATTTCCTCCTCACCACAATCTTCCGTTCCTGGTCTCCGCGGCGCTCGATCGCGATTTCCACGTCGCGCTCCTTTTCGAAGCGCGGAAACTTCTCCCCCCATTCGAGCAGCACCAGATTGCCCTGTTCGGCGAAGAGTTCATCGAGACCCAGAGTATCGAGCTCACGCGGCGTATCGATGCGGTACAGGTCGACGTGGAACAGGTTGACCTCGGGCCCGCGGTATTCATGGATCAGGGTAAACGTGGGGCTGGTGATGTCATCCTGCGAAGCCGCCTGCAGTCCCTCGGCGATGCCCTTCACGAGCGTGGTCTTGCCCGTGCCCAGATCGCCGCGCAGCACCACCATGCGCGCGTCCCTCAGCGTCGGCGCAAGCTTGCGGCCCAGCGCCATGGTCTCTTCCGCCGAGTGCGTAATGTGCTCGTGCGCGTTCATGCACAAGACCGAATTCTAGCAGGCGCGCGACGCGGCCCATGAAGCCAGATGCGGCGGAGCATTATCCGATGCGCGCGATGTCTTCCTTCGCCCACCGGGCGGCACGGCGAAAGGCTTCCGGCAGGGCAGCCAGCAGATCCGTGGCCGTAAGCGAGTGCTCGCCCATCGTTTCGGCAGCCACATCTCCCGCCAGCCCATGCAGGTAAACCGCCGCGATTGTGGCCCGGGCATCATCTGCCGGCATTTGCCCGATCGCGCCCGCGATCATGCCGGTCAGAATGTCGCCCGTGCCGCCGGTCGCCATCCCCGGGTTGCCGGTGGGATTGACCCACGCACTTCCGTCGGGCAGGGCAATGACGGTGCGATTGCCTTTGAGCACGAGCACAAGTTGATGATCGCGGGCGAAGTTGCGTGCCACGTTCAGGCGATCGGCCTGGATGGCCTTGACGGGGATGCCGGCAAGGCGCGACATCTCGCCCGGATGCGGCGTGAGCACCAGCGGCCGCCCTCGCCCGTCGAGGAGATGGTTGTGTCCTTCAAAGGCGTTCAGCCCGTCGGCGTCGAGGACCACCGGGATTCTGGTCTGCTGCACCGCTTCATGCACGAACTGCACGGTCTCGGGATGGCGGCCGATACCCGGGCCAATGGCGACGACGCTCATCGCCTTGGCAAGTTCCAGCAACCGTTGGCTGGCAGCCAGGGCGATCGAACCCGCAGCCGTCCCGGGAAGCGGCTCGGTCATCAACTCGGCAGCGAAGGCTGCGACCGTAGGCAGCACGCGCTCCGGCGTGGCCACGGTGCTCAGCCCCGCCCCCGCGCGCAGGGCTGCCATGCCGGCCATGGCCGCGGCGCCGGACTTGCCGAACGAGCCGCCGACGATCAGCACATGGCCGTACATTCCTTTGTTGCTGTCGCGCGGCCGGGGCGCGAGCAACGCCGCGAAATCGCGTGGCGTCGCGACCTCGAGCTTCAGTGTGGAAACCACCGCCCCGGCGGGCGACCCGATGGGAGCGACCACAATGGGGCCGCGGGTAAGATCGCCGAAGACGTGCGCCGGACGCGGCGCGGTAAAAGTCACCACCGCATCGGCCCGCGCGATTGTGTCCGCGGCAGGCGGGGCCATCGCATCCGCATCGGCGCCGGAGGGAATGTCGACTGCGATCACTGGCCGGTCGCTGCGATTTATGGTTGCGATGGCGTCCGCGTACAGGCCCGTGACCGGCGGCCGGAAGCCGGTGCCGAGGATGGCATCAACGATCAGGTCGCAGCCCGGCGCAATGCGCCCCGCTTCAGCCTCCAGTTCCTGCCGGCTGCGCACCTCGACTGGATGCAGCGGCAGGCGCTCGAACATGGCAAGGGCATCGCCCTTCAGCTCCGCCGCCGGCGCCAGCAGCAGCACGTCGACCAGGCGTCCGGCGCGATGCAGCCTGCGCGCCACCACGAACCCATCCCCGCCGTTGTTGCCCTTGCCGCAGATCACCGTCACCCGGGCGGCACTCGGGTAATTTTGCAGGATGAACTGCGTTACCGCGCTACCGGCGTTCTCCATCAGGGTGAGCGACGGCACGCCGTAACGCTCCGTGCTGGCGCGATCGATCTCCCGCATCTCGGCCGCGGTCGTGATCTTCATCCCCGCTCCGTGGCCGATTGCTCCAGCCGCCGCAGGCCCTCAGGTTCGCCCATGGCGATGAGATGGTCGCCTTCGTGAATCACCTCATCGGGTGCGGGATTGAAGCGCATCTCTGCGCCTTCCGCCTTGATGGCAAGCACGATGACGCCCAGCTCCTGGCGGATACGCGAGCCCTCCAGCGTCTGGCCGGCGACCCGCGACCCGGCCTGCACCTGTACCTCCTCGATCTCCAGCGGAAGGTGACGATCCATGGCCGTATCGAAGAAGTCGACCACATGCGGACGCATGAACGTCTGCGCGATGCGATATCCCGCGAAATTGTACGGTGAGATGACGTGATTGGCGCCGGCGGTCAGCAGGTGCTTCTCCGCCTCTTCCTCGCTGGCGCGCGCGATGATGTTCAGTTTCGGGTTCAGACTGCGTGCGGTGAGAATGATGTAAATGTTGGTCGCGTCCGTGGTAGTGGAGGCCACAAGTCCCCGGGCGCGTTCAATATGCGCCTGGCGCAGCACCGGCGCCTGGGTGGCATCGCCCACCAGCGTCAGCCAGCCCTCGTCGGAGTAGCGCGCCAGCTTGGCCGCGTCGTTGTCAATGATGACGAAGGGCAGCGGTTTGCGCGCCAGTTCGCGCGCGGCGCTGCGGCCCACGCGTCCCGCTCCGCACAGAATGTAGTGCTCCGCCAGGCGGCCGATCTCGCGGTCCATGCGTCTCCTGCCGAAGATGGATTGTAGCTCGAATTCCAGCAGCGTCTGCGTCGCCCCTCCGAAGAACAGCAGCACCAGCCCCACGCCGGTGATGATGATGACCGTGTTGAATATGCGGCCGGCGTGCGACAGCGGGTGTACCTCGCCGTAACCAATCGTGCTGATGGTGGTAATCACCATGTAGAAGCCGTCGAACCAGGGCCAGCCTTCGATGAAGTGAAAGCCCGCCATGCCGATGAAGACCAGCGCCAGCAGCGAGAAAAAGACGATTCTCAGATTGAAGAAAGGCCTCATCGCAGCCATTGTGCGCGAGGCAGCTGCCGGGAGCAAACAAAAAGCCCCTCGCCGAGCGAAGGGCTGGTTGCCGGGTTCAGGAAAACTCAGTCGCCGGAGACCTTTACCTCGTCGGGAACCATCTGCTGCACCTTGCTGTGGTGACGTCCGTAGCTGAAATAGATGATCATGCCGATGATGAGCCATACGATCAGCCGGATCCAGGTGCCAAGCGGCAGGCTGGCCATCAGACCGAAGGAAACCACCATGCCCAGGATAGGTACCGCCGGGACCCAAGGCGTCCGGAAGGGCCGCGGCAGATCCGGCCTGCGGTTTCTCAGGGTCCACACTCCGGCGCACACAATGACGAACGCCAGCAGTGTCCCGATGCTCACCAGCTCGCCAAGGATGTCGATGGGAACAACCGAGGCAAACACCGCAACGAAGGCGCCTGTGATCATGGTGGAGATCCAGGGCGTGCGGAAGCGTGGATGTACGGCCCCGGCCCACTCCGGCAGGAGACGATCGCGCGACATCGAGTAAAAGACGCGCGACTGGCCTAACAACATCACCAGCATCACGGTCGCCAGTCCAAAGATCGCGCCCAACTTGACCAGGAACCTGGCCCACACAACCCCCGTAGCATCGATCCCCACGGCCACCGGATCGGAGACGTTCAGACTCGAATAGGGAACGATTCCGGTCAGCAAACCCGAAACCAGAATGTACAGGATGGTGCAGATAACCAGCGACCCCAGGATGCCGAACGGCATGTCCTTCTGGGGGTTCCGTGCTTCCTGAGCGGCGGTCGAAACGGCGTCAAATCCGATGTATGCGAAAAAGATGACGCTGGCGCCGCGCGCTATGCCTGACCATCCGTATTTGCCGAACTCACCAAGGTTGGGCGGGATGAAGGGATGCCAATTCGCCTTCAGGATCTCAGGATGCTGGACCGCGAAGATGCCCGCAATCGCAATAAACATCAGTACGATCGCCACCTTCACGATCACGATGGCGGAGTTGAAGTTCGCCGACTCCTTGATGCCGATAACCAGCAGAATCGTGACTCCGACGATGGCCAGAAAAGCCACAAAATTGAAAATGCCCGTTTGCTGCGGCAGCGCACCTGGGTTGATGTGCTGCGCCGCCAGCATGTCCTTTATGCGCTCCAGGTGTTCCCAGTGGCCGTTATAGAAGACCAGCTTCTCGCTGGGTGCCAGAGTCAGCCGCGGGGGAATACTGATGCCGAAATCCTGCAGGAAGCTGAGGACGTAGCCACTCCACCCCGAGGCCACCGTGGCGGCACCGAATGCGTACTCCAAAATAAGGTCCCAGCCGATGATCCAGGCAATAATCTCGCCCAGTGTGGCATAGCCGTAGGTATAGGCGGAACCGGCAATGGGAATCAGGGAGGCGAATTCGGCGTAACACAGCCCGGCAAAGACACACGCAATTCCGGAGAGAACGAACGACAGCACGATGGCGGGACCGGCATATTTGGCTGCGGCCGAGCCGGTCAGCACGAAGATGCCTGCACCGATGATCGCTCCAATGCCCAGCGTGACCAGATTGATGGGCCCCAGGGCACGCTTCAGGCTGTGTTCCCCCGTCTCCGACGCTTCCTGCTTCAGCAGGTCGAGAGGCTTGCACTTCAGCAGATCGGCCATTGATGGATCGCCTTTTCTGAACAGGACGCTACGTGCTCGTCTGCGGGTTGCGCCTGGACCACAGGAAGTACACGGGGATACCCAGCAGGACGATGATCAGTCCGGGCCACGTGTATTGTGGCTTGTAGCGCAACAAGACTATATCAATAAAGGTCGCGATCAAAATGTACATCGCGGGCAGCACGGGATAGCCGAAGGCGCGGTACGGCCGGGGCTCATCCGGCCGCCTGAGGCGCAGCACGAACAGCCCTGCAATGGTCAGAATGTAGAACACCAGCACCGCGAAGATGATGTAGTCGAGCAGCTGACTGTAGCTGCCCGAGATGCACAGAATGCAGGTCCAGATGCACTGCATGGCGAGGGAACGTACCGGCGTATGGTACCGGGGATGCAACCGGCCCGCGCCACGGAAGAAGAGCCCATCCCTCGCCATGGCATAGTAAACGCGCGCACCTGCGAGGATCAGGCCGTTGTTGCAGCCAAAGGTGGAGACGAGGATGGCGGCAGCCATGATGGCTGCCCCGCTGGTCCCGAAGATCTGCTGGAAGACGGCAGTGGCAACGCGGTCCTCCGCGGCGTGCTGGATGCCCCGCGCCAGAATCGTCACTCCGCTGGCGTCGCCGTGCAGGGGTAGCACGCTGAGGTACACCAAATTTGCCAGGATGTAGAGCAGCGTCACCGCACCGGTCCCAACGGCGAGCGCGAGCGGCAGGTTGCGCTTCGCATTCCTTACCTCAGCTGCCGTAAACGTAATGTTGTTCCAGGCATCTGACGAGAACAGCGAACCTACCTGCGCCACCGCCAGAATAGTGAGGGTGCCCACCAGCGCAATCGGACCGCCCACCCCCACCTGCACGGGATGAAGCGCGTGCCAGCCCGCGTTCCGCCAGAAATTTGCGCTCCCGTCGTTCATTCCGAAGTTGGCGGCGATGGCCTGCGCGTTGCGGCCGACGAACACACCGAGAATCACGAGCCCGAGCAGCGCGGCGGTCTTCGCGGTGGTGAAGACGTTCTGCACGGCTGCGCCCAACCGCACTCCGAAGATGTTCAGAACGGAGAGGAAGATGACCAGCAGGATGGCGGCAAGATTCTGCGTGTTCAGGCCAACATCCATGTTGCCCAGGACCATGGGCCCGATCGGGATGGGCGGAACATGCCAAAGGTGGATGAGCCAATGCGTGGAGGAAACCGAAGACAGGAAAATGCCGAGGAACTTGCCGAACGCGACTCCCACCGCCGCAATCGTACCCGCCTGGATCACCAGAAACAGCGTCCAGCCGTAGAGGAATCCCCAGAGCGGCCCGAGGGCTTCACGCAGGTAGACGTATTGCCCGCCCGCGTGCGGCATCATGGCCGCCAGCTCGCCGTAAGCCAGCGCGCCGGTGACGGTCAGGAAACCGGTCAGCACCCACGCGCCGATCAGCAGTGCCGGAGAGTCGCCCAGCCGCGCAATTTCGGCCGAGACGATGAATATGCCCGAGCCGATCATCGAACCCATCACAATCGCGGTGGAGCTGACCAGCCCGAGGCCCTTTACGAATTCGGTTTCGCTGGAGGTGGTGGAGAGAGTTTTTGCTTCAGTAGCCAAGAGGCCTCGTCGATTGTGACCCTCGGGTGCCCGCAACGACTTTACACCAGCAGCCGCAGGAATTCCCGGGCGACTTTCTCAGGCGAGCTCAGCAGATCGGCGATCACGGCAACCGAGTCCGCTCCGGCGTCGATGACCGAACGCGCATTCCCGCGCGTGATGCCGCCGATGGCGACCAGCGGCTTCTTTGTGGCGGCGCGTGCGGCGCGAATTCCATCCAGCCCGACCACCGGATCGGGGTTCCGCTTCGATGACGTTACGAACACCGGGCCAAAAGCGATATAGTCCGCCGGACCGGCATCAGCCTCCCGCAATTGCTCAAGGTTGTGGGTGGACACGCCCAGAATACGGTCCGGTCCAATCACCGTGCGCGCTCCTTCGGGCGACAGATCGTCCTGCCCCACGTGCACGCCGTCGTAGCCGGCCGCCAGGCAGATATCGGCGCGGTCGTTCATGATCAGGGTGACGTTATCGCCCAGCACGCTGCGGATTTTACTCGCATCACGCAGCATCTCGCGCGTGGTACCGACCTTGTTGCGGTACTGGATAAGTGTCGCGCCGCCGGCCGCCAGCTCCCGCGCGTAATCCGCGATTGCGGCCGTCGTGCGCAGCGGGGGAGCAAAGCAGGAAACATCTACGATGGCGTACAGCCTGGGCAGCTTCATCTTCCGGGAAACAATTATTTCACCAGGGCGTAGAGATACCGCGACAAAAATGAGAAACAGAACCCCTACCTGCGCCTGTGTAGTGAACAAAAGCCTATTGGCCCGCGTCCGTATTCTGCGCCAGAAAGCGCTCCATGAATTTTGTATCGAAGTTGCCGGCGCGGAAGTCGGGATCGCGCATGATGCGCTCGTGCAGGGGAATGCTGGTATGGATGCCCTCGACCACGAACATCTCCAGGGCGCGCGACATGCGCGAGATGGCCTCGTCGCGATCGCGCCCGCGCGCGCACAGCTTGGCGATCAGCGAGTCGTAGTACGGCGGAATGACGCCTTCCGCATAGGCGGCGGTGTCCACGCGAATGCCCGTACCGCCTGGCATGTTGAAGGCCGTGATCCTGCCCGCCGAAGGGGTGAAACGCTCGGGATGTTCGGCATTGATGCGGCACTCGATGGCGTGCCCGCGAAAGTACACCGGCTGGCTGATGATGCTGCCCAGCTGCTCGCCAGCGGCAATCATGATCTGCGATTTCACCAGATCGACATCGGTCGTCATCTCGGTCACCGGATGCTCCACCTGGATGCGGGTGTTCATCTCGATGAAGTGCAGGCTGCCGTCCTCGTCCATCAGGAACTCGACCGTGCCGGCGTTCATGTATCCGATGTTGCTCAGCGTCTTTACGAGGACGCCGCCGATGCGCTCGCGCAGCTCGGGCGTCACCTTGACCGAGGGCGCCTCCTCCAGCAACTTCTGGTGGCGGCGCTGGATGCTGCATTCGCGTTCGCCCAGGCTCATCACGTTGCCATGCTCGTCCGCCAGCACCTGGAATTCTATGTGGCGGGGCCGCTCGATGAACTTCTCCATATAGAGGTCGCCGTTACCGAAAGCTGCCGCCGCTTCCGACTGCGCCGCGTGAAACAGATTGGGCAGCTCCTCCTCCCCGCGGATGACGCGCATGCCGCGTCCGCCGCCGCCGGCTGAGGCCTTCACCATCACCGGGAATCCGACGCTGCGCGCCCACTCCAGCGCCTCTCCCGCCGAGCCGATGATTCCCTCCGAGCCCGGCAGGATGGGCACGCCCTCCTTCTTCATCGTCGCGCGCGCCTTTTCCTTCTCGCCCATCAGCCGTGTCACCTCCGGTGGCGGGCCGATGAACTTGATGCCGCACGCCTGGCAGACCTCGGCGAAGTTGGCGTTCTCGCTCAGCAGCCCGTATCCGGGATGAATGGCGTCCACATTGGCGATTTCCGCGGCACTGATGACCGCCGGAATGTTGAGATAGCTTTCGTTCAGGCGGGGCGGGCCGATGCAGATGGCCTCGTCGGAAAAGCGCACGTGCAGGGAGTTGCGGTCGGCCTCGCTATAGATGGCGACCGCCTTGATACCCAGTTCCTTGCAGGCGCAGATGACGCGCAGGGCAATCTCGCCGCGGTTCGCAATGAGGATTTTCTTGAACATGAAATGTGGATTCGCGCCGCGAGATGGGGCCGGCTACTGCCGGCGAATACCGAACAGCGGCATCCCGTACTCGACCGGGCTTCCGTTGGAGACGAACGCCTTTGCGATTACGCCCGACGTCTCCGCCTCGATTTCGTTCATCAATTTCATGGCCTCGATTATGCAGAGCACCTGGCCTTCCTTCACGCTGTCGCCCACTTTGACGAAGGGTGGGGTTCCGGGCGAGGGCGCTTCGTAGAACGTCCCAACAATGGGCGACTTGACGATGAACAGATCGGCCTCGGCCGCGCCTTCGTCCGCCGGGGCGGAAGCTGGCTCCAGCGGAGAAGCAGATGGACCAGGCATCGCTGCCGCGGGGCCGGCCGTGGAAGCTGCCGGCGATGCGACCGAAACCGGCACCGGCTGCGTCGCCGCGACCAGGGGCGAGACCTGGACCACAGGGGCCGCCGAGCTTCCCCGCCTGACATGCACCTTTACGTCACCGCGCTCGAGTTCGAACTCGGTGATGTCTTTTTCCACCAGAAGCTCGATCAGTTCCTTGATTTCCTTCTGATTCATGGCAGTCCGTTCGGCGGGAGTGCTGGCCCGAAGTCAGAGCTGGTGTTGCCACAACGAGCCGGGGAATTTCCGTGTCAGCTCGGCGCTGCGCTGGCCGGGATTTCTATCAGTTCCTTCATCACCGGAGTCAGTACCTGGCAGCCCCGCGCCGTGATCACAACCATGTCCTCAATACGAATGCCGCCCCTGCCCGGGAGGTAGATTCCGGGCTCGATCGTAACCACCATTCCCGCCTGAAGCGGTTCTTCCTGCGACTTGCCCAGCCGCGGCGGCTCGTGGATTTCCAGCCCGACCCCGTGCCCGGTGGAGTGGGTGAAGTACCGGTCCAGCCGGGCTTGCCGCAATACCCGGCGGGCCGCCTGGTCCACTTCGCCTGCCATTTTGCCCGGTTTGGCGGCCGCAATGGCCTCCAACTGCGCTTCCAGGACAGCTTCGTACCACTTGCGCTCTTCCCGGCTTGCCCCGCCCAGGTGCACCGTGCGGGTCAGGTCAGAGCAATAGCCACGAAGTATAACACCCGAGTCGATGACCACGAACCCGCGGCGGGGGATGGGCTGGGACGAAGCACGCCCATGGGGCAGAGCAGACCGTCTTCCGGCCGCCACTATGGTGTCGAACGCCATCCCATCGGCTCCCGCCCGGCGCGCCGCAAACTCCAGCCGCCCGGCGACTTCGGATTCCCGGACTCCCGGGCGGATCGCCTTCAGCGCCTCCCGATAGACAGCGGCTCCCATGCTCACCGCCTCGCGAAGGAGGTTCAACTCCTCGGCGTCCTTGATCATCCGCTGTCGCATGACGAGGCCGGAAGTCGCTTTCCAGAAGATCTTCCTCTGCACCAGTTTGCGCATCTCGGACATCTGCGCCACGGTGGTGTGGTCTGCCTCGAAGCCGATGGCTGCTGTTCGGAGCTGCCCGATCTGCCGGGCTGCCGTCTGCAGCAGCGGCCCCTTCGCGACGACCACTCGCGGGCCCTGGACTTCATCGCGCGCCTGTTGTGTATAGCGGCCGTCGGTCAGGAAAAAACGTTTTCCGCCGAGGAAAAGAAGTAGCCCGGCGCTGCCCGTGAAGCCGCACAGATAGCGCACGTTTGCCGGCTGAGTGACCAGGAAACCATCAAGGTGGTTTTCGATCAGCGTCTGCTGGAATCTCTTCTGGCGCGATGCGTGGTCCATTGTCAGTCTGTGCCCGGAAACAAATTGCCGTGTCGGGCTAATACTGCGCCACTTTGAGCTGAGCTGGAGTCTGTCTGCTCGCCCGGTAGAGATGATGATGGCCGGGTTCATGGGCAACCGCATCCACGTGCACGTAATAGGTGCCCGGACCAGGACCCGATCCGAATGCAATGAGCTGGCTTGTGCTCTGGCCGCCAAGCCTGAAGTGCTGATAGCCCAGCGTCGTGGCCCGGCCGATCTCGTTTACCGCCAGCACAGTCACGGTCAACTCCAGCTCTACCGCGGTGCGGTTGGAGACAATCGCGGAGCCGGAAATTGTCCTGCCCTGAACGGTGGGCGGCTCCTTCCAGGCAACGCTAAGTCCGGCGATCACGTCGATCGTGAGATCGCGCCGCGCCTGCAGATGTGGCACGCTGGAGTCCGTTGCGCTGACGGCGAAGTGGTACTCGCCCGGGGTAGTCGGCCGGCCGGAGATTTTGCCGGAATCGGAGTGCAGCCTGAGTCCCGGTGGCAGATTCCCGCCGACCAGTTGCCACACGTACGGGGAGGCTCCGCCGGAGGCGGAGAGCAGCACGCCGTAATACTCGCCGACGATTGCGCCTTGCGAGGAGGGCGCGGCAATCCGCAGATTTTGCGCAGCCACCAGGCAGCTCGCCATTGCGAGACACGGGAGCGCGACAGCAAGGCGTGTACCCATGCGGATGCCATTATAGGGTCCCCGCCAGAATCCGGCAGAAATGTGGCTACTGGCTGCACCTCTCAGCTACCACCATTGGGATGAGGGCTAAGGCGCAGCCAGGCATGGCGGTGACCCGGCAGATCGGGCGCGCCCGATGGCTGCCTTCCTCTGCTGCCGGTCATTCGACCGGCAGCACAAACTGGAAGGTCTCATCAGCGATCGACGCTGTCACGTGCAGCAAATGGCTCTTCCGGCTGCCGGCGGAAGGGAGCAGATGCGCCAGTTTGCCCATGGGGTAATACAGAACGCCGGCGAGGCTGGCCCGAGGTGGAACGGTGTTGGCGAGGAACGCGCACTGTTCCACATAGTCAGGCGAGGTCGGACGCTGCAGTTGCGCCAGCGCGTCGGCCCCCTGCGCTTCGCGCGTGCGCAGCCGGCATAGCTGGTCGCACTGGGCGGGAACCGGCGCCTCGGACCTCTGCAGCGCTCCCGGGGTATCGGTGTAGAGAAGGTTCGTCCCGGAGGTCTCTGGCGCGCTCGCCCGGGCCGCCATCGCGCGCATCATTTCCAGGAGCTGCGGCGAAACCGTGTTTCCCATCCCGGGCATCTCCTGTTCCGCGTCGCCGCCGTTACTCACGCCGTAACGTGCCATGTTGTAGGGGTGCCGCATTCTCCGTGCCAGCTCCTGCCCCGTTACCGGTTGCACCACACGACCGGCAACCGCATCCTCGATCACGATGTCCTCCGGTTTCACCGTTGCCGAATGCTGCCCCAGGTTATACATCCGCACTTTCACGGCGACGAATTTGTGATTCAGCACCGAATGAGCAGCTGCGACCAAGGTGTACTCCGCGCCGGCGGCATATTGGTACACAATTCCGTCAACGTAGAACGAGCCGTTGCTGCCCGCCGGATCGTGCGCCGCAGGCGCCTGTTCCTGGGCAAACAGTGAGCAGCCCAGAAGCATGCAGATCAGATAACGCATGGTGTCTCCCCTCTCGCCAGTAAACTGACTCCCATATCGGCAATTTGCGGCACATCATGAGCATGGTTCCGGATGCGGAAATGGGAAGTCACTGGCGGCGAAGACTCTCTGCCGCACTGAAAGGGATCCCAGCGCGGTGCTAGACTGCCGCTATGGTGCGGCCTCGCACACCCGACAGTGAGCAGACTGCGCGGGGGACCCTCTACCTGGTCGGCACCCCGATCGGCAATCTGGAGGACATTACCCTGCGCGCGCTGCGCGTCCTCAAGGAGGTGGACCTGATCGCCTGCGAGGACACCCGGCAGACGGCGAAATTGCTGCATCACTACGGGATTCAGAAACCCACTATCAGCTATCACGAACACAATGAGCTGACGCGCGCGGCCGAGTTGATCGTCCATCTGGAGAGCGGCGACAGCATCGCCGTGGTCAGCGATGCCGGCATGCCCGGAGTCAGCGATCCGGGATACCGGCTGGTTGCGCTGGCCGTGCGCCACCACATCCGCATTGTCCCCATACCTGGAGCCTCGGCATTTCTTTCCGCGCTGGTTGCCAGCGGCCTGGCGATGGACTCGTTCCACTTCGGTGGCTTTCTGCCGGCCCGGGCAGGAGCGCGGCGGACGGCTTTGGAAGCCATCCGCAATTCACGTCGCACCCAGGTTTACTACGAGGCTCCGCACCGGATCGTCGAAACCCTGCGTGACATTGTCGAAGCGCTTGGGCACGATCGCCGTGTGGTGATCGCGCGCGAGGTGACCAAGTTGCACGAGGAGTTTCTCCGCGGCTCCGCGCGGGACATCCTGGCAGGGCTTGAGCAGCGGGAACCGATTCGGGGAGAGATCACGCTGCTGATCGGCAAAGTGGAAGAAACCTCTTCCGCACCTGCATCCGGACGGACAATCGCGCAGCGGGTAAAGGAATTAATGGAGCGGGAAAAGCTCGAGGAGCGCACTGCCCTGAAGCAGGCAGCGAAAGAGTTCGGCCTCAACCGAAGCGAGGCTTACCGTCAGTTGCACCGGGCCAGGATTCCGGCCCGGATCATTTGACAATGGGGACAACGCTGCTCAACAATAACGGGCAAGTTGGGGTGGCTCCGCCGCAACAACCTGTTTTGGCGGGCACGCCGCCATCCGGAATCCCACGCCTGACCGTCCAAGGACGAACCCATGGCCAAAATCCTTTGTGTGGACGACGAACCGAATATCGTGACCCTGAAGTGTGCCATTCTGGAAGCGGCGGGACATCAGGTGACCCCGTCAACCTCGGCCCAGGACGCCATCGAGAAACTGGCGGAACATACCTACGATGCCGTGGTCACCGACTGGCGGCTGGGCGACGCCAACGGCCGCGCTGTCGTGCAGGCGGCCAAGACCCATTCCACCATGCCGGTGGTGGTCGTGTCGGGCTATGTTGCCGAAGCCTTTCAGGCGGCTGAGCCGCTGGCCGACCTCTACCTGGAAAAGCCGGTAAACCCGGAGGAACTTGTCACCATTGTCAACGAGTTGCTGAAGACCAGCGATCACCCCTCTCATTGAGTACGCTCCTGCCCACAATCTCCGGGTCGGTATCCACATCTGGAACTGCGGCTCCTCATCGTGCGCCAAATTATCGTGTATCAGCGGGATGACGGTCAGATTCTGCCTATCCTGCGCTTTTTTTGAACATCAGAGTAGCCCGCTCCACATCTATACGCCGATTTGCGCCATCCAACTTTGATAAGAGCAAGCAAACGTTCCCTGCAGGTGGGCCATGGTACCGGGAATGCTCAGAGGAGGGTGGTGGGAGCTCGGCATCGTCCTCGCGGCGCTGAATGTGATCCAGGGCGGCAGACGATCGGGAAGGTCTCGCCGCGGCGTGGATATCGGCTCGGTACTGCACGGCTTGCCGGAGGCTACGTTCCTTCTTGACGAAGAAGGAAAGATCGTCGATCTCAACCCTGCTGCCGAAGGGGTCGCGGGGGAGACTCGCGATAACCTCGTGGGCAGCAATGCCGCTCCCCTGCTGCGATCTGCGAATGATCCCGACGGTACCCGATCGTCGATCCTCCCCCGGGTGCTGGGAGGGGAATCGGTTCGCAGCGAAGGCCAGTTGCCCCAAACCACCGGGCATCCGGCCAGACAGGTGCGATTGAGCACCAGTCCGGTTCGTGATCTTTCCGGTGGCATCACCGGCGCCCTGCTCACGGTCCAGGACCTCACCGACATCCCGGCAGTGCGGCGCCAGCTGGAAACCAGGGAGCGGGACACCACGCTGGGTCAGATGACCGCCAGCCTGGTGCATGACTTCAGTAACATCCTCAATACCATCTCCGAAGCGCTGATCGTCATCAGCACAGACCCGCAACGTTCCAGCGATCAGGCCGCGCTGCTGGGCATCATCAATAACGCCGTTCATCAGGGCGCGGACGCCCTCCTCACCATGCGCAACTACCTGGCGGGGAGACAGGAAAAACCTTCCCGGATCAACGTCCGCGGGCTGCTGGACGAGGTCCTGCAATTTGCGGCTCCCGCTCTGCGCAGACGTCCCGGTATAAGACTGGTAAGAGAATTCGGGGCTGGCGGAGAGGTGATTGGCAACGCGGATGCGTTGCGCCGCGCGATTACCAATCTTGTGCTGAACGCCCTGGACGCGATGAACGACCGTGGCACCCTGACCATCAGATGTGTCCACGATCGCGATCAGATCGTCCTGAGCCTGCAGGATACGGGCAGCGGAATCCCTCCTGAGATGCAGAAGAAGATCTTCTCACCTTACTTCACCACCAAGGCAGGCGGGACCGGGATGGGGCTGGCGGGCGCGCGTCGGGCCATAGAGTCGCTAGGCGGCCACATCGGGTTTGAAAGCGCACCCGGGGTGGGCACCACGTTCCATGTGACGTTACCTGCCGTAACCGGGGAGCGGCGAAACCCGACTGCGGCGTAATTGCACGCCGCAAACTCCCTTAGTTGACCGATGAGCTGGCGGGCTCCCGCTGCCTGGCTGCGGGCGGAGACACTCGCGGTCGTGTGGGGGTAATGGCGAGGGAAGCCGTTGCCTGAGCTAGAATCCTGTGGTGCACCACGAAAAGCGCGAGTTCCAGCCGATCGGAGACGCCGATCTTGTCGAAGATGTTCCGCAACGCGTTCTTGATGACCTGCTCGCTGGTGTAGAGCTGCATGGCGATCTCGCGGTTCTTGTAGCCCTGCACGATGGCTGCAATGATCCGGAGCTCCCGGTCCGAAAGCCGCTTGCGTACCCTTGCCCCTACCAGATCCTCATTGATATCGACCTCGGCGGAGTTCGGGCTTTGCAGGAAGGACTCGCCCTGGGCGAGCCGCCGCACGGCATCGACCACCATGCTGCCACTGGCCGAGCGGTAGATTACCCCCTGCACTCCCATGCGCATGAAGTCTGAGGCGTTTTCCGTATTGTCGCAGAGCATCAGCACCGCAATCTGACGGTTTACGGCAATCTCCTGAATGCGCGACAGCAGCGCCAGGTAACCCGACGAGAGGATCAGCACGCGGGGCCGGAGTTTATCCAGCGCATTAATCAGCGGCTCTGCGGATGTGGGTTGGCCGACGATGCGGATGTCTTCTTCGACGGCCAGCACCTTGGCAATGCCGGCGCGAAAAATTGCCTGGTGGTCAGCGATGATGACGTTAATCATGGGCGCGGCCTGGGGGCCGTTCTCGCTTCCTGACTTCGGATTTGTCCGTGAGTCGGGAACGAACTCACATGGTACGAGCTAGACCATGCTAAAAACCCGGTCTACGGTTCATCAAAAGGTTTATACCACGGAGGTTCATTGGGAAATAGCTCTTTGGTTGAAGACCTAGGCTACGGCATGGAGGTGGCACGGAGAGGTGCCAGGCGGCCGGGTCAAAACGGGAACAGGGAGCATTTCCGGCCATATCAGCAGCATGGCCGGCACATCAATGGCGGGTGAAGATACCCGTCATGACGTACCCGGTTGTCAGGCCGACGGTCGCGACCCCAGCCAGCAGCGGCCAGATGTGCTGCCGTGCGTAGCTGTTTACGTCGAGCCGCTCCCGGATCCTTTGCCGCACACACGACTTCAGTTGCGTCACCGACTCATGAATACGGTGGCGCTGCTCGGCGGCACGCTGCTCCAGAACTTCAGCGGGAAAATGGGTTGGGAGTTCCGCGCTCATAGTGCCTTCCCCTCCTTTTGCAACCAGACCCGGTCCTCCTGCAACACGCGAATGGTGCGCTCCGGCTTCACTCCCTTTTCCCTGAGCTGGCGCCAGCCCAGCAGCACTGCCACTCCGCCCAGAATGGCGTACAGGACTCCCACTACGAGGAACGAGACCGTGTAGTTCCAGGAATTGGGGGCAAGCGCCGCGGCAATGATGACCACCAGGAAGCCGGTAAGCAGCAGCCACGCCGTTCCCAGAAGAAGCACCCCGGTCAGCAGCACCGGCGCAGCCATCTTGAATGAGGCTACCTTGTCGCTCAGCTCGGAGCGCAACATCGCCAGCCGGGTGTTCGCGAATTCCTTCAGTTCGTCCCTCAACTCGGCGAGTACCTCAGGGACTGTTTTCGTGTATCCGTTATTCACTGCTGGACCTCCAGACTCTCAGAGCGGCGCCAGCCACTACCGCGACACCGGCGCAAACGGCCAGCACTCTCAGCGGCTGCTCCAGCCTCCAGTGCCGCGCGTCAGCGATTCGCCGCCTTGCAGTGGAGCGCAACCCTTCCACTTTGCCGGCAATCTGCTGGCGAAGCTGCTGCAGCTTCTCAGTCGCGCGCTCCCCCACCGCCGCACGATATTGCTCCGCGGTCCCGGCGAGCTCCGACGCCCCGCTCTCGGCGGCCCGGCGCCATTGCGCAGCCTTCTCCATTGCCGAGTCCCTGATTGAGGTGGCCGCCGCGCCACTTTCCTCAGTCACCAGATGGATACGGGACCGCAGCCGCCCGATCTGCCGTGGAAATCGCCGCACTCCGGCTACTGCCGTACCTACGCTGCGGCCCACCGCTTCGGCCGAGCGGTTCAGAGGCGCGCGGCTGTTTCGGGAAGCCGATGCGCGCACCGGCAATTCCGGCAGCTGCTCCAGGCCGCTCTCCCGCGCAGATCGATAGCCGGAGACTCCCGTTGGGTACTCCACGTTTTCGGGGGCAGCATCGCTACGCCACGCTTCAGCCATGGGACCTCCTCGTTTGGGGATTCGCGCCGGAAAAACCCGCTACCGTAAATGGATGTATGGCGGCCCTGCGGTGTTTGAAGGCGGGGAAGAAAATCGAGCCACTTGCCCCTGCAGCTCTGACGAGCAGGCGTACCGCATCGCTGTAGTTACTCTGGCCCTCTCGTCTCCGCCCGGCGGGGGCGGTATCATCGAAGCTTGTTTACCACTCTCACATCTTCCCGCGTTGAAACCCGGCCTAACTGGGCTGAAGTGTCACTCTCCGCCCTGCGTCACAACTTCCGCGTCGTCCAGCAACATGTTGGGCCGGGAGTCACCATCTGTGCCGTCGTGAAGTGCAATGCCTACGGCCACGGGGTCGAGGAGTGCGCGCCGGCCCTGGAGCAGGCGGGCGCAACATGGTTTGGCGTCACCTCCACAGACGAAGGCATTGTGCTGCGCGAAGTGGGCATTACCGGCCGCATCCTGGTGCTGTGCGGCCTTTATAACGGGGAAGAGGAGGAGGCCCTGCGGCACTCACTCACTCCGGCGATTTTTCGTGTGCAGCAGGCGGAGGCGCTCGCGCGTGCCGCCGCGAGACTTGGCCTCGGGAGCGCGGTTCCCATACATCTGAAGATCGACACCGGCATGGCGCGCCTGGGAATTCCACTGGCCGAACTGGAAGCTTTTGCGGAAGCGGTGAAGCGTCTGCCACAGCTCCAGCTGGAAGGAGTATTCAGCCACCTGGCTTCTTCGGAGGTGCTGGACGACGAAGACACCGCGCGCCAGATCGAGCGATATCAGAATGCGCTGCGCACCCTCGCCTCCCGCGGTCTTCATCCGCGCCTCCGCCATCTTGCCAATAGCGGCGCCGTGCTGGCGAGGCCAAATACCTGGCATAACTTCGTGCGGCCCGGCCTTGCGCTCTACGGGTATGAGAATCCGCTCTGTCACCGCGATGGCTCCCTGGTGGCCGGCGGACCCTCGTTGCCGCTGCAACCGGTTCTCGCCTGGAAAACGCACATTCTGGAGCTGCGGGACGTGCCTGCAGGGCAGCCGCTGGGATACGGCGGCGCCTACATTACGGCGGCGCCGGCACGTATTGCTGTAGTGTCGGTAGGCTACGGCGACGGCCTCTCGCGACGGGTCTCAGCGAAGGCGGGAGAGCCTGCACGCGATTGCGAACAGGAGCCGGGGGCGGGCCGCGGTCAGGTTCTCGTCCGCGGTCATCGCGCTCCCATGGTGGGACGCATCTCGATGGACCTGACGCTGCTGGACGTGACCCATATTCCAGGCGTTGCCATCGGCGATGAAGCTGTTTTGATTGGGCGAAGCGGCAACGAGCAGATCAGCGCCTGGGAGCTGGCGCACAGTTCAGGGACGGTCGTCTATGAGACGCTATGCAACCTCTCCAAACGCGTTCCCCGGCGGCATGCGGAATGATCGACTCCTGAGGACCTGAGCTCGACCGTTCTGCATCTCACTGCAGCCGGTAAAAGCTCAGGGATGCATCTCCCTGGTCCAGACGCCGGTATCGTACCAGCGCCCCGAAGCGTTCACCGGGATCGAACTTCTTCTCGTGTTCGGCGATAACAATGCTTGAGGGCAGCAGCAGTCGCGACTGCGAAAGATAGCCCAGGCTCCGCCCGTAAGCGCCGCGCATGCGGTAGGGCGGATCGAGAAAGCAGTAATCGCATACCACGCCTGTGCTTTCCAGCAGGGGCAGCGTCCTTGCAACCTCGCGCTCATGCAACCCGAATCCCGTGGAGATGCCGAGAGCGGCGAGATTTTCCCGCAGCAGCCGGGCATGGCGCTTCGACGACTCCACGAAATACACCTGGCGCGCCCCGCGACTGAGGGCCTCGATTCCGACTGCGCCGGTGCCGGCGTAGAGGTCGAGCCAGACCGTCTCCCTCAGGTCGCGGGCAGCCGCGAGCACATCGAACAGCGTCTCGCGCAGCCGATCGCTGGTGGGACGCAGGTCGAGTCCCGGAAGCGAACGCAGAGACCGGCCGCGGTACTGTCCGGCGATGACCCGCATTAATGGTCACCCGCATCCGGCGAAGCGACCGCCGCGCCGAAGATGAACGCCTTCGACATGGCTCGATTATGCATCCTCTCGCGGATGTCAGCCGGACGTACCCGGGAGATCCGGAGCCGCAAGAGCGTCCTCCCGGCCTGCCCGCAAATTTCCCGATTCCCGGCAAAGGCTGGTCTGTTTGAAAGTCGCGGGAAATTCATGATGTCGGGAGGTTTTTGCTTGACCGCGGCGGCGGCTTTTCCTATGCTGTCGGGCGGTTCAGCTTTGCTGCGCATTGGCAGATAAGTGAGCACTTGCTCACGCCTCAAGGGTGAAATCTCCCACATCCCGCTGGGGCTTAGTGCTGCCGCCGCGTTCGCGGGCTGAGAACCGAAGTGGGTGATTGCAGGTCAGCGCCGGCCAGGAGGAAATCACTTCCCTAAGTGAGGATGGCGAAGCTGTGTCTGGCGGAGGTCCCAGCTTGGGTAAAACGCTGAATGCATCGTCTCTGGCGCCCGCCCAGGTGATCGCCTTCGAGCAGCCCCCATGCTGGTTCGCGGCGTACACCTCGCCGCGCCACGAGAAGGCTGTGGCCCGCCAGTTCGAGGCGAGGCAGATCGAGTCCTTCCTGCCTCTCTACCGCTCCATGCGGCTGTGGAGAAACGGTTGCCGCGTGGCCGTGGATCGGCCGCTCTTTCCCGGATACGTTTTCGTTCATATCCGGCGGCGCGAGTCGGTGAAGGTGCTGCAGGTGCCCGGGGTCGTCTCCCTTGTGAGCAGCGGCCGGGAAGCCTCGGCCCTGCCCAGCTCCGAGATTGAATCGCTGCGCGCAGACCTCCCGCTGCGGCGTTTCGAACCGCACGCCTACCTCATCGTCGGCGAAAAGGTGCGCATCACCTCCGGCTCTCTGGCCGGGCTGGTTGGCGTGCTGGTCCGCAGAAAAAACAATCTGCGGGTAGTGCTGAGTCTGGACCTCATCATGCAGAGCGTGGCCGTGGAAGTCGGCGCTGACGAAATCGAACCTTGCCGGCAGTAACCCTTCCATTCAGTTCATAGCCGAGGATTCGCCCCTGTGAGAAAGGCAGCGGAGAGAAGTATCACCGAGGTGCGCATAGTCGAGGCCGCCGTCCAGCTGTTTTCCCGCTCGGGGTACAAGGGAACCACCACGCGCGAGATTGCCCAACTGGCAGGAGTGAACGAAGCCACTCTGTTCCGGTATTTCGGCCGCAAGGGCGACCTGTTCTGGGCCGCCGCAGAATCGCGGCTGACCCGCCTGAAGCTGGGGAGAGAGCTGCAGAACGGGCTGTCCACGGATGAAGATCCGGAAGTTGTGCTGCCCATGCTAGTCGAGTTTCTGGTGGAGAAGATACTGCAAGACTCGGAACTGATGCGCCTTCTCTACGTTGCGGGTTTCGAGCTGCCGGGGGCCGACCGCATGATCCGGGAACACCTGGGCCCGATCTTCGATGCCGTTCACGCCTGGTTTGGCCGATGCGCCGCGCGCGGCGTGATCTGCAATCTGGAGCCGGCATTTGCCACCCTTGGCCTGGCGGGCGCGGTCAGCGCCCACAGCAACCTGCACCAATTGTTCACCGGAAGGAACCTGCCATTGAACATGGAGGCGATGGCACCGGTGTATGCGCAGTTCTGGCTGAATGCGCTGCGGCAGCAGACGCCCGCCCCCGTTGCCATCGATGGTCCGGCATAGCTCCGGCCGTGCTGCTGCCGTTGATGGTGATCAGGCCACGATTAACTTCATCGGAATTCCTGGGAGAAGAGCTTTGGAGCCTCTTTCGATGTCTAATGTCAGCGGACTTTTGCGGTTGAGATCCAAACCCGATTCCTGCTTCGGAAGAAGCGCGGGCATCTGCCTGCTTCTCGTGGTCTTGCTGGCCCTGGGAGGCGTCGCGCCGGCCGCGCCACAGCAATTGCAAAACCCCGAGGAGCGCAAATATCCCGATACCGTGGAACCGCAGGAGGCGCAGAGCCCGGAGCAGCAGCAGCAGATCCCCAGAGAGCAGCAGATGCCCAGCGAGCAGCAGACGCCGGAGGGAGAGCGCTCCACAACACCGACAGTCATTTTCGACGACACGCAGACGCTTCCGCCGAACCAGATTCCGCCAACCGGCACGCCCGAAACCTCGACCCCGTCCACTAGCCGCACCACTCCTGCCCCGAGACGTGCCAAACCCGGCGAAGAACCAGGTACGACAAAACCGAAACCGGTTCCGCTCACCGATTTCCAGAAGCTGGTGGCTACGTCTCTGGGAAAGACGCTGCCCATCTACGGCCAGAACCTGTTCGAGAATGTTCCCACCACCTTCGCTCCGGCAAACCGTGTTCCGGTAACCGCCAATTATGTCCTCGGACCGGGGGACGAGCTGCTGATCCGCACCTGGGGGCAAATCAACCTGGACGTTCACACCACCGTGGACCGCAACGGGGCCATTTACATTCCCCGGGTGGGCAATCTGAATGTTGCGGGGCTGAAATACGACCAGCTGCAGGGTTTTCTGAAATCGCAGATCGGCCGCATTTATCAGAATTTCGATCTCAATGTCGCCATGGGCGAGCTGCGCTCGATCGACGTGTTTGTGGTCGGTCAGGCCAAACGCCCCGGCCGCTATACCCTTAGCTCGCTGAGCACCCTGGCGAACGCCGTCTTCGCTTCCTCAGGTCCCTCTCCCGCCGGCTCCATGCGCCACATTCAGCTGAAGAGGGGAGCGACGCTGGTCACCGATTTCGATCTTTACGACCTGCTGCTGAAGGGCGACAAAAGCAAAGACGTCCTGCTGCAGCCGGAAGACGTCATCTACTTTGCCCCGGTCGGCCCGCAGGTCGCCATGGGCGGAGAGGTCAACAATCCGGCGATCTATGAGCTCAAAGGCGAGACCACCCTCGGGGAAGCGCTGCAGCTCGCGGGAGGCCTCTCGACCACCGCGCTCGGCGCCCGGGTATATGTTGAGCAGATCAAGGACCGCAAAGATCGCAGCATCGAGGAGGTAAAGCTGGATGAGGCGGGAATGGCCCATCCACTCAAGGACGGCGACGTTCTGAACTTTACCCCGATCTCGCCCCGCTTCGTCAATTCAGTGACCTTGCGCGGCAATGTAGCGACGCCTGGCCGCTACCCTTGGCATGAGGGAATGAGGATCAGCGATCTGATACCGGACCGCGACTTCCTGATCACGCGCGAATACTGGAATCAGCAGAACGCCATCAATCTGCAGATGCAGCAGCCGAAAACGCCGCCCAGAACGGGCACGGAGCCGAGCGAAGCTACGAAACTTGCGCTCAATGACGTGAAGAGGAACGCTCCCGAAATCAACTGGGACTATGCCGTCATTCAGCGTATAAGTCCGCAGGACCTTTCCACGGAACTGCTTCCCTTCAATCTGGGCAAGGCGGTCCTGCAACACGACCCGGCCAGCAATCTGCTGCTGCAGCCAGGAGACATCGTCACCATCTTCTCCCAGGCCGATCTGCGCGTGCCACGGGATCAGCAGACCAAGCTGGTGAAGCTGGAAGGCGAATTTGCCTCCGCCGGCATATATCGCGCCGAAGCTGGTGAAAAACTGCGCGATCTTGTGATCCGCGCCGGAGGGCTGGCGCCCTCGGCCTATCTTTACGCCGCCGTCTTCACCCGCGAGTCCACGCGCATGCAGCAGCAGGAGCGACTGGATCAGTTCATCTCCCAGATGGAGCGGGATCTGGCCCGGCAGACGGCACAGGCCTCGCAGAATGCCAGGACCGCGGACGAGGCCAACGCCGCCCGCGCCTCGCTCGAGGCGCGCCAGGCCAGCCTGGCCAAGCTCCGGCAATTGAAGGCGGAAGGCAGGATCGTGCTGAACATTCACCCAAACGATACAAACCCCGATGCCATACCGGAAATTCCGCTCGAAGACGGGGACAAACTCTACATCCCCAGCCGGCCCATCGTGGTGAGTGTCGTGGGCGACGTTTACAACCAGGGTTCCTTTCTGCAGCGGCCGGGGAAAACCGTTTCCCGCTACCTGCGCGAGGCGGGAGGGCCAACCCGCAATGCAGATAAGGGCAAAATTTTTGTGGTCATGGCCAATGGAGCAGTCGTCAGCAAAGATGCCGCCAGCGGGTTCTGGTCGGGCGGCTTCCAGAGCATGGTCCTGATGCCGGGAGACACGGTCGTCGTCCCTGAGCAGTTGAACCCCGGTGCCGCAATGAGAAATTTCAAAGACTGGTCACAGATTCTCTTCAATTTTGGTCTGGCGGCGGCGGCGATACACGTGCTGACGCAGTGAGGATCGGCGGGCTGTCTCGATTCAGCTGCGTATGGCGCCGGGGGTTTACGCATCAGCCATGTTCGCCGCCCGTCCAGCATCTGCATCTGTCCCCCGGAGCTGATCGCGCGACTCCCAATGCGGATCCTTTACGATCATCAGGTTTTTTCACTGCAGGATGCGGGAGGCGCGTCGCGGTATTTCTACGAGCTGCTGAAGTTTCTGGCCACCGTACCGGAAGTGCAGGCGGAACTGCTGCTGGGAATCACCGGGACGGTCTACCCCTTCCGCGAGCTGCCCGCTTCCGCTACCCGCGTCGTCGGTTTTCGCGAGTGGCTGCCGCCGGGCACCTTGCGATACATAGCCAACGAGGCGTGGAGCAACATCGTTGCGCCATTTCACGGCAGGATGCATATCTACCATCCCACAACCTACATGCGAATGCCCCTGGTCCGGGCGCGCCGGGTCGTGGCCACCCATCATGACTGCACCCACGAGCGTTTTCCGGAGCTTTTTCCTGACGCAAGAAAGATTTTTCTGGCCCGCAGGCTGCTGTTCCCCCGGGTCGACGCTATCATCTGCGTCTCCGAGGCCTGCCGCCAGGACCTACTGCGCTTTTACAACGTGGAGCCGCCAAAAACGCGGGTGATTCATCATGGTCTTAGTCCTCTTCCGCGGAGTGCGGCAGCCGCCGCCAGCCTGCGCAGGCTTGTGCGGCGCGACTATATCCTCTACGTCGGCATGAGAACGGCGTTCAAGAACTTTCATGGCCTGCTGCAGGCATTTCGGGAAACGCGGCTGTTTGAATGCTGCGATCTGCTGGCGCTTGGGGGCGGAGCGGTGACCGAAGAGGAGAAGAGGACAATTTCAGGGCTGGGTCTGGAGCATTGCATTCGCTTCGAGGCAGGAGTTTCGGATGAGCTGCTTGCCGAGGCCTATGCTGCGGCCAGGCTGTTTGTCTATCCGTCGTTGAATGAGGGCTTCGGCTTCCCGCCACTGGAGGCGATGTCGCTGGGCTGTCCCGTGCTGGCGAGCCGCATCGGTTCGACTGTGGAAGTGTGTGACAAGTCGCCATTCTACTTCGATCCTGGCGACCAGACTTCCTTCCACCGCGAGCTGCTGCGGGCCGTCACCGACTACGACGCCCGCAGCCGTTCCGTCGAGCTCGGACGTAGCACCGTCTCAAGGTACAGGTGGCAGACGTGTGGGCAGCAGACACTGGCGCTGTATCGCGAGTGCCAGTGAGCGGCGGCGAGGTGCCGCCTGCCCGTCTGCCAGCTACGAGGTCTGATGAGAAATGTCACGGCTAAGAGACCTGCTGTACGGCGATCTGGCGCGATATTACGAGCTGCAGGGCAGACCTGACACGCGGCCCAACGCTCTTCGTCTGTTGGGCCGTCTGCTGCACTTCCGCTTTCTTCCCAACGTCATTTGCCGCACCAGTCGGGCCGCGATGTTGGCGGGAATCCCGCTACTTCCCGGCCTGCTCACGTATCTGAACCTCGTTCTGTTTGGCCTGGAGGCGACGCCGAAATGCGAAATTGGTCCGGGAATCTTCTTTGCTCATCCCGTCGGCTGCGTGATTGGCGCATCGCGGATCGGCAGCAACGTGACCATATTCGGCGGCGTGACGCTGGGCTCCCGGGGACTGGATATTGGCTTCGATCCCGGCCAGCGCCCCGAGGTGGGCGATAACGTCGTGCTGGGGAGCGGTTGCAGGGTGTTGGGTGCCATCCGCGTTGGCGACCACGCTACGGTCGGCGCGAATGCGGTCGTGCTTAGCCCGGTGCAAGACCATGCGACGGTTGTAGGCATCCCGGCACGCGCTGTGCAGGTTGAGGTCATGCAGCAATGAGCGACAGCAAGGTTCTGATAACGGGCGGTCTTGGTTTTCTGGGCCGGCATATCGCCGCGCTGCTCGCCAGAGACGGCCGCCGCGTTTTGCTGTTCGACAACCTCGATCCCCAGGTCCATGGGACAGACCCCGGCATCGACTCGCTCGCGCTTCTGCGGAACCCCCGGGTGGAAATGCTGCGCGCCGATGTACGCCGCTCTGAAGACTGGGAGCAGGCCCTGCACCACGTCGGACAGATCGTGCACCTGGCAGCCAGGACCGGCACCGCACAATCGATGTACGAAATCACCGGCTACACGGAGACGAACGTGGGCGGTACGGCGGCCCTGCTCAACTATCTCGCCAACCGCCGGCACAGCGTCACCAGGATCGTTCTCGCCTCCTCCCGCGCAGTGTATGGAGAAGGCGCCTACCGTTGTCCATCGTGCGGGGTGGTGTATCCTCCCATGCGCTCCCCGGAGCGGCTGCGGGCAGGTCAGTGGGAGCCGCCGTGTCCACAATGCCAGGGTGCAATTCTGGCCATTGCTACTGCTGAAGACGCCCGGCTTGCTCCGGTTTCAACTTACGCCGCGACCAAGGTGGCCCAGGAAGAGCTGGTCCGCGTCACCTGCCATGCCATCGGAGTCCCGGCCGTTATTCTCCGCCTGCAGAATGTCTATGGCGAAGGACAGTCACTCCGCAATCCGTACACTGGCATTCTCTCCATCTTCTCCAACCAGCTGCGGCTCGGGAAAGCGGTGGAGCTTTACGAAGATGGACAGGAGAGCCGCGATTTCGTCCATGTATCTGACATTGCGCGTGCCGTGGTGCTGTCGCTCGCCGGCGATGCGGCCGATGGGTGCACCCTGAACGCCGGCTCGGGTCGCGCAACCAGCGTCGCGGCGGTTGCCTCCCTCCTCCGCGAGCACTTTGCAGGCAGCCCGCTTCCCGTCATATCCGGCCGCTACCGCCTGGGAGATACCCGGCATGGATTTGCCGACATCAGCGCCATCCAGGCGCGGCTGGGGTGGAGGGCCGAGGTCTCTCTCGAGCAGGGTCTGGACCGCTTCGTGGAATGGGTGAGGAGCCAGCCGCCCGCAGCCGACCGCCTGGGCGCGGCATCGCAGGAACTGCAGGCGCGTGGACTCATGCTCACACATCAGGGAGCGGCGGCGCGCGCCTGCGCCGGCGGCGAACCTCTCCCGCCGACTCCGAGTGCCGGGGCCTTGTGCCCCGACGATAGCCGACCACGACCGGAACCGGATCTGAGCGTCATCATAGCCAGTTACAACACCTGCGCCCTGTTGCGCCAGTGTCTGCAATCCATCTATCAGCACACGACTGGCATCAGCTTCGAGGTCATCTGCCTGGACGATAACTCTCCCGACGGAAGCGCCGAGATGGTGGCCGCGAACTTTCCTGAGGTGCGTCTGGTCCGGAACACGGTGAACCGGTTTTATGCCCAGAACAACAATCTCGGGATGCGGATGTCGCGCGGGCGATACGCCTGTCTCCTTAATGGCGATACCGTGCTCACTGGCAATGCTTTTCAGGCGCTGGTGCGGTTCATGGACGAGCATCCCGACGTGGCCGCCTGCGGCCCCAGGCTGCTGAATGTCGATGGCACGGTGCAACATTGCGTGCGCAGCTTTGCCGGTCCCGGTGTTTTTTTTCTTCAGGCCCTCAACTGGCACAAGCTGTTCCCAAAAAGCCGTTTGGTGGACCGCTATTACAACACCAGCTTCGATTACTCCCGAGCGCAGCAGGTCGACAGCATTGGCACAACGGCGTACATGATTCGCCGTTCAACCTGGGAGGAGGCGGGAATGCTGGATGAACGCTTCCGCCTGGCCGTCGTAGACCTGGCCTACAACTACATGCTCAAGCACAAGGGCTGCAAGGTGTATTACACGCCGTGTGCGGAGATCATTCATCTCGGCAGCCAGAGCATCAACCAGAACGCCCTGGCGTCGCTGCGCGACCAGCGGCGGGCGCTGGTGCAATTCAGCGATGCCTACGACTACTTCGGCTCAGGCGCGGCGGCGAAGTTGCTCGTCCGCGTTGCCGTCGGCCTCCGTTACTACAGCAAGGTGCTCGGGTATTATCTCGGCTCCGACAAACGTGTCATCAAGGGCCCCGGCGCTCCCCGCAGGGAACAGGCCAGGCGCGCAGCCCTGCTGCGGGAGCCCGGAGTGACCGCCGGGCCTGATCCCTCTGCCGGGCCGTGACCTTTCCCGGGTCCCAGCCAGCGGATTCTGTCCTCCATACCGCCGCCCAAGCATCAGCTTCGAACCTGTTCCGATCCGTATCCGCCGGAGATGTGATGAGCCGCCCAGTTCGCTTTCTCCTGTACAAGCCCATCGTCATGAGCTGCGATGTGTGCCTTGTCAACGCGGGGTTCCTGATGGCAGTTCTTCTGCGGCGCGGCAGCCATGCTCTGATGCCTCACGCCGACATCGCCTCGTTGATGAACATGTCGGCCTGGCTTTCACTGGCGACGCTGCTGGTCTTTCACATGCTCGACCTTTACCGCGACTGGCTCCGGCGGTCGCTCCGGCATGTGCTTTACTCCATCCTGATCGCCGTAGGGATGACCCTGCTCAGTAGCTTGGGTCTGGCCGCATGGGGGCGGCCCTTTGCTTTTCCGAGGAGCGTGCTGGTTATTGCCGCCTTTCTCCAGATCGCACTGCTTTGCAGCTATCGCGTGCAGATGCGCCGGCTGTATCGGCGCTGGTTCGGCAACCGCACGACCGTGGTCATCGGAGAAACTGAAGAAGACGCGAGCCTGGTCGCGCAGAAGTTCGAAGAACACGATGTCGGACTGTACCGAATGCAGGGACATCTGCTACGCCGCGACCTAGGCCCCCCTTGGGCGGAACTGGATGCTGCCGAAACCGTGGTATTGAGCGAGAGCCTGGAACAGAAGGAAGACATCATCCTGCATTGCTTCCGGTGCGGGAAAGAAGTGCTGGTAGTTCCCAACCTTTCCGAGTTGACGCTGTTCGGAGCCGAGGCCCGGGAGGTCGATGATCTGCTGATCCTGGGAATCCAGCCCCATCGGCTGAATCCCGCCGAAGAGCTGCTGAAGCGCAGCTTCGATCTGCTCGCGTCATCGGCCCTGCTGCTGGTGGCCAGTCCCATTCTGCTCATCGTCGGCATCGTGATCCGCGCCACCTCGACTGGACCCGTCTTCTATCGCCAGGAGCGGATCGGGCGATGGGGAAAGCCCTTCCACGTCCTGAAGTTCCGCACCATGGTGAATGACGCCGAAAAACACAGCGGCCCGGTACTGGCCTGCGAGCGCGATCCCCGCATCACGGAATTCGGCCGCCTGTTGCGAGCAATGAGGATCGACGAACTGCCGCAGATGCTCAACGTCATCAAGGGCGAGATGAGCCTGGTCGGCCCCCGGCCGGAACGCCCCTACTTCGTGCGGCAGTTCGAGAAGGAGTTGCCGGCGTACGAATTGCGTCACGCGGTAAAGCCGGGTATCACCGGACTGGCGCAGGTCATGGGCAAGTACGGTACAACGGTGGAAAGCAAACTGAACTTTGACCTGCTGTACATCTACAACTATTCCCTGCTGCTCGACCTCAAGATCCTCCTGCAGACGGTACGCGTCGTGCTACAGGGACAACAGACTCCGCGTCTCCGGATGAGAGGGGCCTTCGATCGCCGTGTTCCGCCGGCGCTCGACAGGATACGGCGCATCGAGGAGATCGCCGAACCGGGCAGCTCGCAGACCGACTAGCCGCCGGCAATGGTGCGGTAACAGCCCGCGACTTCGCAGCGGCCGCTCTGACGCCAGCAGGGTGTTTGCAATCGTCGCCGGAGCGCCCGCCCGGCGCGTACGAAGGGACGGGAGAGCAGCCAGAGCAAGGAGCCGTCGGTGAGCAGCCGGCGCAGACCGGCGCGTGCCGTGCGCGGGCTTCTCATCTCCTCCAGAGCCAGCGCAGTGGAGTACGTCATTCTGCGATGGGCGGCGAGGTGGGGTTCGATCTGCGCGGCCCACTGGTTCACGATCGACAGCGGCTCGCTGTGAAGCCGCATCCGGTGCTGCTGCGACACGGACATGCTGCCGGAGTGGATGCGATAGCGGCAGATGACCTGCTGCACCGCCCGTGCCTGGTAACGCCGCGCAATGGCCGTGTAAAGGTAGTAGTCGGGCGCGACCTGGATGCTGCCCGGTATGCCGCCGATTTCCTCCACCGCCGAGCGGCGCAGCATCGCCGAACTCATGGTGATGAAACATGCGTGGCGGAATAGTTCCGCGAAGATGTCGCCCTCGGGCAAAGGGCGAAACTCGTGAGCGTAATCATAGTCGCGCAGATCGCCGCGCCGCGCGTCGAAGAGCACGGTCCGCCCATAGATGATGCCCACCTCGGGCGCGGCCAGCGCAATCTGCTGCTCCAGTTTGTGCGGCAGCCAGATGTCATCCTGATCGAGGAAGGCGAGCCACTCTCCCGTGGCCTGGCGGATCGCCCGGTTACGGGCTTCGCCCAGTGGGGTTTCATCCGGCGAGAGATGGTAACGAATCCTGCGGTCGCGATATGAGCTGACGATGCTGGCGCTCTCGTCGGTCGAGCGGTCGTCCCAGACGATGAGCTCCCAGCCGACGAAGGTCTGCGCCAGTACGCTGTCCAGCGCCTCGCGCAGGAAGGAAGCGCCGTTGCGAACGTTCATGATAATGCTGACCGGAGGCATGAGAGCTGCGATGGCGTCGTTTCGATGCTACACGCCCGGCCTCTCCCCCATGAGGCGCCAGTAGGGCGGCCGGATGCTGCGGCGGATGAGGTGCATCAGGAATGCGAAGGGGCGGCCGAGTTGCGAGCCGGGAGAGCCCTGGGTGAGCAGCCGGACAAAGCCCCGCCGGAAAGTCCTGCGGCTTCGCATCTCCTCCAGCGCAATGGCGGTGAGATGCCGCTTGCGGCAGAGAGCCACCGTGTGCGGGTCGAGGTCGCCCGCCCAGCGGTCGATGAGCCAGAGCACCTCCTTATGCATCTCGAGCGCCGAGACATGCGACATGCTGCCGGGATGCATGCGATACCGGCAAACCACCTCCTGCACCGCGCGGACGCGATACTGGCGGGCGACGGCGACATAGAGGTAGTAATCGGGGATGATGCGGACTTCTCCCGGAATGCCGCCGATGGCGGCAATGGCCGAGCGGCGGAAGACGGCGGAGCTCATGGCGATGAAGCAGGACCGGGTGAAGAGCTGGGAGAAGATGTCGCCCTCGGGCAGCAACTCGTATTCGTGGGCCTGATCATAATCACGTTCCCTGCCGCGCGGATAGAATCTTACCGTCCGGCCGTAGATCAGTCCGACGCCGGGCTCCGCAAGTGCCAGCTGCCGCTCCAGCTTGTGCGGCAGCCAGAGGTCATCCTGGTCGAGAAAGGCGATCCACTCGCCGGTGGCGGCCGCGATGGCATCGTCCCTCGCCTGTCCCAGCGAGGTGTGTTCCCGAGCGAGGAAGTAGCGGATTCGGCGGTCACGATAGCTGGAAACAACCGCTGCGCTGCCGTCGCTGGAGCAATCGTCCCAGACAATGAGCTCCCAGTCGCCGCAGGTCTGCGCCAGCACGCTGTCGATGGCTGCGCGCAGGGTTTCGGCGCCGTTGCGCACGTTCATGATGATGGTGACGGGAGGCATAGCTACGGATCAGGTACAATCGGCAAACACAAACAGCCCACAGAATCCCATGAAACGCGCTCCGCTGGCTAGCCCACCGCCAACTTCAGTGCAGGAAGACGATCTGCCCGCCATCGTGGGCGGCACGCCGGTGCGCCCGCGGCAGGCGCGGCTCATCTTCGGCGCCCCCCTCATCGGCGAGCGCGAGATCGCCTCGGTGGTGCAGTGTCTGCGCAGCAACTGGATTGGCCTGGGGCCGCGGGTGGAACAGTTTGAGCAGGCGTTTGCGCGTTACAAAGGCGCCCCCCATGCGGCGGCCGTAAGCAGCGGAACGGCAGCGATTCACCTCGCCCTGCTCGCTCTGGGGGTGGGACCGGGCGACGAGGTGATCGCTCCGGCCATGACGTTCTGCTCCTCCATTCACTCCATCGTGCACACCGGCGCCACACCTGTCCTGGTGGATTGTGACCGCAAGACCTTCAACATCGATCCTGCGCTGATTGAGAAGAACCTCACCCCGCAGACCAGGGCCATTCTTGCGGTCCATATGTGCGGGCGCTGCTGCGACATGGATCCCATTCTCGACATTGCCCGGCGGCGCGGCCTGAGGGTGGTGGAGGACTGCGCCCATGCCATCGAGGCCACGCACCGCGGCCGCCCCGCAGGCCTGATGGGCGACGCCGGCTGCTTCAGCTTTTATCCCACCAAGAACGTCGGCACCTGCGACGGGGGGATGGTCATCACCCGCGACCGCGCACTGCATCAGCGCGTGAAGGTGCTGTCCCTGCATGGCATGACGGCCGATGCCTGGAGCCGGTTTGTGGGCGGCCCGTCGGGATACGAGGTGGTGGCGGCCGGCTTCAAGTACAACATGACCGACGTGGCGGCGGCACTTGCCCTGCCGCAACTGGAGAAGGTCGAGTGTCACTGGAAAAAGCGCGAGCAGATCTGGCACTTCTACGACGAACGGCTGAGCGGGCTGCCGCTGCAGTTGCCGGCCGCGACAGATGCCGCCTCGCGCCACGCTTTTCATCTGTACACTCCGCTGCTGTCGCTGGAGGAAATCGGGGTGACGCGCGACAAAGTCATCGCCGCGCTTGACGCCGAGAACATCGGAGTCGGAGTGCACTACGTGCCGCCACACCAGCAGCCGTATTATCGCCAGCGATTCGGCTTTGCCGACTCCGATTTTCCCAACGCCACCTTTATAGGCCAGCGCACAATCTCGCTCCCGCTCTCGCCCGCCATGTTGGAGCGGGACGTGGAGGATGTTGCGGCCGCCCTGAAGCGTATCTTCCGCTACTACAGACCTTCCGCGTGAGCGCCCGCGGTCCATCGTTCTGGTCTGGTATCGGCGGGTCTGCAGCGCTGCTGATTGCACTGGCGCTGCAGACCAGCGTTACCACCCCCGCTGTCGCGCAGCAGACTTCCCCTGCGCCCACCCCTTCCGCACAGTCGCAGACCGTTGAGCCGTCGTTCGACGGCACCTTCCCCCATCCCAACGAGAGCAGGTTTTTCATTCATCTGGCGGAGGACCAGAAGGCGATCTGGACCAGTCCGTTCCATCTCCGGCCAGGAGATGCGAAATGGCTGGTTCCGGCCGGGGGCATTGCCACCGCGCTTTTCGTGACCGACCCGCAAAGTTCTTACGCGATGCGCCTGAATAATGCGCACGCGCTGAATGTCTTCGCGGATGCCGGGGTGGGCGCCGCGCTGGGAATGACCGGAGGCGCGTATTTCTGGGGGCGCATAGTGCACAATGAGCGGGCGCGCGAGACCGGCGTGCTGGCGACCGAGGCCATCGTCAATGCCCTCGGCGTCGATTATGCCGTCAACGGCATCACCGGCCGCGAGCGTCCCTTCCCGTCGCACTTTCAGAACGTCTTTGGTAACGCGGGCACATCGTTCCCCTCGGACCACGCAGCGATTACGTGGGCCTTCGCTTCGGTGGTCGCGCACGAGTATCCGCACGTGGTCCCCGAATTCGGCGCCTACGGGCTGGCGCTCGGGGTAAGCCTTGCGCGGGCCGCGTCGGACCAGCATTTCCTTTCCGATGTCTTCATCGGAGGGCTGCTCGGCTACCAGATCGGGCGGCACATCTACAGGGAGAGGCACAATCCGGAGATCGACGACGACCTGAAGATCGTGGCCGAGCAGACATCGGCGCCGCGGCCAACCAACTACGCCAGCGTCAACGTGCCGCTGGACAGCTGGATTTATCCCGCGATGGAGCGGCTGATTGGCGGCGGATACATCGACACCGCCTTTCTGGGACTGCGCCCCTGGACGAGGATGTCCTGTGCCCGCATGCTCATCGAAATGAACGGCAGGGTCGAGTTCCACACCGACGTGCCGCCGGAACTCTGGAAGCTGAAGCAGGCGCTCGATGCCGAATTCTCTCCTGAAATCGCTACCTGGGACGGGCAGCCGACGGAATCGCTGCAGCTGGACTCGCTGTACACGCGCGTCATGGACATCTCCGGGACTCCGGTGAACGACAGCTATCACTTCGGGCAGACGCTGATCAACGATTACGGGCGCCCGTACTGGAAAGGGGTCAGCAACATCACCGGATTCAGCGCCAGCGCCAACGATGGCCGCTTCGCGTTCTATATCGATGGCGAATACCAGCATGCGCCGACCATTCCCGGCTACCCGCTGCCGGTGCGGCAGGTAATCGCCAACGTGGACCTGAATCCGCTGCAGCCGCCCACCCCCATTAGCGCGAACCAGTTCCGGCTGCTCGATACCTACGCCATGATGCGATACGTCGGCCTCGACTTCTCCGTGGGCAAGCAGAGCATGTGGTGGGGGCCGAGCGAGAGCGGCGCGTTTCTGATGAGCGACAACGCGGAGCCCTTCTGGATGGTGCAGATCAACCGCATGGAACCGATGAACATTCCGGGGCTGTCGAGGCTGCTGGGGCCCTTCGAGTTCGCCAACTTTTTCGGAGCGCTGGCCGGCCATCAGTTCCCGGCCGGACCGTACATCTTCGGGCAGAAGGTCAGCTTCAAGCCCACGGAGAACCTAGAATTCGGCTTCACCCGCGACGATGTTTTCGGCGGGCAGGGACATGTGCCCCTTACCTTGGGCTCGTTCTGGAATTCATTCACCAGCTTCACCGATGTGTCGCCGGCAACCAAGTTCTCGCGCAACGACCCCGGAGCCCGGCACGCCAGCTTCGACTTCTCCTGGCGGCTGCCATTCGCGCGCCGCTGGCTGACCCTGTACACCGACTCGCTGGTGCATGACGACGTGAACCCGGTCAGCGCGCCGCGGCGCTCGGCGGTTAATCCAGGCATCTACCTGACGCACTTTCCCGGCTTGCCGAAGCTCGACTTCCGCGCCGAGGCGGTGTACACGGACCCTCCCTCGCCGGCCAGTCGCGGCGGCCTGTTCATCTACTGGGAAACGGTCTACCACGACGTTTACCTCGACAACCGCTACCTGATTGGGAACTGGATTGGCCGCGAGGGCAAAGGCTATCAGGCATGGAGCACCTGGCACCTGAGCCCGCAGAGCAGTATTCAGGTGGCGGTGCGCAATGCGAAGATCGCCAACGACTTTATTCCCGGCGGCAGCACGCAGTGGGACTGGAACCTCTCCGGGACGCTGCGGGTGCGCAGGGACTTCGAGATCAAGCCCTTTCTGCAATACGAAACCTGGCTGATTCCCGTGCTCGCGCCAACGCGGCAGCGCGACTTCACCAGTTCGGTGCAGGTGACGTGGTGGCCGACCAGCGCCGGGCTCAGACGGGCGGTGCGTTAGCCAGGCCCGGTAGCGGACAGGGCGCCTATTCCCGGGCCCCGCAAGCTGCACTTTGTGCTATAAGCCTACTCAGGGGCCCCTTAGCTCAGCGGTTAGAGCAGCCGACTCATAATCGGTTGGTCGCTGGTTCAAATCCGGCAGGGGCCACCATGTCAATGCCGCCCGTTCCCGCTATCCAGGCGTACAGCCGGGCTGCAGCGCGTGTTAAAATTTCTCCTGTATCTCCCGGGAAGCGGTTTGCCTTGATCGAGATAGCGCCGTCCATTCTGTCGGCCGATTTCGCCCGCCTGGCTGACGATGCCAATGCCGCGGTGCGAGGCGGTGCCACCCTGCTGCACGTGGACGTGATGGATGGTCACTTTGTGCCCAACATCACGATCGGGCCTCCCGTGGTGGCCTCGCTGCGCAAAGCGGTCGACGTGCCTCTGGATTGCCATCTGATGATCGAGAATCCGGACGAGTACATTCCCGCCTTTGCCGATGCGGGGGCGAATTGGGTTTCGGTCCATCAGGAGGTATGCCGGCACCTGAACCGCAGCCTGGAGCTGATCCGAAGTCACGGCATGCAACCGGGGGTCGTCATTAATCCCGCGACACCGGTGCAGACCCTGGGCGAGGTGCTCGACATCGTGGATTACGTGCTGGTGATGTCGGTGAATCCCGGCTTTGGTGGGCAGCGGTTCATCCCCGGGGCGCTGGAAAAAGTCCGCAAGCTGGCGACCATGCGCAACGCCAAGGGGGTGGACTTCCGCATCGAGATCGACGGTGGTATCGACCTGGAGACGATCGGCGCTGCCGCCCGCGCCGGCGCCGAAATCTTTGTGGCCGGCAGCCACGTCTTCGGCAAGGGCGATCCGGCCCGAAATGTGGAGGCCCTGCTGAGGGCGGCCCAGGAAGCTACATTGCAGCGCGCCTGAGGCGCAACAGCAATTTTCCCGGGCCAGGGGCGTTCGCGCGCTCGCCGGGTTATGAAGTAAGAAGTAAAGGGTCCCAGAGGTGGTCAGATGTTTGGTCGCGCAACAATCGTAACGGGCTTCATGCTGGCGACGCTGTGCTGTGTCGCACAGAATCCGTCCGGCACTCAGGCCCAGAGCACAACTACCACAACGACGAACGGAACCAGCCAGACCACCACGACTACGGTGCCGTTGCACTCCAGCAACAAGAAGAAAGCAAAAAAGAGCAAGAAGGCGATCAACCCCATCGCGGATGTCGACTCCAAACAGCCGGACAAGGTGCTGTTCGACCGGGCCGAGGAGGCGATGAAGCACGGTAAGTACGATGTGGCGCGCCTCAGCCTGCAGACCCTGATTAACACCTATCCGGATTCGGAATATGTGGCGCGCGCCAAACTGGCGATCGGCGACTCCTGGTACGCCGAGGGGGGAACGGCGGCCTTTGCCCAGGCCGAGAGCGAATATAAGGACTTCATCACCTTCTTCCCCAACATGCCGGAAGCCGCCGAGGCGCAGATGAAGATCGCCAACATCCATTACCGGGAAATGGAGAAGGCCGACCGCGATCCCACCCATGCCCGGCGCGCCGAGGAAGAATATCGCCAGATGATCCTGCAATTTCCGGATAGCCCGCTGATCCCACAGGCCAAGGAACGCCTGCTTGAGGTGCAGGAGGTGCTGGCGCGCAGGGAGTACATGATCGGGCACTTCTACTACCTGCGCGAAAGTTACCCGGCGGCAATCGCGCGCCTGAAGTCGGTGACCGACACGTATCCGCTGTACAGCGGCGCCGACGATGCGCTCTTCGAGCTGGGCAACGCCTACGAAAAGCAGGTTGAGCTGGTCCGTCACTCGAAGCTCGCGGAAGCTGCCAAGGGCGTTCTTATCAGGCAGTACATGGAAGGAGCCGTCGCCGCCTATGACCGGATCCTGACGCGCTACCCGCTGGAAGGCCGCGCGGCGGACGCGAAGAAGCGCCTCCTTGCCCTGAAGCAGCCCGTGCCGAAGGCCACGCCGGAGGCCATCGCCGAAGACAAGGCTGAGATCGCCAGCCGTGGTTCACAGGGCAAGGTCGGCAAAGTGATGGAGAACTTCCACAAAGGCCCCGACGTTTCCGAGGCGGACAAGGTGGGCGAGCCGACGCTGGTGGATCCCAGGCAGGCCAGCGCGCCTGACATGGTACGGGCGGCCAATGCCAGCGTCAACAGCATGCTGGAAGGCAACAACCACGTCACAGTTGAACAGGTGAGCAACGGCGCTACGCCGCCCGAGAACGCGCCCGTACCGCGCTCCGACGCCGCGCCTGGAAGCACCGCTGCGGCGGGCAGCACCACCGGTGCAGCGGATGCAGCGCCCGCTGATACCGGCGCCGCCCCCAACGGACCAGTCGAGGGCAGCGAAATGAAGAACGATCTGGCGCCGGCCAGCTCCGCGCCACTGCCGCCACCGTCTCAGGTCAATGATCTGGCAGGTTCGAACTCCAGCAGCAGTCCGCAGCAGCCAGCGGCCAGCTCCTCATCCCAACAGCAGGCTCCTGCTGCCAACAGCGACACGGAAAGCTCGTCGAAAAAGAAGAAGAAGCACCACCTGCTGCCGTTCTGAGAATTTCAATCCGAAGGTGGACGCACCGGCCGCCCGCACCAGCGTGGCGGCCTTTCTATTCCTGAAAGACCTGCGAGCCCTGCCGCCTGCCCATCTGCGGGCCTAATCCCTGGCGACTTTTCTTACCTGTTTACCGTTGTGCGCCATAGCCTCCTGCAGCAGCTCGCGTACCGTGCGCCTGAAGATGGGGTGTCGCACCTCGGGGGCAATCTCGGCCAACGGTTCCAGCACGAAACGACGCTGATGCATGGCGGGATGGGGCACCTTGAGCTGCGCAGCGCTGATGATGGAATTGCCGAAGAGCAGAATGTCTATGTCGATGGTTCTGGGCCCTTTGGGCTGGGTGCGGCGGCGGCCCATCTGCTGCTCGATGGTCAGCATCTTCGCCAGAAAGCGCCTGGGCATCAGGTGGGTACGCAGAGCCAGAGCGCAGTTCAGAAACCAGGGTTGGGCAGACAACTCCACCGGCTCGGTCTCATAGAATGAGGAAATCGCCAGCACTTCGCCAAGTTCGGCAAGCTTCCCGATTGCGGTGCGGAGATTGGCGTCGCGGTCGCCGACATTCGAACCGAGCGAAAGGTAGACTCTCTTCTCCACCCATTCATCTTAGCCGCTGGCGAACTGCCGCGGCGAGCGGCGTTGGCGCTAGTCGGCGACGGCAAGATGTTCGGCGGGCCAATCGGCCACTGCGGCCTCGCTCAGGGTTACCTCCTCAGCGTAGCTCTGATCGCGCAAAATGCGGGAAACGATTGCAGTGTGCAGGGCGTGGCCGGCGCGGTCAGCCTTGACGTAGCCGAGAATGCGCTTGCCAAACAGCGCGAGGTCGCCGATCAGGTCGAGCACCTTGTGGCGGACGAACTCATCCTGGAAGCGCAGCGGAGGGTTGTCCAGCCCATTACGCGTGAGCACGATACAGTTCTGGCGCGAGGCGCCCCGGATGAGGCCCATGTTGAGCATGGCGCTCTGCTGCTCGAGGAAGCCGAAGGTGCGGGCCGCGGCGATCTCCTTCACATAGCTGCCGTTGGAAAGCCCGACCTGGAGGCGCTCATGGCCGATCAGCGGGTGGGGAAAATTGATGTTATAGCTGACCGCATAGCCTTCGCTGGGATAGACCCCAATGAACTTGTCACCCTCGTGCATCTCGTAGGGGCGAAGGATCTTGAGGTAAACGCGCTTGCGCCGCTGCTGGCGCAGCCCGGCCGCGGTGATCATCTCGACAAACGGCAGCGCGCTACCGTCGAGAATGGGCAGCTCGAGGTTGTCGAGCTCCACGATCGCATTGTCGATGCCCATGCCGATAAAGGCCGACAGCAGATGCTCGGTGGTGGAAATGAGCACGCCCTTCTTCATCAGGCTGGTGGCGTAGCTCACCCGGGCCACATTGCGGCTGATGGCCTCCACCTCGAAGCCGTCGAGATCAACCCGGCGAAAGACGATGCCCGCCCCTACCGGAGCTGGAAGAATTCGCAGGTTGACAGGGGCTCCGCTGTGTAAGCCGATACCGCTGCACTCGACCGGTTTGCGAATTGTACGTTCGTAGATCAACAGGGAGACTAGCGGCGGCGCATACGGCAGATTACAGGCCAGATAGGGTCCACGGCTGTTGTATTTTTACCACAACCGTGCCCTGATGAGCACTGCATCGCCCGTCCCAAACCGGTGGATTACCTCACAACCTTCGTAGAGTCAACACCTTAAGTTTGTACACTCCAGCGTAGCGGCAGCCGACTTCAGGAGTTGACTCCTGGGTTTCCTCGGGAAGTCGCCGGTGCATGCGCCGCCTCGGTATGTGGAGGAGCCACAGGCGGTTCGGTCGTGGTCCGAATCGGCCAAAAAGGAAGTCAAATCAGGAAACTAATGAATGTTCAGCACGCTTTTGGTCCAGCCGGCAGCCGAAGCCCCGGTTCCGATCCATGGAACAATGCGCTCGAGGCGGTGATTGCCATGCCGGTGCAGCAGCCATCCCACGCCCAGCGTCAATCCCACTGATCCGCCCTGCCAGGCAACGACGCCGGCACACGATTGCGTTGGAATCCAGTCTTCGACGCCGCCATGCGAGAGTTCCCTGCAGGTCTTGATGGCATCGGCGACGCGCATCCCGCTGTGGATGTAGAGCGCGAGAAGCTGTTGCCGGTCAAAGAATCTGTGCTGGGCCGGCACCTGCGCCACCGTCGGTTGCAATGGCGGAGCTTCCGCAGGGACGGCCGCCGGGCCGTCAGCAAGGCACGCGACTGGGCCGTCCTGGGCCCGGACTCCGACGGCTAGAATGATGACGGCCAGGATAGGGCACAGCCTTTGAACGGAAGTCATGAGTTCCCTGAAAATTAACAAAGGCCCGGTCGCCGGGAACTCCGGTGAATACCGCAGATGGCAGGGTTGCCGTTACCTGGCGCTGCTGCTTTAGTCGCAGATGCAACGCGCACGGCATGCCCCGGAAGGCCCTGAATGCTCGCGTTGCGGGCACAGGGTTTGCGCCGTTCGTCGTCGGAAAAAAGGAGGAAAACAATGCTGGCAGCCAGCGACTTCGAGTTCCGGTCCCGCTTCTGGATCTTCGGCGCGCTCTTTGGCCTCGGCTTCTTCAGCTACTCCGTCGATCACCAGAACTCCGGTGCGGCGCTTGTGGACTGGATCGCCCGGCTGCGCGGTACGGCCGCAGCCAACTGGCAGTACCACGCCATATTTGGCCTGGCTGCATTGCTCTGCATCGCCAATGCTGCGGTCCGCACCTGGGGAACTGCCTACCTCAACGCCGAGATCATGGTCGATTCGCGAATACACACCTCGCGGCTGGTGGCGGATGGACCCTACCGCTACGTGCGCAACCCACTCTATTTCGGCAATATCCTGCTGGCGATTGGCTTCGGCCTGATGGCCAGCCGCCTCGGATTCCTCATCCTCGTGGGCGGAATGATCGTCTTCGACTATCGCCTTATTTTGCGCGAAGAGGCAGAGATTGTGGCCAGCCAGGGAGACAGCTATCGCGCCTACTGCGCCGCTGTCCCGCGCCTGCTGCCGGCGTTGCGGCCAAAGTTGCCGTCCGGGGAAGCAGTGCCCAACTGGACGGATGGTTTTCTCGGCGAGGCTTTCATGTGGGTGCTGGCGGCGTCTGTCGTGGTCTTCGCCCTTAGCTTGAGCGTGTGGATCTTCTATGTCGTGCTCGGCTCGGCGTTCGTAATCTACGCCCTCTGTTACGCCGTTATCGTCAGGCGCCGGAGAAGAGCAACGGCGGACTCCCGGGAATCGCCAGGCCCGCCCAGGCAAGTTGGTCGCGGCAATTCACCGCTCTAATCGCGTTCGTTGCTGTAGACGGGCTGCCTTGCGAATGGGTCCTCAAGGCCGCCGCTCGAGCCGAAGGCGGCTTCATCGGCCATTTTCTCAAGCTGCTGCTGGAATTCGCGGCTGCGCCAGCGCAGCACCAGGACCTCCTCGCGTTCGCGACCATGACCGTAGCAAAGCGGGCACAGGACTTCTTCTTTTTCGGATGACATGACGCAGGCTCCACCGGACACCGTATTGCAACCCCATATTGCGGCCTGTGCAGTGAGCCCGGTCACGCCCCACTGTGAGAGGGGAAGAAGTGATTCAGGAACAGCCCCATTACGGGAATCCGGGTACCAGCCGGCGTTGTGATAAACGGCAGCGGTTGCAGGCGCCAGGCGCCGGCAGACAGGCTTCTCCAGCCCCATCTGAGGTCGCCTGGCTCCTGTGCTTATGGATTTTCGCCAGCTCCGGAGGTTGTCACCACCGACCCATGGCGGCCGTTGTTACCAGCGGTAAGTAGCCGTCGGCGAAATGCTGCCAGGAGGGGCTCCACTGGAACTCCTGGCCAGGATGGATGCCGCAAGGCCCGCTCATGTATTGCGGAATTGCCCATCCATTCTGGTCCGCGCTGGGAGTAAATACGTCGGCGACCCGCACATTGTTTGGCCACTGTGCCTGCAGACCCGTGGCCGGATCGGCATAGGCCGCATTGTAGGCTTCAATCATCTGCACGATGCTGTGGTCGCGATAGGTTCCCGAGCAGGGATCGTATTGCGTCCACGGAGGAGTGTTGGCCACCACAATCTTGAGCGCAGGATTCCGGCCCAGCAGGGTGGTGATGGTCTGCGCCATGCACGACATGTGCTGGCTTATCGGCACTGAATGCTCAATGTCGTTCGTGCTGTCGATCAGCACAAGTACGTCGGTGCGGGCAGGAACCAGGTACAGTATCAGGGGAAGAATGCCCGAACACATCATGGAATCCTGTCCCCAGATGTAGACATTGGGCGGAGGAAATGCCGGGAACTCCTGCCGGCCGAAGTTGGCCTGGAAATGCGCAATGGAATTGCCCGTCACGGTGACATGCTTGTTCAAAGGAACAGGCGGAAGGTTCTGTGAAGTTGCTGATAAAGATAGGGTGAGTATAAGAAAAGTGGCCAGAAAAACCCTGAAACCCAAGGACATTCGTCTTCTCCAGGAAAAATTCCACTCCCTGGACGACCTGTTCATTGCACCATGAACATTCTGCCTCCGGCTGTGAGCCAGGTCACGGAAGGTCGTGCGATGGTTACCAGAGCGGGAAGGTGCTGGCAGGAGCAGCCCGTGGGAACAAAGGCAGATTGCCTCGGCTCACGGTGAAGCAGAGGCAATTGCCGGCTACCCTGGATAGAAGGGGTCCGACAGCTTCTCAGTAGGAATACCCGTCCGGCTGCGCCACTGCGCCGACTTCCACCTGGGTATCCACGTAGTCCCGTCCCGCCGCGACCGCTTTGCGGTCGAGTTCCAGGAACCGGGGATTCTTCACCGTCTCTTCGAGCACCGCAATCGCGGACTCGGCCGGCAGGCACTCGGTTTCTTCCAGCAGGGCGCCAAGCATAACCACGTTGGCGACTTTCGCCGCGCCCAGACGGTCAGCGATCTCGGCCGCCGGTACGCAGACCACGCGGGCCTGCGGCGCGGCAAAGCCCTCCGGCAGTTTCGTGCTGTTGTACAGGATGAGGCCGCCGGACGCGACCGTTGGCGCGAACTTGTGCAGCGACAGCTCGTTCATGGCCACCAGCACATCGGGCTGCGAGATCAGGGGCGAGCCGATGCGATCATGGGAGAGGATGACATGACAATGGGCGCTGCCGCTGCGCATCTCCGGACCGTAGGAGGGCAGCCAGCTCACTTCCATGTGTTCGCGCAGTCCCATCTCCGCCAGCAGTTGACCCATCAGCAGGATGCCCTGCCCGCCGAATCCCGCCATCTTCACCGCCAGCTCGCGCGTGTGGTAATGACGCCGGGCGACAGCTTCGCCAGCCCGCTCTTCGGCCACTTCCAGGGCCTCAGCCACCGTCTTCATCGGTACCGTTGCGTCCACCGGCAGCTCGGGCTTGCGATCGCGGAAGACGCCCAGCGGGAACGCCTTGGCCAGGGTTTCTCCCACCCACTTGCGCGCCACCACAGGATCCATGTTCAGGATGGTCGGGCAGGGGGAGAGAAACTCGACCAGGGAGAAGCCGTTGCCGTTCTTCTGGATTTCCAGCGCCTTCTTCACCGCCTTCTTCGCCTTCATGATGTTCTTCATGTCGCTGAGGGCAACGCGCTCCAGATAGGTGGGCGTTTCCAGCCCGGCGAGCAGCTCGCAGACATGGATGGGCAGCCCTTCATTGTGGGAGCGCCGTCCCCAGGGCGAGGTGGTGCTCTTCTGGCCGACGAGGGTAGTGGGCGCCATCTGGCCGCCGGTCATGCCATAAATGGAGTTGTTGACGAAGAACACACAGATGTTCTCGCCGCGATTGGCCGCGTGAATGATCTCCGCCGTGCCGATGGCCGCCAGGTCGCCATCGCCCTGATAGGAAATGACGATGGACTCGGGGTGGGCGCGCTTGAGCGCGGTTGCGGCAGCGGGCGCGCGGCCGTGCGCCACCTGCACATTGCCCACGTCGAAGTAATAGTAGGCGAAAACCGAGCAGCCGACCGGGCTGACCAGAATGGTGCGGTCCTGCACCCCGAGTTCGGTGAGGGCTTCGGCAATCAGCTTGTGGACGACGCCGTGTCCGCAGCCGGGACAATAATGCGTCTGCTGCTGCAACTCCGCCTTGCGCTCGTACCTGTCATAGAATGCGGGCGATTTACTGTGAATTACCTGATAGCCTTCCACGAATGTTTCTCCTAACTGCGTCGTCCTGAGCGCGCCTGACCGGGGCCCCCGGCAGGCGCCGCTCCTGCACCTACACGTGGGCTGCCATGCGCGCGAAAACCTGGGCCGTAATTTCCTCCGCCATGGGAACGTTACCGCCGACGCGGCCGTAATACTCCACCGGCACGTCGCCATTGAGCGCCAGCTTCACGTCCTCGACCATCATGCCCGTGTTCAGTTCCACCGCCAGCACCCGCCTGACATGGGCGGCCGTCTGGCATAGCTCGCGCGACGGGAACGGCCACAGCGTGATGGGACGAAACAGGCCTGCCTTCACTCCCTGGGCCCGCAACTGGTCGACGGCCGAGCGCAGCACGCGCGACACGATGCCGAAACCGACGAGCAGAACCTCCGCATCTTCGGTCAGGTAGTTCTCGTGACGGCTCTCCAGCTCCTGCGCCAGCTGATACTTCGCCTCCAGCTTGCGGATGTGGGCCTCCAGCGCATCGGGCTCCAGGACGATGGAGCTGAGGAGGTTCTTCCTGCTCTCCACCGTGCCCTTCACCGCCCAGGGTTTTTCCGGCGGCGCGATCTCGCGCATTTTGATCTCGAGCGGCTCCATCATCTGGCCCACATAGCCGTCGGTCATGATGATTACCGGGTTGCGATAACGGTCGGCCAGCTCGAAGGCGAGCACGGTGAGATCGAACATCTCCTGCACCGACGCCGGCGCCAGCACAAGGTTGCGATAGCAACCATGGCCGCCGCCCTTGACCATGGCAAAGTAGTCGCTCTGCTCGGGAGCGATGTTGCCCAGTCCCGGGCCGCCGCGCACCACGTCGACGATAACGCCCGGCAACTCGGCACCCGCCATGTAGGAGATCCCCTCCTGCATCAGGCTGAGGCCGGGGCCGGAAGAAGCGCTCATCACCCGCTCGCCTGCCGCGGCCGCGCCGTACACCATGTTGATGGCCGAAACCTCACTCTCCGCCTGCAGGAACGTCCCGCCCACTTCAGGGATCAGCAGCGAGGCATACTCGGCGATCTCGCTGGCGGGCGTAATGGGATATCCGTAGAAAGCGCGACAGCCGGCCAGCACCGCGCCCTTGACGATGGCGACATTGCCTTTACACAACCGCCGCATTGGCCACCTCCGGCTTCTGGGTTGGAGGCGGAGCGGCCACTTTTGGCGGCGGCGTCAGACGTTCGACGATGATGGCCCCAGGCTCGGGGCAGCAGTAGAAACAGGCGCCGCAGCCGGTGCAGCCTTCGCCGGTGTATTGCGCCGGATGCACGCCGTACTTGCTGAGCCCGGCAGCGAGCACAAGACATTCGGGAGGACACGAGTCCACGCATAGCCCGCATCCCTTGCACTCTTCCACGTTGATGATCACGTTACCGCGTGGTTGCGATGACATTGTTTTCCTCGCACTTCGGTTCGTATGCGTTGCGCCGGAACCAGCGCTGCTGTTCGCAATACTCATACAGCTCGTCCCGGAAGCCGGGATGGGCGATCTGGACGAGAGCTTCGGCGCGCTGGCGGACGTTGCGCCCGTGCAGATAGGCGACCCCATATTCGGTGACCACGTAATGCACATCGGCGCGGCCGGTCAGCACGCCCGCCCCCTGCGCCAGCCGGGGCACGATCCGCGAGACGGTACCGCCTTTGGCGGTGGAGGGCAGGGCGATGATCGGCTTGCCATATTTCGAGCGCGCCGCTCCGCGGATGAAGTCCAGTTGCCCTCCAAAACCGCTGAAGAACTGCTGTCCGATGGATTCGGCGCACACCTGCCCTGTCAGATCGACCTCGATGGCGGAGTTGATGGCCACCATGCGGTCGTTCATGGCGATACGGAAGGGATCGTTGGTGTAGGCCGACGGATGAAACTCGAAAATGGGGTTCTCGTCAATAAAATCGAAGAGCTTTCTGGTGCCCAGCACGAAACCGACAATGATCTTGCGGGGCTTGAGATTCTTGCGCCGCCCATTGATGACGCCCTCTTCAATGAGCGGCATCACGTTGTCGGAGATCATCTCGGTGTGTACCCCGAGGTCCCTGCGGTCCATCAGGTTGGGCAGGATGGCATCGGGTATGGCGCCGATCCCGCATTGCAGAACCGCGCCGTCCTCGATCAGCGAGGCCACGCGGGCGCCGACCTGCTCAAAAACTTCGTTGGTCGGTTGCGGCTTCATCTCGCACAGGGGGCGCGACAGCTCGACGATGGCGCCAATGTCGTTCACGTGGATGAAGCTGTCGCCGTAGGTGCGGGGCATCTGGGCGTTCACCTGCGCCACCACGTGATGCGCGTACTTGGCGGCCGTCAGCGTGCAGTCGACGCCGACACCGTAGCTGCAGTAACCATGCGGGTCGGGGGGCGAAACCTGAATGAAGGCGACGTCGATCGGCATCTCGCCGCTCTCGAACAGCGCTTCCACTTCGCTGAGAAAGATGGGGGTGTAATCGGCGCGGCCATCGTTGACCGCCTCGCGGACATTGGGACCGACGAACAGGGCATTATGGCGGAAGTGCTCCGCCATGTTGGGGGCGCAATACGGCGAGGTACCGTAGGTCAGCAGGTGCATCAATTCGACGTTCTTCACGTAAGGCGCGCGCAACATCAGCGCTTCCACCAGCGCTTCCGGTTCCGCGCAGCCGGGATGGATGTACACCCGCATCCCTGACTCGACGCAGGCTACCGCCTCGCGGGCAGTCACCAGCTTGCTGCGATACTGTTCGATCCAGGACATGACAGGCCTCTAGGCCGACACCGTTTGAGTCTTCACCGAATATCCCGCCATTGCCCGCTCGTGTCCCAGCGAGGCGTAATAGATGGCCAGATGGAAGAACTTGTCCAGCATCTCCAGCAATTCCAGCTCGCCAAAAATTTCGGCGGGCCGCTCCAGCTCGGCATGTTTCTGGAGGTAATCCCACAGGTTCTCGCGAACCAGGCAGATCATCCACACCACCTGACTGACGGGGACACCCTGGGCGGCGCGCCGGGCGCCGATCTCAAGGTAGCGGTCTTCGATGTCGGATTCCGTCCTGCCCATCAGCCAGTCGCCCAGATGGCGATACACCTCGTACACCTTCTCCGTCAGCTCGCTCTCCGGCACGCTGGCATAGGCAGAGCACTTTTCGCACTCGCGATAGCGTTTGTACAGGCTCCGGGCTAATCCGTCGGAATGGGTCTCGATTAGCTTGACCAGGCGATACGCCAGCAACATGGTCACCTCATTACCTCGGCCGAGACTGCCTGAGGCAGGGTGCAGTCCAACGGCTCCGGCCCTCACACTCTTACCCTCAAGTGTCGCCCGTTGCGGACAATAAGGCCGTGACTGAAATCACGCGGAAAAGTGATGAACATCACCCGTAAAAAACCTTTGGAATGAGGAGCTTCGGCCGGCGGAGTCGAGAACCGGAGCTGCCATGACATTTGTCACTGCCGCAGGCTGACAATCGCCACTACTGGCCGAACGTCGCCCGCCGCATCATGGATATCGTGCCGGCAGAAAGAGAACACGGAGCAGATCATATCGACCGCAACGTCGGGGCCGCAGGTCGGGGCCGGCACTTGCCGAAGCCTGAAAGTCAAAACGAACAGCGCACCGCGATACGCGGAATTTGAGGGAGTCCGTCATGAAAAGCACAGGCGCACAATGGATTCTGTGGGCGATCACCATGGTCATTTTCCTCGGGCTGACCTTCACCCATCACTTTGACTGGCTGATCGTCGCCATGATCATCTCTTCGCTGGTGTGGTACACGGTTGTGCCGCGCACCACCCCCAGATAACAATAGGAGCTGAGGACAGTGATGCTTTGGCTGCAGAGAATCTGGCACCGTATCTATCCGTCGGAGGACGAGCACCGCTGGATGCCGGTGCTGTGGCTTCCCTTCATGATCTGGTTCTTCGTGGAACCGATCTGGTGGAAGCATCCCACGCCCCTGCTGGTGGCCGGCAACACCCTTTACGGCCTGTTTTTTGTATGGCTGTACCTCTACTCGTTCTCGCGGCCCGAGCCACGCCGGCTGTACGCAATCGTTGCCATGTTCGTGATGGCGGCGGCGCTCGTCGGCACGCATAATGGCGCGGTCTCCTCCCTGCTGATTTACGCCGTCGCCGCCGGCGGCTTCACCACGAACCGCCCGCGCGTGGTCTCCCTGATCGGTATCACTGTGGGACTGCTCGGCATTTATGCCTGGCACCTGCATCTGCCCCTCGCTTTCTGGGGCTCGATGCTGCTGCTGGTCCTGCTGGTGGGGATCGGCAACCATCTTGGGGCCATCGCGCACTGCGCCGGGGAGAAGCTGCGCCGGGCCGATGAGGAAATCGAGCACCTGGCCAAGGTGGCCGAGCGCGAGCGCATCGCCCGTGACCTGCACGATCTGCTGGGACATACGCTGTCGCTCATCACGCTGAAGGCGGAGCTGGCCCGCAAGCTGGTGGACCGCGACCCGCAGCGCGCCCAACAGGAGATGCTGGACGTGGAGCGCGCCTCCCGAGCCGCCCTGGCCGACGTCCGCGAAGCCATCAGCGGTTACCGCGGCGAAGGGCTCACGGCCGAGCTCGTCCAGGCCCGCAAGACCCTGGAGACGGCCGGCGTTGCCGTCAAGTCCGATGTTGCCGAGCTGCCCCTGAGCCCGGCGCAGGAAACCGTGCTGGCGCTTGCCCTACGCGAGGCGGTGACCAACGTCCTGCGCCACGCGCAGGCGCGGCAATGCAGCGTCCGCCTGCAACGCCAGGACGATCTCTGCACGCTGGAAATCGCCGACGACGGCCGGGGGGCCGACGCTCCCGAGGGCCACGGTTTGCGCGGCATGCGGGAGCGCCTGGAGGCCATTGGCGGCTCGCTGCAACGTCACACGAGGTCCGGAACCCGCCTCGTCATCCATTTGCCGCTCGCCCAGCCCATCGCGTCAACAGCCGGCGCGCTGGGGAACCCGGTAGCGCCCGCCGCCTCCCCTCTGCGAAACTGAGGGCATGACAGGCCCGAGGCGCGACCGCATTCGCGTCGTTATTGCCGAAGATCAGGCCATGGTGCTGGGCGCCCTGGCCGCGCTGCTGGAGATGGAAGCCGACATCGAGGTCGCGGGGCGCGCGCGCAATGGCGGCGAGGCGCTGCGCATGGTGGAGGAGATGCGGCCCGATGTCTTCATCACCGATATCGAAATGCCCGGCCAGACCGGTCTGGAAGTTGCCGCCGAGCTGAAGCGCCGCGGCGCTCCCGTGCGCGTCATCATCCTCACCACCTTTGCCCGCGCCGGATACCTGCGCCGCGCCCTCGACGCCGGGGCTTCCGGATACCTGCTGAAGGACATGCCCGCCGAACAGCTTGCCGACGCGGTGCGCCGCGTCGGCCGCGGGCTCCGCGTCATCGACCCGCAACTGGCCGCCGAAGCGTGGAGCGAGGAACCCGATCCGCTGACAGACCGCGAGCGCCAGGTCCTGCGGCTCGCCGGAGAGGGCATGGCCACCCTCGATATCGCCAACGAGCTGAAGCTGTCGGAGGGCACGGTGCGCAACTATCTGTCGGAGGCAATCAGCAAACTGGGTGCCGCCAATCGCGTGGAAGCCGCGAGAATCGCAAGAAGCAAAGGATGGTTGTAAGGGAGTTTCAGTACCCGGCTTTCCGCTGGCGCAGCCGACGATGGAGGTCCCGCAAATTCCCGGGTGCCGGGAGCGGGGCTCTAGCCGCCGATATGCACCATCGTCCTGGAGGGCGGAACGAAGCCCGGCTCGCCGATGTGGTGGCGCGCTTCTTTGTGATCGACCACGTTGTGTATGAAGTTGGCAAGCTCGTCGTCGCTGGCGCCATCCTGCATCCGCGCGGCCAGGTCGTGCTCGCGCACCGAGAAGAGGCAGGTACGGATTTTCCCATCGGAGGTCAGGCGTACCCGGCTGCAATGGCCGCAGAACGGATGCGACACCGGCGCAATGATTCCGATCTCGCCCGCACCGTCCGCGAAGGCATAGCGGCGCGCCGTCTCGCTGCCGGCGTGCGCCAGCTCGCGCAGCGGCAGGAACTCGCTCATGCGGCGCAGGATCTCGTCGAGCGTCACCACGATCTCCGGCGACCACACCCGGTCTTCTTCCAGCGGCATGAACTCGATGAAGCGCACGACCACGCCTTCTTCGCGGGCAAATCGGCCGAAGGCCGTGATCTGGTCGTCGTTGAAGCCGCGCAGCAGCACGCAGTTGATCTTCACCGGATTCAGGCTGGCGCGCTGTGCGGCGCGCACCCCGGCAAGTACTTGCTCATAACCCTTGGGCACGCGCGTGATGCGGGCAAAGCGCACGGGATCGACCGCATCCATCGAAATCGTTACACGGCGCAGACCGGCCTCCGCCAGCGGCTCGGCCATGTCGGCCAGCAGGTGGCCGTTGGTGGTGATGGCTATGTCGAGCGGATCGCCGTCGGCCGTTTTCATTTCGGCCAGCCCCCGGACCATGTCGACCAGGCCCCTGCGGAGCAGCGGCTCGCCGCCAGTCAGACGGACCTTGGTGATGCCCAGGCCGACGAAGACCCGCGCCATGCGCAGGTAGTCGGCAATGGGCAACTCCGCGAACTGCGGGCCCCCGTTTCCCGAACGGCAGTAGACGCACCTGTAGTTGCAGCGATCGGTGATGGAAATCCGCAGATCGCTGATACGCCGTCCGAATTTGTCGTGTAAGAGCACGCTTTTCGCTAATCGCTCTTCGCTTCTCGCCGCAGGCCCCTTAGCGCCTGGCCCCTGGTTCTCAGCCGTTCATCTCTCCGCAAGATGAAGCGTGGATGGCCTACAGCAGGGTGTTTCGAATGTGCAGGAAAAGCATGCCAGACGCACGCGCGGGAACCGCTGCGCGAGTGGTCGTTTCCTTTCCAAACACGGGAGGTGCGGACGTTTCCCTCCACACCCTCGGCCCCGGTCACGCTGCTTCAACTGGGAGCACCGGACGCGGGGCACCGCCGCCGCAGCCATAAGTATGCCTTCAGGCTGCGGAGGTCGGAAACACTTGATGAATTATAGATGCCTGGGCAAGCGGAAAGCAGCAGGATACGTCACTCCGCGGATCCGGTCGCGCGGATACCGGCTCCCGTTCCTGCCCGGCGCTGCTATCCGTTTCCTCTCACGCCCGCCGCTCATTTATACTTGCCCGTTTCGCAGAGAACGTGAGGAGTGCCGGTGAAGATTCTGGTCTGCATGAAGCAGGTCCCGCAGAAGGACGCGCCGCTCAAGCTGAACGAGAGCGGCACGTGGATACGCGAGGATGTTTCCTACGAGGTGAACGAGCCCGACGCCTACGCCCTGGAAGAGGCGCTGCGGCAGAAGGAAAAGCATGGCGGCGAGGTCGTGGTCATCACCAGCGGCCCGGCGCGCGCGCAGCAGGTGCTGCGCGAGGCGCTGGCCAAGGGCGCCGACCGCGCCATCCACCTCGAGGGCGATTCCTTCGTCAGCCTCGATGCCTTCAATACCGCCAAAGCCTTCGCAGCGACTATCAGGGACGAGAGCTTCGACCTGGTCTTCACCGGATTGCAGTCCGACGACTATGGCTTCGCCCAGACCGGCGTCATTCTGGCCGAACTGCTTGGCTGGCCGCACGCGACCATCATCATGCAGATCGAGAAGAGCGATGGCGGCACGGGGTCCCCGGCGGGCGCCGGGGTTGCGTCCGGTGGGGTGTCCATACGGGTCAAGCGTGAACTGGAGGCGGGCTTTTTTCAGTTTGTCGATATGCCGCTGCCGGCCGTGCTCACCATCCAGTCGGGAATCAACAAGCTGCGCTATGCAACCCTGATCGGCATCAAGCAGGCCAAGAACAAGCCGCTGAAGAAGGTCAGCTTCGACGAGGTGAAGGGCGCGCTGGGCGAGAATTTGCAGAAGATAGCGAAGCTCTACATTCCGCAGAAGACGAAGAAGACCGAGGTGCTGGAAGGACCTCCGGCGGAAGTGGCAAAGAAACTTGTGGACAAGCTGCGCAACGAGGTTAGAGTGATCTAGACAGAAGAAAGGCGATTGCGGTCGCGTGCATTCATAAGCTGATATCGGAAATTGCCGCTGCGGTTCGCGAAGACCTGCGAATTGCCGCGGCGGCCGGCATCTAACCGGGTGAGCCACATTTCTGCAAAGGAGCTCTGCTCGTATGCCAGGATTCGAACGCGATCAGGTCGCCATCGACAATACCGTTGAGAACCGCCGCCTGGGATCGATTCTGCTGACCGTAGGCTGGATTCTGTTGTGGATGGATGCGGTTCTGGGCGCTTTCTTCTTCAGCAGCCTGCGGGACGGCTCGTGGTTCTGGCCGATCTGGCTGGGCATCGAAGGCGTTCTGGGGGTGGCGCTGGTGTTGATGGGAACAAGGTACCGCCGGGCGGTAGGAGCGACGCGGCTGGGCCGGCGCGATCTGGAGCGCACCCTGCGGCAGCAGCGGCAGGATGAGGCAGAAGATCATCGGGTGGCCTGACCGGCGGCGCCCGTGAGCCGCCGAAAAGTTTTGGTAGAGCGAGGGTGGCAGGTCGCAGGAGGCGGCGATGTCAACTTCGGAAGAAAAACGTGAAAACGGCTCGGCCATGATGGCCATCGGCTGGGTCATGATGCTGTTCGCATTCCTCATAATGTTTTTTCATCCGGCGGCCCTGAAGCTGGGTGAAACGCGTTTCGCGGTCATTGCGGGCTGTCTGGGATTTGCCGGCCTGTTGCTGAGCATCTACGGAGTGCGCATACGGCGGCGCAATCGCTAAACGGCGTGCCAACAACCGATGCAGGCGGCACTGTGTCAGAAAGCGTTCTGCTCTGTATCAAGGACGGCTTCAGCCCTGCCGAAAGAGCGGCAACTGAGGATTCGGGCTTTAATCCCTGCAAGAACAGCTTGCATGATTAAGCCGGAGCTTTGGCGGCGCGCTTGTGCCTGAATACAAACCCGGCGTGTGCTCATGGAAGGGCCCGGCCAGGACCATATACAAGAACGGACTCCAATGGCAGATACCATTCTGGTTGTCGTGGAACAGCGTGGAGGCAGGCTGAACCGGGTTTCCTTCGAAACCATCGCGGGCGCGCAGGCGCTGGCCGCCCAGACCGGCTGGAGGCTGGAAGCAGCCGTCGTCGGCAGCGGAGTCGGCGATATTGCCAACGAGATTGCCGCGAAGAAAGTGGCGAAGGTGTACGACATCGAGTCGCCGAAGCTTGAGCCCTATACGCCCGACGGCTTTGCCGCGGCGCTGCGTCAGTTTATCGAGCAGAAGCGGCCCAGGCTCGTGCTGATGCCGCACACCTACCAGGTGCGCGACTTCGCCCCCAAGCTTGCGACCGCGCTGAATCGTGCCCTCATCAGCGACGCCGTCGGGTTCAAATACGAAGGCGGCAGCCTGCTGTTCACCCGCCAGATGTTTCAGGGCAAGTTCGCCGCCGACGTGTCGTTCGCGGGGGAGCCTCCGTACTTTGCGACATTCCAGAACGGCGCCTTCCGCGGAGACCAGGCACAGCAGGGCGACGCTGCGGCACCGGTTGAGACCGTGCAGGCCGATATTGCCGACAATGTGATACGGAACCGGCCGGAGGCTCCGTTCAAGGAGGCCAAGCAGGCGGTTGACCTCACCCAAGCCGAGATCATCGTGGCGGTGGGCCGCGGTATCAAGGAACAGAAGAACATCGACATTGCCCGGCAGTTGGCGGAGGCACTGGGCGGAGAGATCGCCGCATCGCGCCCCATCTGCGACTCCGGCTGGCTGCCCATGGACCGCCAGGTCGGTTCGTCAGGACAGACCGTAGCCCCGAAGCTCTATCTGGCCCTCGGCATCAGCGGCGCCATTCAGCACGTCGTGGGCATGAAGGGCGCGCGCACCATCATCGCCGTCAATAAGGATTCCGAAGCGCCGATCTTCGAGGTTGCGGACGTGGCCGTCGTCGGCAACCTTTTCGAGATCGTGCCGCCACTGGTGGAAGAGGTGAAGAAAGCAAAGACTGCCTGAGAGGCGGGAAAACCCCGACATCGTGTCGGTCGGTTTTCCGGCCCGCCGGCGAGCCGGTTGAGTGAACCTGATACCGTTCACGGCTCCCGGAACGCTGCATCCGCTTTGGTCTGAACCTGCGCCCTCCGTCCTCGTATCTGGTACCTTTGTGCCGCAATGCGGGACTCCGACAGTGTGGCATAGTTCCGCACAATGGTGTAAACAGTAGATAGCCGTCAAACCGCTGTCCAAAGTCTCCCGTTTTCAGGAAAGACAATGATCGTATTTCGTAAACCGCTTGCCGGTATCGAGCGCCCCGTCATGGAAGCCGATGTTGTCATTGTCGGCGGCGGGCCGGCGGGAATGGCCTGCGCCCTGCGTCTCTCGCAACTGATTGACGAGCACAATGCAAAGCACCCGGACGGGCAGCTCAGCAAGGAAAATATCTATCTGCTGGAGAAGGCCCGTGAAGTTGGCGCGCATTGCCTCTCCGGGGCGCTGCTCGATCCCCGCTCCATGCGCGAGCTGTTGCCGGACTTCGAAAAGGAAGCGCCGCTCGACGCCGAGGTCACCAAAGAAGCGGTGTACTACCTGACGCGCAACGGCAAGTTCAGGTTTCCCATCACACCGCCGCCAATGCGCGATCACGGCAACTACGTTATCTCCATCAACCGATTTGTGAAGTGGCTCGGCAGCAAGGTGGAGGAGGCGGGCATCACGGTCTTCACCGGTTTCGCGGGGTCGGAACTGCTATTCGAGTCCGGACGCGTCGTCGGAGTGCGCACCGACGACAAGGGCGTGGACAAGGCGGGTGAGCAGAAATCGAATTTCGAGCCGGGGTACGACCTGAAGTCGAAGGTGGTGATTCTGGCCGAAGGCACGCGCGGCTCGCTGACCAAACAGCTCATCGGGCGTTTTCAGCTCGACAGCGAACGCAATCCGCAAACCTACGGCGTGGGCGTAAAAGAGTTGTGGGAGTTGCCCGCCGGCCGCGTCGCTCCGGGCGAAGTCATCTACACCATGGGCTATCCGCTGAGCTTTCACGAATACGGCGGCGCATGGATTTATGGCTCGAAGGACAACATCGTTTCCCTGGGCTTCGTTACCGGTCTCGATTACCCCGATCCCCGCATCGATCCGCAACACGTGCTGCAGGAGTTCAAGAAACATCCCTTCATAGCCCGACTGCTGGAGGGCGGGAAGATGGTGCGCTACGGCGCCAAGTCGCTGCCCTACGGAGGCTGGTGGTGTGTGCCACCGCTCGCAGGCGACGGCTGGATGATCGTTGGCGATTCGGCAGGCTTTCTCAATTCGCAGCGGCTGAAGGGAATCCATCTGGCCATCAAGAGCGGCATGCTGGCCGCCGAGACGGCCTTCGAGGCCATGGTAAAGCAGGATTTTTCGTTGCCGGTCCTGGAGGTGTTACAGACCCGGGTAGAGAAGAGCTGGATCAAGTCCGAGCTGTGGCCGGTGCGCAACTTCCATCAGGGCTTCGAGGGCGGCTTCCTTTCGGGCATGTTGCACGCGGGGATTCAGCAGTTCACCGGCGGGCGTGGCCTGCACGCGCACTACACCAACAAGGCCGGACATCATCGCATGCGGCACCTGCAACAGCTTCCCGTCAACGGCGGAGCCGAAGCAAACATCGTTGGTCCTGCCAAGGGCAATGGCAAGCTCACCTTCGACAAGCTGACGGACCTCTATCACTCGGGCACGAAGCACGAAGAAGACCAGCCGGCTCACCTGGTGATTCACGATACCACCATCTGCAATGAGCGCTGCGTCAGCGAATTCGGCAATCCTTGCAGGAACTTCTGCCCGGCCAACGTGTACGAGATGGTTGAGGCGCAGGACACGCCCAGCGGTCTGGAAATCCACCTCAATTCTTCCAACTGCGTGCACTGCAAGACCTGCGACATCATGGACCCGTACGAGATCATCACCTGGGTCCCGCCCGAGGGCGGCGGCGGGCCAAATTACGAGGGCATGTAGGGCGAGCGGCCGGCATCAGCCATTCGCACTGAAACGTAGTGCCGATCAGCGCGGGCGCTCAGCCTCGAGCAGCGTCCGCTTCCGTTCCGCTCCCCAGCGATATCCCGACGGATTTCCATCGCTGCGGACGACGCGGTGGCAGGGAATGGCTAAAGCTACGGGATTGGTGGCGCAGGCGCGTGCTACGGCGCGGACCGCAGCCGGCTCACCGATTTCGCGGGCAACGTCGCGGTAGCTGCGGGTTTCGCCGCGCGGAATCTGACGCAGCTTCTGCCACACCTTCATCTGAAACGCCGTCGCGCGGATGTCGAGCGGCAGGTCGATGGTGGCGTTGTTGCCATGAATGGCGGCCAGCAGAGGCTCCAGATAGGGCCGCATTGCCGCATCCTCGCGGTGCAGGCTGGCGGCATGGAACTCCCTGCGCAGGTCGCGCTCCAGATCGGAGGCGGAATCCCCAAAGCGCACGGCACAGAGACCGCGCTGGGTCGCCGCGACCAGCAGGCGGCCTAACGGCGTCGGTGCAATCGTAAACCTGATGCTTGCGCCCGCGCCTCCGCGGCCGTATTCGCCCGGAGTCATGCCGAGCTGCTGCGGGGCCTTCTCGTACAGACGGCTGGGCGAGCCAAAACCCGCCTCGTACAGCGCCGTGGTGACGTCCCCGCCATGGCGCAGCCCGGTCCGCACATGCTGCATGCGGCGCGCCGACTGATATTCGCGCGGGCTGAGGCCGGTTGCGCGTTTGAACAGCCGCTGCAGATGAAACGGACTCAGCCCGACCCGCCGGCTGAGCTGCGCCAGCGTCACCACGCCTTCGGCATGGTCAAGCAACTCGCGGGCGCGGGTGACGTACTTCACCTGCGCCGACATCTCGGTGGGCCGGCAACGCAGGCAGGCGCGATAACCGGCGCGCTCCGCCTCGTTGGGGCTGGCGAAGAACTCCACCGATTCGCGCCGTGGACGGCGGCTGGGGCACGAAGGCCGGCAGTAGATGCCGGTTGTGCGCACGGCGAAGACAAAGCGCCCGTCCTGGCGGGCGTCGCGCGCCATTACCTGTTGCCATCTGCTCTGAAGTTCGGTTTGCATGCTCACGAGGATAGCTCTGTCCTCCATGGCCGGCTATCCGCGCCTTGCGCGCAAACGGAAAGCGTCAGGCAAACTGCCGGGCACAGACCTCACCGCAGGGCGCTCATGATCTTTCGGTACTCCGGCTCGGTAAATGCCTTCAGCGTCTCCGTGGTTACGTTGCCCAGGGAAGCAATGGAGAGGCTGAATCTCGCGCACGCCCCATCGTCGGGAAACTCGGAGATAAACACCGCGTCATAGCGGCCCATCGTCAGGTACCAGTCGTGGATCCTGCCGCCGGCTTTTTCCGCGATCTTGCGGGCGGCGTCCAGCCGTTTAGGACTGTCCTGGACTTTCGCGATTCCCTGCTGGGTGTAGCGCAGTAGCGTCACGTAGTGCGGCATGGGAGTGTCCTCCTTCCGTGGGGGACATTATTGCACCTTGACAATGGGCCCGCGAGCAATTTGCCAGGACATCACTGCCCCGCGCAAACCTCAGCCGCTCACTGCTGGGCGCTTCCGTCGAGCCCTTCCCGCACAATCGCCGCCGCCTGCTCCGCCGACTCAAAAACATGAGCGTCCATGCCTACTCTGCGCGCACCTTCCACGTTGTTCGGGCGATCGTCGAAGAAGAGGGTGCGCTGCGGCTCGCAGCCGAGCGCGTCCAGACAGGCGCGATAGATCGCCGGATCGGGCTTGATGACGCCGTGCTCGCAGGACCAGATCCGCACCTCGAACTCGTCCAGCCAGGCAAACGTGCGGCGCAGCTCGCGCAGCAGGTCGCGGGGTATGTTGGACAGAATCGCGGTACGGACTCCCCGGGCCCTGATCTCGCGGGCGAGTTGCAGCGTTGCCGGATTCGAGCGCAGCCACAGCCGCCTCTCCACCCCGACGATGCGCTGAATCTGCCCCGCATCGAGCGAGATGCGTGCCGCTGCGGCAAACCGCTGCCAGTGCTGATGGCAGTCCTGGCGGCCGCAGTCATATTCGTCCCGGGTTTCCGCATAGACCTGGAAGAATGGCGGCTCGGGGACTCCAACCACCGACGCGAAGTGCCGAATCTCTGCGGGATCAGGGGAATGGCTGAGCACACGGCCATAATCGAAGATGACGGCGTCCCAGCGATTTGTTGCCATCACTTTCATTTTCACACAGCACAGGTGGACTCATTCACCTGATGAGCGGGCATTCCGTCGGGGGAAACGACGCGTCACTGGCGCACGGGGGTTCTGCTTCGCTTAGCACTGCTGCGATGCTGGGGCGAACTCCGCTGCTGTCGCCGACTGCCGGCGCGGTTGAATTCGAAGCCGGCATTGATCAGGGCAATATGCGACAGCGCCTGGGGAAAGTTACCCATCTGCCTGCCCGATTTCGGGTCGTACTCCTCGGCAAGCAGTCCGACGTCGTTGCGCAACGCAAGCAGGCGCTCGAATAGGCGGCGCGCATCGTCATTACGACCGAGCATCTTCAGCGCACTCACCATCCAGAAGCTGCAGGCGAGGAAAGCCCCCTCGCCGGGAGGAAGCCCATCGTCTGCGGTCTCGGTGCGGTAGCGCAGGACAAGGCCGTCGGACATGAGGTGCTTCTCGATGGCTTCGATGGTTCCGCGAACCCGTGGGTCGGTGATGGGAAGAAAGCCGACCTGCGGGATCAGCAGCAGCGAGGCGTCCAGTTCGCTGGAGCCGTAGGACTGCGTAAAGCTGCCAAGCCGCGGGTTGTAGCCATGCTCGCATATCTCGCGGTGGATTCTGTCGCGCAGCTCCCGCCAGCGATCAAGCGCCGGCTCCTGGGATGACTGCTCGCGTAACCGGATGACCCGGTCGAAATGGACCCATGCCATCAGTTTCGAATAGGTGAACTGCTTCGGCTCGCCACGTATCTCCCAGATTCCCCGGTCCGGCTTGTCCCAGATCTGGACCAAGTGATCGGTCAGCGCGGTTTGCAGCGCGTGGGCGTACTCGGTGTCGGGTATGCCGCCCATGTAGGCATGAAGCAGCGCGTCCGCCACTTCGCCATACACATCCAGCTGCAGCTGCTCGCTGGCGGCATTGCCGATACGAACCGGGCGGGAGTTTTCGTATCCGCGAAGCCATGGCACCTCCCACTCCAGCAGGTTCCGTTCGCCGCGAATGCCGTACATGATCTGCGCCTGGTCGGGACTTCCGGCGACGGCCCGCAGCAGCCAGTCGCGCCATGCACAGGCTTCCTCGAAGTAGCCGGCGTTCATCAGCGCCAGCAGGGTAAAGGTGGCGTCCCGCAGCCAGCAGTAGCGATAGTCCCAGTTGCGCTGTCCGCCCTGCTGCTCGGGAAGCGAGGTGGTGGGGGCGGCCACAATTCCACCGGTGTGACGATAGGTAAGCGCCTTCAGCGTGATCAGCGAGCGCTCCAGATCGGCGGCATATTCCCCGTGGACATGGGCCTTGCCCGCCCACTTCTTCCAGAAGGTCAGGGTCTCGCGCAGCGCCTCTTCGGGATCGATGGACCGCGGAAGATCGTCATAGGAGGGCCCATAGGTGAGGACGAACGGCAACACTTCGCCCTTGTGAATGGTGAATTCGCTGAAGGTCTTCAGATTTTCGCCGCGCAACGGTGCCCGGGTGCGCAGCACTGCCATGTCGGGGCCGGCAATCGCCCGCAGCGCTCCATCCCGCACTCGTGTCACCCAGGGAACGGTACGACCGTAGTCGAAGCGCAGGACCAGCTCCATACGCATGGGAACGCTGCCCCGAACACCGCGAACGATACGCACGACATCGGAGTTGCGGCGGCGAAGCGGCATGAAATCGAGCAGCAGGGCCGATCCCCCTCTGGTGTCGAAGGTGGTTTCCAGCACGAGGGTATGGTCGAGGTAGCGGCGGGTGCAGCGCGCCTCGCCCTGTGGAGCAATCGACCAATGGCCATCTTCGTCGGTGCCCAGCAGGGCCGCAAAACAGGCGGGCGAGGCAAAGTGCGGCCAGCAAAGCCAGTCAATCGAACCCAGGCGGCTGACCAGCGCCGCAGTTTCGCAGTCGCCGATCAGCGCATAGTCCTCGATACGGGCGGGCATTTCTGTGAGTATTTTGATGCGCCCTGGCCCGCTGGCGAGCAGGCGGCGTCCAGATTTCATGCCCAATAGATTTGCGATGGCCGATGAGAAAGCCGGCGGCTACTCGTAACGGAGGGCCTCTACCGGATCGAGCCGCGAAGCCTTCACCGCCGGATACATGCCGAAGAAGAGGCCGACGCTCATGGCCATCAGCACGGCGACGATGACCGCCCAGAGGGGCACGGAAGTCGGCATGGAGGGAAAAACCAGGGGAAGCAGGGCGGCGGCGGCCACGCCCACCAGTACTCCGGCCAGCCCGCCGAGGCCGGTGAGGACCACCGCCTCGGTCAGGAACTGGCGCACCACGTCGGCACGCCGGGCGCCGATGGCCTTGCGCACGCCGATCTCGTGGGTGCGCTCGGTGACCGACATCAGCATGATGTTCATGACCCCGACGCCGCCCACCAGCAGGCCGATGGAGCTGACCACGGTGATCATCAGGGCCACCGTGCTCATGATCTGGCGGAAGTTGTCGGCCAGCGCCTGGGCGGTGGTGATGCCGAAGTTGTCCGGCTTGTCGATTGGCACGTGGCGGCGGCGGCGCAGCAGCCCGCGAATCTCGTCCTCAGCGGCATCCTTGTAGCCAGGATAAGCCTCGGCGCCGATGAAGTGCTCGTCGTCAGCGGGATAGTGCTTCCTGTAGGAGTTGTATGGGACCTTGATCGTGCGGTCGGCACTCTCGTCCTTGAAAAGCTGCCCTTTGCGCTTTGCCAGTACGCCGATCACCTTGTAGGCGACGCCGTCCACGAGAATGGTCTTGCCGAGGGCGTCGTGCGCCGGGAAGAAGTTCTTGTCGATCTCGTAGCCGATGACTGCGACATCATCACTGTGAAGGTCCTCGAACTCGGTGTAGAAGCGGCCCTGGGTGACGCGTGCGTTGTACACATCCTGATAGGAAGCGTCGGCGCCGGAGTAGTCGAGGTCGGTTACTTCGTGAGTGCCGTAGCGCGCTACCCGCAGCGGCGGGCGCTGCTGGTCGGGATTGATGCGCGGGAACACTTCCACGGTGACGCTCTTGACGTCCGGACACTCGGCGCGAATCGCTTTCGCATCATCCAGGGTGAGCGGCTTGCGGTTGCGCTCTTCGGAGCTCATGCGGCCCACACGGATGGCGAAGTCCCAGCGGAAGATGAACAGCGTGTTGGTGCCGTAGTCTTCCAGGTAGCCCTGAATGTCGCGGCTGACGCCAACCAGGATGGAGGCCACGAAGATCATGGCGGCCACGCCGATGACCACCCCCAGCACGGTCAGAAACGAGCGCGTTTTGTGCTCGCGCACGGTTTCGAAGGCCATTCGGGAGTTGATTCCCAGGAGCATAGTGATCAGTGGCCAGTGGCCAGTGAACCGCGAGCCTGCTTCTGCTGTAATGACGCGATCAGACCGTTCAAAATGCGTCCGAGTTCGCCAACTTTTTCGACCATTGCCTGCTGCTGCTCAGCGCTGATGTACCCGAGATTCCTGCTGATGACAAGCTGCGTCTCGACTTCGTACAGAGAGCCACGAGCATGGCACAAGAATTGAATGAATTCACCCTTTGTTGCGCGTCCTTGCCCTTCTCATACAACCACATGACCGGGGATCAGCTTTTCATCTCTGGCCACTGGCCACGGGCCACTAATTCTCATACCGCAGCGCCTCGATCGGGTCCAGCTTCGCCGCCTTGCGGGCGGGATAGACGCCGAAGAATACGCCCACCGCCGAGGAGATGGCAATCGCCACCACCACTGCCAGGAGAGGAACAGCCATGGGCACCGGTGTGGTGCTGCGCACCACGACGGAGAGGATCCAGGCGGCCAGCACGCCGATGGCTCCGCCCACCAGCGCCATCACCGTCGATTCGACGAGGAACTGCAGCAGGATGTCGCGCCGCTTCGCTCCCAGAGACTTGCGGATACCGATCTCGCGCGTGCGCTCGGTCACCGAAGCCAGCATCACGTTCATGATAACCACCCCGCCGATGACCAGGAAAATGGAGACGAGCGCGACCATGCCCGAGGCCAGCGTGCCCGTGAGGTTCTTCCACAGGCCCATCAGGCTGTCGCTGGCGAGGATGCCGAAATTGTCGTCCTCATTCGGCGCCAGATGCCGGCGGGCGCGCATCAGCACTCGCGTTTCCTCCTCGGTCCGCGCCAGCCACTCCGGTCCCCGCGCCTGAATGTTGATGCTGAGGCTGTTGTTGCGGCCATAGATCTTCAGCCAGGTCTCAATGGGGATATAAACGAAGTTGTCCTGCGACTGGCCGAAGGTGTTGCCAATGCGTTTGGCCACACCCACAATCAGGAACTCCTGGCCATCGACCGTCAGGATCTTGCCGATGGGGTCGGTGCCGGCGAACAGCTTTTCATCGACATCGGCGCCGATCATGCAGACCATGGAGCGATGCTGATTGTCGCTGTCGGTCATGTAACGGCCGGTGGCCACCTCTTCCACATCCATGTCGCCGATATTGGCGGTCACCCCGCGGAGGTCCACGTCCTGCAGGTTTTGCCGCTGGTTACGGATGTCGGCCTGGCGCCGCACTTCCACGCCCACGGCCTGGGGAAGCTTGAGGTTATCGCGCAGAGACACGAAATCATCCCAGGTGATATCGCGATTGCGGCGCTCGGCCTTCAGCAGCTCCCTGGTGTCGCTGATGATGGGAAACTTGTGAACCAGAAAGACGTTGGAGCCCAGGTTGGCGACGCGGCTGGCGAAATAGGCGTTCATGCCGCTGATGAGGGCGACCACCAGAATGAGGGTGGAAACCGACAGGATGACCCCGAACAGCATGAGAAACGAGCGCAGCTTGTGGGCGCGCATGGTCTCCAGCGCAATGAGCGCCGGCTCGCGCAGAAAGTGTCCGCGCGCAAGCCGCCGTTGCTGTGTAGCCGGGGTCATAAAGAAATCGGGCGAGGAGCCGTTGAGAGTATTTTACCGACGAGACACACTCAGCCGAAAGGTGATACGAGATGAAGTGTGGAAAAGTTGCAGCTCGAGCGTTTCGTAGTGACTATCACGCGAGATCGTTCGTCAACAACCCCAAAAAACTGACACCGCTAATGCATATCACTTATGGACCAGGACTTTGCAGCCTTTTCAGAGAGTATTCCATCGCGTGGCGGGCAATCGGCTCCGCCTCTTTCCCAAGCGCCGCTTGTAGTGCGGGAATGAAGGACTTATCCCCCAGCTCCCACATGGTGACGGCCGCCTGCTTTCTAACAATAACCGCTTGATCGAACAGGGACCTCAGCAGGATCGCCCTGACCTGGGCCGTCTGACCGGGGGTCAATTGCTTGAAGTTCGGAATCATGCCTAGCGCCACAACACGAAACTCCCATATGTCGCTTTGCAGGCCTGCGACAAGAGTTTCCGGACACGACTTCGGCTGAAAATCCAGGAGGGTGGAGGCAGCGGTCAATCTATCCGAAATGGAAACAGAGGCGTCGTTGCAGTAGGATCGCAGAATTTCAACGCCTCTGCCATCACCCAGCCGCGCCAGCGATTGAGCCAGGATCATCCGGACATTCGGCTCGGACCCGGCTTCGAGGAGTTCGGTCAAATCGGGAATTGCATCCTTCACGTCCTCTACTGCGAGCCCCTCGGCAGCAAGAATCTTGATCCGGGTGTCCTGACTGTGGAGCGCGGAGAGGAGAGCATCCTTAGTCAACGCGATATGATGCAGCACAAGGCACTGCTGCACGGTGGTTAATCCTGAACACAGGTTCGGATCTTCGTCTGTGGTGCCGACATTCACCTGCGCCCCCGCTGCGATCGCGAACGCGCAGTGAAGTATGGCGAGCAAAATGAGCCGCGGAGGTGATACGTAACGCACCAGACACCCTTTTGCGCGAAGCATGCTGCTTGCCCCTGGCATTGTCAAAGGGAATCCCCCCGCGCGCATACACGTAAGTGCTGAATGGCCGATTATGGAAAAACGCGCGCTCAGCTCGTGCAAACATGACGGCCAGGCAGTGCCCGCTGGAACCGCGGGTACTCAGTTCATCAACCTTAAAATTGTGAGTTCCCGGATTTTTGCTCCCAGGAAGGACTAGAATTCCGCCCATCATGGCGGCGACGCGGGCGGTTGCGGTGATGACAGGCTGGCAGCAGTGGGATGGACGGATCGTCAACGGGAAGTTTCCGTTGCGACGGTACCTGGGCGGGTCTGAGGAGAGCGTCGTCTATCTGACCGAAATCGGCGCGGCAAAAGCGGTTATCAGACTGATCGGCGCCGATGCCCCGCAGGCGGAGGCACAGGTCGCCTGCTGGAAACTTGCCGGCCAGCTCTCCCACCCCAATCTGGTGCGGATTTTCGAGACCGGCGTCTGGCACGCCGATGACGAGCAGGACATGCACTTCGCCGTCGTGGAGTATTGCGAGGAGAGCCTCGCGGAGGTGCTGCGCCAGCGACCGCTCACGCCCGCTGAAACGCGCGATATGCTCCTGCCCGCGCTTGACGCGCTGCAGTACCTGCACGCGCAGGGCATCGTTCATGGAGAGATCAATCCGGCGAACGTGCTGGCGACCGGCGATCAGGTGAAGCTCTCGACCGACAGCCTCCACCACAGCGGCGAAGCGTATCCCGGGCGCGCGGCCAGCCCTTACGATGCGCCTGAGAGAAGCACGGGGATGCTCTCCTTCAGCGCGGACATCTGGTCGCTGGGCATCACCCTGGTGGAGGCGCTCACCACCCGTTTACCGGCGTGCGCCGGCGACGGCGTTCCGCAGCTTCCGGCAGAACTTCCACCGCCCTTCGACGCCATCACAAAAGGGTGTTTGATGCCTGAGCGGGAGCGCCGGCTCACGATCGCTGGCATTCGCAGTCTGCTCCTGGACCGGCGTACCTCAGAAGTTCTCCTTAAGCCGCGGCCTGTGACGGATGCGCAGCCGGCGGCGATGCCCGAGGCCCGCAAGCCCACAGCCAGCGGCCCTGCCCCTCCGCTCACCCGTTTTCTGGCGCAAGCTCGAAATATCAAGGCCTCAACCATCGCCGGCAAGCCGCGCCTTGTAGTGCCTGCTGCCGTTCTTCTCGTGGTACTGGCTTTCGCCGGAGGACTTCTGCTCCTACGCCGGAGTACGGGAACTTCAACGCCAACCGGAGCCGCACAGCAGAACCGCCCGGCCAGTGCCCCCGCTGCAGGCGCCACCGGCGCGAGCCCCGGCAGGCTTCGCGCCTCAACCGCCGGTCGCGTACGTCATGAAGTAATGCCCGACATCTCCGGCCAGGCGAGAAACACGATTAACGGCACGGTGAAGGTGAAGGTGCGGGTGGAGGTGAATACCGAAGGCAGGGTTTCGCGGGCGACACTGGCCGAACACGCGCCCAGCTCATACTTCGCTACCCACGCTCTGGAGGCCGCGCGGCAGTGGACCTTCGAGCCTCCCATTCGCGGCGGAAGACCGCAACCGGCCGAGTGGACCTTACGCTTCGAATTTCGCAGGAGCGGAACCAGTGCGGCCGCCCAGCGCACCTCTCCCGCATAGATCTCCGGCGCCCGGGGATG
>DATJAI010000064.1:0-2493 GCA_035516415.1 Binatia bacterium | reverse complement strand
CGAGCGGCAGCACGGGTTATGGCGCAATCTGGCATCCGTGGTCACCAAGTGGGTGTTGCAGGGGACGATGGGGGCGCAGGTGGCGCGCAAGGTGTCGGCGTTTCGCGTTTTCCGCCGGCCGATGCGAGAGGCATTCGCCTCATACAGCGCGCCCTCGGTCTGCATCGACGTTCTGCTGACCTGGGGTACGAGCCGCTTCGCCGCCATTCCGGTCCGCCATGAAGCGCGCCGCGTGGGCGAATCCGGCTACAGCTTCCGCCGGCTGGTGAGGCACGCGCTCACCATGATGACCGGTTTCAGCACTCTGCCATTGCAACTGGCCAGCGCTCTGGGATTTGTGTTCACCTTATTCGGAGTTGCGATCCTGGTGTTCGTGCTGGCCAGCTACTGGATCCATGGAGGCAGTGTTCCCGGTTTTCCATTTCTTGCATCCATCATCGTCATCTTTGCCGGGGCGCAACTGTTTGCCCTGGGCATCATGGGAGAGTACCTGGCGCGCATGCATTTCCGCATGATGGACCGGCCCAGCTATGCCATCCAGACGGTGGCCGAGCACGAGCGCGGTCTCGCCGGCAGATCTGGCGCCGCACCGGGCGAGGCGGAAGCGCCTCTGCCTGCCCATTCCAAGGCGATCGGATGACCCATTGCGACGACGCCCCCTGCCGTTTTCTGGACTGGGACTCGAAGTTTTTTGGCTGCCGCATCGCGCGCGCCACTGCGAATCGACTGACCCCGGAATCGCTGCGGCAGATCCAAAGCTGGTGTGATGCTCAGCGCATCGATTGCCTCTATTTCCTGGCCGACTCGGCGGATGCGGAGACGGTGGAACTGGCGGAAGATGCCCGCTTTCATCTTGTCGATGTGCGCGTCACGCTAGGCCGGGAGGTGACAGGGCCAGCGGCCGATCTCGGCTCGGTACCGGTACGACCATTCCAGCCCGCGGACCTGCCTGGCTTGCGGGCGATCGCGAGGGCGAGCCATCGCGATTCGCGCTTCTACTACGACAAGAACTTTCCGGATTCGCTTTGTGATTCCCTGTACCAGACCTGGATCGAAAACAGCACGCGGGGATACGCGCAGGCTGTGCTGGTGGGGGAGCATCAATCCCTGCCCGCGGGCTACATCACCTGTCATCTCAGCAGGCCGATCGGCGAGATCGGACTGTTTGCGGTCGCTCAGGAAGCGCAGGGGCGGGGCCTGGGGCAGCAGCTGGTGCTCGCCGCGCTGCGCTGGTTCGAGCAACAGGGAGCTCCCGAGGTAACAGTGGTTACGCAAGGCCGCAACGTGCGCGGACAGCGGCGATATCAGAAATGCGGGTTCTCGACGCGGTCGGTCGAGCTCTGGTATCACTATTGGCCCGGCTTGCGGGCCTCGAGCGGCGCATGAGCCATCGCATTCCTTTCAACCGGGCCGGACTGGCGGGCAACGAACTCCGCCACCTTGCCGCCGCCGTCGAGGGCGGACACATCGCCGGCGATGGCGAGTTCACCAAGAAGTGCAGCCGGATGTTCGAACAGGAACTGGGACTGCCCCGCGCCCTGCTCACCACTTCCTGCACGCACGCGCTGGAGATGTCGGCCCTGCTGCTCGACATCCAGCCTGGCGACGAGGTGATCCTGCCGTCTTTCACCTTCGTCTCCACCGCCAACGCCTTCGTGTTGCGCGGCGCTCATCCCGTGTTCATCGATATCCGGCCGGACACGCTCAACCTGGACGAGCGCCGCCTGGAGCGGCTGATTTCGCCGCGTACTCGGGCCATCGTCCCCGTTCACTACGCCGGCGTGGGATGTGAGATGGACACCATCCTCGACCTGGCGGGACGGCGCAACATCCCCGTGGTCGAGGACAACGCTCACGGGCTTTTCGGCAAATACCGCGGCAAGTATCTGGGGACGTTCGGCTGCATGGCGGCGCAGAGCTTTCACGAGACCAAGAACTTTACCTGCGGCGAAGGCGGCGCGCTGTTCCTCAACGATACCCGCTACATCGCGCGCGCCGAGATCATCCGGGAGAAGGGAACCAACCGCAGCCAGTTCCACCGCGGCCACGTGGATAAGTACACATGGGTTGACGTGGGATCGAGTTACTTGCCCTCCGATCTGCTGGCGGCGTTTCTCTACGCGCAACTGGAAGCGCGGGAGCAGATTCAGTCCCAGCGTCGCCGGATATGGGAGTGTTACCGCGAACGCCTGCAGCCGTGGGCACAACAGCACGGCGTGCAACTGCCCTTCGTGCCCGCGAGCTGCGAGCAGCCCTGGCACATGTTCTACCTGGTGATGCCCTCGCCGCAATCGCGCGACGGGCTCATCGCCCACTTGCAGGCGCGGCAGATCCTCGCCGTCTTTCACTATCTGCCGCTTCACCTCTCGGCCATGGGAAAACGCTTGGGCGGGAAAGCGGGCGATTGTCCCGTCACCGAGGCCATCAGCGAGCGGTTGCTTCGCCTGCCCTTCTACAATGGCCTGTCCGCAGCGGACCAGGGCCGCGTCATCG
>DATJAI010000063.1:0-49187 GCA_035516415.1 Binatia bacterium | reverse complement strand
CCTGTGGTCGATACCGTCGAAGAAAAATAGCGCCTGTTCTTCGTGGTGCATATCCTCCATGTAGGTGTTCACGCGCCGCAGCAGAGACCGATAAATGTTTGGTAATCGTGCGCTGTCGCTTGCCAGCGTAAACAGCCCCTCCTGAACCACAGCAAAGGTGACCGCACCAACTTCTTTGCATAAGTAAGTGAATTGGTCTACGAAGTCCCTGGTCTTTGGCTGCTTTAGGGCTCTTTCCGCTAGGAGTTTCCGGCCCTTTAACTCCATTGAATAGGGGTTCTGGACCTTCCAGAAATGCTTCTTCAGTTCAAAGAGTTTCTTGTCAAACTCCCGATATCTGCTCTCCGCGATCAGCACGGCACTGAACGTGCTTTTCGCGTTGAGTTCGCTCTCCTCGTGGTAGCTTTCATCGACGAAAACCAGCATGGCCAGACACCCCTGAAATGGACGCTGGCCTAGTATAGCGGCAGAGTGGACGGAGCACACCGAAAATGGTGCAAACCAATCGAAGGGCTGTTTATTTTCTTCCTATTTTTCCACAGGCCGGGGCTTACTGCACCTGAAATACTATTGATTCTCGCAAGTGGATTAGAGACGATAGGATTGATGTACTTAGAGGCCGGGTAGCCAAGTGGTAAGGCAGTCCCTTTGCAAGGGACCACCGCCAGTTCAATCCTGGCCCCGGCCTCCAAGTTGGTCGCCTGTGCGTTCGCGAACGGAAGCACAGGCGTTTTGATACGGAAGGTGCAACCCGTTGAGCGTGGAAACCGCCTTATAAACGGTCAACCGTGTTTGCGCACGGTGGGGTTTGATTCCCCCGCCTTCCGCCATCAAATTTGTCAAGAAAACTGGCCGTTCCGAAGCTTTTCGTGCCGCCTCTGCGGTAGCGTCACCCTCCGTGGCCCGAGGCGATGGAAGAGGGTGTCCGATAGGCTTACGCCCATTTCCAGTATTGTTCAGCCCTCGACTCTGAGGCAAGCCCCAACATCTTGTATGGGACTCAGCAGAGATGCAATTGCTGCCGTATTGTGACGTGGGCCGAATCATCGTAAGCTGCTCGTTTACCTAAAGAACTTTAGGAACCTAATGGGCTTTAGGTACTTTAGGTTCCTAAAGTATAGCGCTTCATAAGCCCCGCAATCACAATCTTTCGGACGAACCACGCTGGTAACTGTGGAAAACGATCAGCGGTTGATGTTCTGGCAGATGGAGAAATTTCCGCGAGACCTGCACACCCGATGCAAGTCTCGGGCTGCTCGCGAAGAGATTACGCTGAAGGAATTCACGATCAGGGCACTGGAAAATGAACTCAGTCGACTTGCTGTGCTAGACTCAGCCGAGATGCAGACGGACAAAGGCCAATTCGATACGGTGTTGTCTCAGATGTTGCGGACCCCGCCGAAAAAGGAATCCGAGATAAAGGCCGCTCCCAAGAAGCAGCCTAAAACGTCTCCTCGACGAAGTCAGCCGTAAGATCGCTAAACCGCAGTGGTTCCACGCGGCACAGGCGGCGCACCGTCTGTATGAACACGTCATCATCGTGACGGCGGTTGAACCTGTACTCAAACTCCCGCAGATAGCGATGCAGATGCTTGCCAGAGAGCTTGTGATACTGGCCTATCACGCCACGCTTGAACAGCGAAAATGCGGATTCGATTCGGTTGGTGGTCACGTCGCCGCGTGAGAACTCATACGCTATGTGATTTACGGTTTCGTGCTTCGGCGCAAAGTCAGGATTCATGCGCGAGAGCGATTTCAGGGCAGGCGGATAGCTCTTGTGCTGATCGGTGTGGATGCGCTCGACATCCGGGCTTACGGTGGCTGAGATGAAGCCGCGAAACGTGTGCGCTTCATCATTGGCGACATGCTGCAAGCGAAGCTCGCCGCCGCGCTGTACCGCGCCCATGGCGACGTTCTTGTTCAGCAGCGAAGCGCCACGGCCCTTGCGTCGCTGTTTGCCGCCCACATACGTTTCGTCAATTTCGACTGTGCCGCCGAGCGGCTGCGGTATCGCATCGCCCATCGACTCACGGATGCGGTGAAGCAGATACCACGCGGTTTTGTATCCGCCCAAGCCGAGATCGCGCTGGAGCTGCGCGGCAGAGATGCCCTTCTTGGCGTTCAACACAAGGCCGATTGCGTGAAACCACGTTATGAGCGGGAGATGGGAGTCAGCGAACAAGGTCCCTGCCGTGGGAGAGAACTGCTGATGGCAGGTTTTCTCCAAGCACAAGTAGAACCACGGACGCTTGTTCTTGGACTCAGCTTCCCGGCGGACCTTCCTGACCTTATCGCCGCCGCAGATCGGGCAGCGGATAACGCCATCCGGCCAACGCATCTGCTCGACGTACTCAAGGCAATGTTCTTCCGACGCGAACTTTATGTGCAAGTCGCGGATGTTGATGGGCTTGGGGTACTTACGTTCGGCCATGTATTCATATTACACAAACAGCTAATTTGTGTCAAGTGAATAATCGTGCGTTTCTCAGTATTGACGTATTGACATGTAAACATTACACTTAGAATGTCGCAAGTAGTTACACGACTTGCCGATTTTGGCCCGATTTGGGAAGGCGTTCGAAGGCCTTTAGGCGAGGGTCGTTCGCGAGCTCAACCACCCCAAACCAGCACAAAACCGGTGCTGGCCGGGGTAGGTGACCCCGGCCGATGCAAAAGCGGCGGATAAGGACGCCGGGTTCGGCGCGGGCTGAAGCCCGCCCGGAGAAATAAGGATCGGTAACGGCACGGCTAAAGCCGTGCCCCTTCAAGGCAGGAGAAACGCCGCGAACGCTGGCCTGAAGGCCAGCACTACCTGATAGCGCGAAAAGCGGCGTCTGCCGACGATCCTGGTGAACACCCAGCAGACGCAAAAGCGGCGGGTAAGGACGCCCGGGTTCGGTGCGGGGCTGAAGCCCGCGCAAAAAAAAAACGACCCGTAACGGCACGGCTAAAGCCGTGCCCCTTCAAAACTGCTTCCGATGTCCGGTTCCGGACAGGGCAGTTGCGTTTGTGGGCGAGCGGCGCACGCCAGCGTTGCGGGGCGCGATTGTTTCCAGCCAATTGCGGCGACGCGGTTGGCAATCGGTCTGCAACATTCAGGGATGGAGCGGGCATGAATCCGGCAGCGGACAAGCCGACCATCCTTATTGCGGAAGATCACGAGCACGTGCGCGAGGCGCTGGCGATGCTGCTGGGCGGTCAGGGCTATACGGTAGTGCAATGCGTCTCGCCCGGGGAGGCGCTGCTGGCGGCGCGCGAGCGTGAGCCCGATCTGGCCATTCTGGACATGAATTACCAGCGCGACAGCACCTCGGGGCTGGAAGGGCTGGAGCTGATCCGGCGGCTGCGAGAACTGGATGGGACCATACCCGTCATCGCGCTGACGGCGTGGGGCAACGTGGATCTGGCGGTCAGCGCCATGAAGCACGGCGCCTCGGACTTCATCGAGAAGCCGTGGCGCAACGATGCCCTGCTGGAGAAGACGCGCTCGCTGATCGGCCGGGTGCGGGAGATGCGGTCGTCGCAGCGGGTCTCCGACTATGAGCGCCACGATGCGCACCAGCTGCATACGCGCATCGTGCCGCAGCGGCATGTGGAAGCGCAGGGGGTGGAGATTTTCGGCGACAGCGTCCCGGCGGGGATCGTGGGCGGCGACTACTTCGGGGTGTGGGAGCCCACGGCCGATACGCTGCACTTCTGCGTGGCCGATGTGTCGGGCAAGGGCACGCCGGGGGCGCTGATCGCGGCCATGCTGTACGCCTCGGTCAGCACGCTGTCGTCGGGCAGCAACCGTCCGGAGATCATCCTCGCCCAGGTGGAGACGACACTGCGCAACCAGCTCGGCGAGGGGCACTACGTCACCATCTTCTATGGCGTGCTGGAGCTGCGGACGCGGGTGCTGCATTACGTGAATGCCGGGCACTGCCCGCCGATTCTGCGGCGGCGGAATGGCACGCTGGAGTGGCTGGCGCCGACGCGTCCGGTGCTGGGACTGATGCTGCATGCGGATTTCCGCGCGGAACGGCTGGCGCTGGGCGCCGGCGATCGCCTGCTGCTGTACACCGATGGGGTGAGCGAGGCGGCGAATGAAGCCGGCGAGGAGTTCGGCGCCGAGCGCCTGGCGGCGATGGCGGCGGGCGCGGCAGACGAACCGCTGGCGCAGTGTTACGCCGAGATCATGGAGTGCGTGCGCCGGCACGCCTGCGGCAGGTTCAGCGACGATGCCACGCTGCTGCTGCTGACGGTGGCGGAACACTCGTACGCCGCGGCGGGGAACTCGGCGGGACAAATGCGGAGCAGCGCGTGAAGTGGCGGCCGATTGCCTATCGTTAGTGGTTACCTTGCGAAAATCCCCACCCCAAGCAAAACCGGCTTGAGTGGGGCACCCGGGGACAGATGCGGAGCAGCGCGTGAGATCGATGAAGGGCGCAGCTGAAGCTGCGCCCCCTCACACCCGTTCTGCTGCCTGCGCTTTGGCCCGCAGCACCTCATCCACCGTGCTGATGTCCACCAGTCCGTGGCAGCCGTAGATGGCGGGAAGCACCCGCTGTGCCGGGAAGCTGCGGCGCAGCGCGGCCACCTTCTCGGTGCCGGCGCGATAGGCCGGCAGATACATCCTGCCCAGGAGCGGATGGCGTCCCCAGGCGCCGGAGAGCTTGTCGGCGCGCTCTTCGCTGACCAGGAAATCCTGCCGTAGTGTTTTCGCAACTTCCGGCTGCGGCTTGCCTTCTCCCCAGGTGAGCCACGACGACTGGTTCTTGGCGTCGTCCTGCAACAGCGCCAGCAGCACACCGATCTGCATGTCTTCATCGGGCAACTGGTCGATGGCGTTGACGCCGTGGGCGATCAGGATGGCATTGTTGGCCAGCCCTTCGAACAGGGTTGCAGCGCGCGTGTTCATGGTGAGCACGGTGGTTTCAAAGCCGGCCAGCCCGCGCACGTAAAGATTCTGCAGGTAGGCGAAGGTGGTCACGTGTCCGGGGACGACCTCGTGGCTCACCAGTTGCTGAAATTCCGGAAAGCTGATCTGCAGCGAGGCGTTGATTTCGTAGCTGGCTTCATATTGCGGCGAGCCGTCAGGATTGCGCTTGCGGCCCAGGTAGTTCATGGAGCCGGAGAACCAGGCGTCCTTGATGGGCAGAAATTCGATGTGGGCGCGCGGCACCGGCGAGAGCTCTTTGGGCAGGTGGGGCAGCAGGTTCGCGGCGCTCAGCTGATCGAAGTAGGCGATGACAGCCGCGCCGAGCGCGCGCACCGAACCCATGGGGGTGGTGCGTTCGCGCCGCCAGGCGTCGACGGCGCCCAGCAAACCACCATTCTTCGCCGGATATCCCGCGCGGCTGAGCAGTTCGGCAACGCGCTCGCGCTTCGCCTCGGGTTTCGATGGCTCCGGCGGCCGGCCCGTCGATGCCTCAACGCAGCGGGTATAGGGGACCGCCGGGCCCTTGCCGAGGATTTCCATGGCGAGGTCCCACATGACTTCCAGGCAGGTCGCCAGCCCGGCAAGATACTGGCCGCGAATGCCGGGCAGGGTGTCCGCCTGTTGACGAACGCCGGCGATGGCGGCCGGAAGTTTCACGTCGCGGAGATATTTCTCCACCGCCTCGCGGTCGATGGTCTTTCCTCCAACACCGCCGGTCTCGCGCAGGCGCGCGGCGGAAGGAGTGGTGTAGGCGGCGGGCAGCGGCTCGTCGGAAAACCACGAGTCGGCGATAAAGCGCCCGGTTCCCGACGGACACATCACGTCTCCGCCCCAGAGGGTGTCAATGCCCAAGACTGCGTCAGCAACATAACGTCCAATGGTATCCATTGCGACTCTCCCCTTTTCGAATGAAGCACTACATCAAAAGATTACGCCGGTTTGAAAGTCAGGCGAAGCAAATGTGCCGCCGGCTGAAGCCGGCTTAAAAAAACTTTAAGAACCATCGATCGGCACGACTGAAGTCGTGCCCTGTTACGAAGCGTGTCAAACAACGACTCTTTTCGGCACGATCAAGGTCGTGCCGATGAGCGTCCAGATTTTCTTACCGGGCTTCAGCCCGCAACGCATCTGCCGCCGGCTGAAGCCGGCTAAAAACAATCTTAAAGAATGATCGAGCGCCACGACTAAAGTCGTGTCCTGATACAAAGCGTTCGAACAGTGGCACTTTCAGCGGCCTCTGAAGTCGTGCCGTGTAAGAAAGCCTGTCAGCCGGCGAAGCCAGGATCAGTCTCCCTCGTGCTCAGACCGGCTCTCAAGCCTAATGCCCTCAGCCGTGACTCTATACGTATCAACCCGGCCCCTTCGTGGAGATAGCGCCGCTTCCCCGGAAACGACGTAGTAGCGGAGCACTATCTCGTCGCCGTGAAATTCGATGCTTCCATTGTTTAAGCCGTCAAGTGTCCAAAACTCCCTGAGAGGTCCCGCAGAAAACTCGTAGGCCTTTACCGTGAAAGGGTTCCCATAGCTGCCCAAGCCAGTTCCGTAGAGCACGAATCGCTGCTTGCCGCCGCCGGCAGGAAGAGGGTGCAAGTAAATAGTGTGGTTGTCGAGCACCTCGTTGATCGAATATGTATTGGAGTAGCTGCCGGAGTTCTTTTCGTATATTCCGAGCCACGTCCGATTACACATCACACACCAGGGGATTCCATAGGCGATGACGAGCGGACTGCTTCCGTTCTCGCCAAATGCCAGAACGGCGACGGTACCGGGCTGGTTGACCAGTGTGGGGTCCGCCAGGACTGACTCGAGCTTGCTCTGGACCTCTGCCGCTGTTGCGCCGCTATTCAGCGCCTGGAGAATTCCAGCGGACAACAGCTCCTGAATCCGCGGAGGATAGGATCGTTCCCCCTCCGGAATAACCGCGCGCTCGCCGCCCTTCAGATGCAGGGTATCGGTCAACAATTTCCGTTCCAACTGCCTTGCATCATCGAACTGTTGTTGTGCCAGCGCCTGAGTGCAGCAGAGCACCAGCAATAGACAACATCGAATGATCTCGCGAGACACGGCGCCCCTTCTTACCATTGAAGCAGTGCAATTGAATAACAGCTTCGTATCAGGGCACGACTTCAGTCGTGCCGGTCAGTGTATAAACTTTCCTCTCCGGCGGGCTTCAGCCCGCGACACATCGGACGCCGGCTGAAGCCGGCTTAAAAAAACTATAAGAACCATCGATCGGCACGACTGAAGTCGTGCCCTGATACAAAGCGTTTCAGACAGCGACTCTTTTCGGCGGCGTGTGAAGTCGTGCGTGATACACCCCGGACGATTGTTGCGAAGCCAGTCGTGCCCTGACTCATGTCCTCCCGGCAGGAGACTTCATTGAGAAGTCGTGCTCTTTCAAGGCAAGAACTACGCCACCTCTTTTCGTTTTACCGAGCTGAACCACACATACACGCACAGCGCGATGAAGAAAATCGCGGAAATGGTCTGCGAGACCGGCTCGTGGCCATAAAACGGAGTCTGAATGAGATCTTCGCGGAATGCCGGCAGCACACGCAGCGCCGCGCCAATGACGCCGCCCAGCGCTCCGCCGGCCATCAGCCCGCCGGCAACGATGACACCACGCTCGCGAATGCTGCGGCCACGCTCGCCATCGACCTTTTGCGCGTGCCGGTTCACCAGATGCGAGAGGAAGCCGCCGGCCAGGATGGGCGTGGTCAGCTGCAGCGGGAGATAAATTCCGAGGGCGAAGACCATGGACGAAAGGCCGAGCATCTCCAGCACCACGGTGATCATGGCGCCGATGCCGAACAGGACGTAGGCGACCGGCTGGCCGCTCATGAATCCCTCGACCACGGCCTTCAGAGCCGCGGCCTGGGGCGCGACCAGCACCTGGCGCATGTCGCCCGGCGCGGCCTCGCCAAACTGGAAGGCCTTGGCCAGCAGAATAATCGTCAGGCCGGCGGTGATGGCCGCCGCCACCACGCCGATGAACTTCACCTTTTCCTGCGCCGAGGGCGTGGAACCGATCCAGTAGCCGGCCTTGAGATCGGTAATGAATTGTCCCGAAGCGCACAGCGCCACGCACACCATGCCGGCCAGCGCCATCACGAAGAACATGCCGGTGGCTCCGGAGAGTCCGAACTTCAGCAGCACCACCGCCGAGACGATGACGGTGAGCAGGGTCATGCCGGAGGCCGGATTGTTCGCCGTCGTCGCAATGGCGTTGGCGGCCACGGTGGTAAAGAAGAAGGCGAAGAGCAGCGTCAGCGCCAGACCGACAATCACGACCGTCCAGCTCACATGCAGTTGCCCGTAGAAGAGCGCCACGGCGAGGGCGCCGACCACCACGCCGAGCAGTATGGCCATGACGGGAATATCGCGGTCGGTGCGCTCCATGTGCGGGGCTTCGCCGTGGCGGAAGGCATGCAGCGCGATGCCGAAGGAGCTGGCCACCACGCGCAGCGACTTGACGATGCCAACCAGTCCGGCAGAGGCGATGGCGCCTACGCCGATGTATCGCACGTAATAGCGGTAGATCTCCGCCGCCGTCATGTGCGAGATGGGAATGGTGGCGGGATAGACCGTGACGTCGCCCATGTGGCTGCCGACGAACCAGATCATGGGGACCATCACGAAGTTGACCAGCACGCCGCCGGCGCAAAAGATGAGCGCGATGCGCAGACCCATGATGTAGCCGAGGCCAAGGATGAAGCCGATGGCGTCGAAGTTGAAGACCATGCGCTGCCGCTCGGCCAGCGAGCGCATCAGCGGCACAAACTGGAAGTTCAGATATTCCTTCCACACGTGGAAGGTGGTGACGAAGAAATCGTAAACCGCGGCGATGCAGGTGGCCTGGAGCAGCAGCCTGGCCTGCGAGCCGCCCTTCTCGCCGGTCACCAGCACCTCGGTGATGGCTGTGGCCTCGGGAAAGGGGAACTTGCCATGCATCTCGCGCACGAAGTAGCGGCGCAGGGGGATGAGGAAGAGAATGCCCAGGCAGCCGCCGGCCAGGCAGATGAAGATGGTCTGCACCGGATGGGGATCGAGATGAAGGATGTAGAGCGCCGGTATGGTGAACACCGCGCCCGACACGACGGCGGCCGATGCTGCGCCGATGCCGGTGAGGATGACGTTCTCCAGCACGGTGGAGCGACGGCGATAGACGCGCGCCAGCCCAATGGCGAGGATGGAGATGGGAATCGCCGCCTCCATTCCCTGCCCGACCTTCAGGGCCGAATAGGCCGAAGCCACGCTGAAGATGATGCAGAGCAACGTGCCCCACAGCACCGCACGCCAGGTGACTTCCGGCGCGCCGATGGTGGCGGGCACCAGCGGCACGTACAGTTCGCCCTCTTTCAGCGGCTGATAGGCATTCGCGGGCAGGCTTTTGGCTTCGAGCTCAGGTGCGGTTGCGCTTGCGTTGGCGGTGGGGGTGTTTCTGGTTGCGGTTCCGGCCATGGATACAGCCTCCGGGATCCGGCTCCCCGGCAGGCGCCCGGTCCTGCGCCTGATGGGGCGTGGGTCAAATTGGCAGCCGCAGGCATTGTAAATGTCGGGGTCAAGCGAGGATGTGACGGCTGTGGGGGGGGCGCGGTGATGGCTTTTATTGGCGATGGGCGGGGAGCAGAATGTTGACCATTCATCCCGCGCGCCCCACCCGACTGACAACGGGCAACTGGTTACCGACGACTGCCGGGTCGTGTCTCAGTTTGAAATGTTGCGGCTTTCGTTCCGGCGAGGCGCGGGCCGTACGGTAAGCACAGCGCTGGCCATGGCGCACATCGGCGCTTGCCTTCACGGTTCCGGCGGCGAGAAGCTTATGGCCTTGGCCCTGCGTATCGTTCGATGCGGCCCCGGAACTCACGACACCTCGGGGCCGGAAGCGGACGACGCACGGCCTTCCACTATTGCGACCCTTCACATCGGCAAATAAGAAACTGAATCTACGGCCCGCTGAATTCCGGTTTGCGCGTCATCCTCCGACAGATGTATTGCTAACACTCGCACTGAAGCTTTTCAGGGCCGACTCTGGCCGCGCTTGGAGAGAAAGTCATCCTGGCAGGATTTTGCGGCAGAGAGCAATTGGGGATATCCGGGACTCTCACGCAGCTTCACCAGCAGGGGATCGTGCTGCAGTGTCTGATAGGCGCAGTAATTTCCCTCCACCGCGCTGGTGAGAGCGCGCATGGCCGCGTCTTTCTGGCCACAGTATGCCAACAGTGCGCCGTCGATATAACGGCGTTCCGGATCCGGCTGCGCCTGGAGCTCGGCTTCCAGGGTGCCGGCAATGGCTTCCGGCGAATTGCCTTGTCCCGGATTCAGGCATGCTTGCAGGAGGTCACTCATAAACCTGGGGCCTGGCGGCATGTTCTTCGCAGCTTCCCGGGCCTCCGACTGTTTTCCCTCGTCCAGAAGCACTATAGGAGTAACTCTGGCCACCCACGCCGAGCCCTGATCGAGCTGCAGGAACCTGATCCCCCGTTGATATTGGCCTAACCAGACGAATGGCCAGAAGCAGGAACGAAGCGAGCTATCGCTGGAATCCAGGGCCAGGGCCTTGTCGCACTCGCGACTGGCCTCGTCCAGCAGGCCGGCATACCGCAAGGCATAGCTGAGGGCGAAGTGCGACTGGGAGCTGTTGGGGAAGCGGTTGACCAGGGCCAAGGCTTCGCCGTAGGAGTCGACGAGCTCGCCGCGCTCGGCGCGCGTGGTGACCAGCTGTGAGGCAGCATCAATCAGGTTGGGATCGAGCGTCAGCGCGCGTTCGTACGCCGAATACGAACGCTTGTACATCGCTTCGCCGCCGCTGCCATATTGGGCATCGTAGTAGTAGCGATGCCCCAGAGCACTCCACGCCTGCCCGTAAGTTGGATCGAGAGCAACGACCCGCTCCAGCATTGCGATAGCCTGCCTGTTAGGGGGCGGATCGTCGGAGATAGCAACACTACGCAGGTATAGCTCGTAGGCCTCTTCGTTCCTGGGGCGGGATTCCGCCTCGTCGGCCATGGAAACCCCGCCGATCGCAGGCACGAGTCCCTGGCGAACCGCCGACGTTACCTGCTCGCGCATGGCGAGGCCGTCGGCGGAAGCCACCTGTACCTGGTCGCGCCACACAGTCCGGTTTGTAGGAACGTCCACGGCTTCGAGAGTGATTTCCAGATGACCGGCCGCGGAAAGGTAGTGACCGGTAACGATGGAGCTGACGCCCATCGCATGGCCGGCCTGCTGCAGATCCACATTCGGGCCGTTGTATCTGCTGGTCGTGGCGAACGGCCGAACAGAAAAGGTCTTGATGCGACTCAGCGTGGTGGCGATTTCATCCGGCAACGCCAGACGGAGATAGTCAATGTCCTTGTCGGAGCCGGCATTTTGGAACGGCAATACCGCAACCGCGGTTTGTGCCGCCGGACCACCCGGCGAGGACACAGGCCGCCGCAGCACGCGCCACAGAACAAGTCCGGCGACCAACAGTGCGACTATGGCGCAGCCTGCCACCACCCAGGTCTTCGTTGAGCTGGCGGCGGGAGGCGCCTCCCTCCTGAGTCTGCCCGAATCGTCGAGCCCGCGGTCGGAGCTGGAATCGCGCGACAGGCGCGACAGGTCGGCACGCATCTCGGAGGCATGCTGGTAGCGGAGTTGACGGTCTTTCTCCAGCGCCTTGTGGATGATCGCTTCCAGCTGCGAGGGGACTTCGGGATTGACCTGCGACACAGGACGAACCGCCTGGTGCAGAATAGCGCCGCAAATTTCCCCCGAGGTGGCTCCTTCGAACGGTGATTTGCCGGTCGCCATTTCATAGAGTACGGCGCCGAACGAAAACAGATCGGTGCGGCTGTCGAGTTGCTTACCGCGGACCTGCTCGGGCGACATGTAAGCCACCGTGCCCAGCATGGCTCCGGGGCTGGTGAGGTGCTGGGCGCTGGAATCGGCGACCAGAGTTTCGGCGTTTTCTGCGGTTCTTCCGGTCACTTTGGCGAGACCGAAGTCGAGAATCTTGACACGGCTTCGGCGGGTGACAAAGATGTTCGCGGGTTTGATGTCGCGGTGAATGATGCCTTCAGCGTGGGCGGCATCGAGCGCGTCAGCAATCTGGATGCCTAAAGAAAGAACCTGATCAGTCTCGAGGGAGCGGCCGGCGATGAGGTGCTTCAGCGTCAGGCCATCGAGGAATTCCATGGCGATGTAGGAATGGCCGTCCTGTTTGCCGATTTCGTAGATCGTGCAGAGGTTGGGGTGGTTGAGCGCGGAGGCAGCACGGGCCTCGCGACGGAAGCGTTCCAGCGCTTGCGGGTCATCAGCCACGTTGTCGGGCAGAAATTTGAGGGCAACGAAGCGGCCCAGTTCGGTGTCCTCGGCCTGGTAAACGACGCCCATGCCGCCGCCGCCAAGCTTCCTGAGGATGCGGTAATGAGAGATGGTACTGCCGGTCATCTCATCGGTTTGCAAGGTTGCTAGATGATAGGGCGAACAGCTTTGGCGGTCAATTCCCGGTACGTCCCGCTGAGTTACGCTTTTCCCGTCAATCCTCTGGTGAGAATGCCCCAATAGCCATTGACGTGTCTCACCGCCCTGCTAGTGCAGCTTTGCGTACTCGGCCATGGCTTGCTTGTAGATGGGAATGTCGCGGTCGGCGTCTTTCCACAGGGTAAGGAAGCCTTTGTACGCGGCGAGGGCGCGGAGGCGGCCGGCGTCAGCGTCCGCGTCTGCGCCACTGGAGTTCTTTGCCTGCAGCGCATGGGCGCGGGCCACACCGAGGCGTGCCAGTGCTCCCGTCCAGCAGTTCCATACGGTGCCGGTGTGGTCGAGGATCTTCTGGAACTCGGCGGCCGCGGCCGCACCTTGCCCCGCAGCAAGATCGGCTTGCCCACGAATATACGTGGGGTACAGGCAGGAGATATTCGCCACGAATGGAATTTGTCCGTACTCAATCGGCGGTGAAGCAGGCTGCAGATCTTCAATGGCCGCAGCAGCATCGTTGCGGTCCAATGCCAGTTGACCGCGAATTGCAGGCAGCCAGAGCGATCGCATCTGGGTATCCTGCGGGTAACGTCTGTTCAGGTCCCGCATCAGCGATTGCGCTCGTACCGTATCGCCGCTCATGGCGAAGGCAAGCGCCGCTTCCGCGGTTACACCCTGACTGGCTGGGAACAGGCTTAGTCCTGATGCTGCGGCCCGTTGCGCCTGGGCAAAATTGCCGAAGGCGGCCTCGCGCAACGCAGCATTCTCCCACCAGATTGCGCCGGTCTCTTTGCTGTCGGCTGCTATGGCGGATTCCACAGAACGCCGGGTCAACTCCCGTGCCCTGGCAAGATGACCACCATACGCAACCGTGGCCGAAGCGAGCGACAGCCCAAAGGTATCCCATCCCGGATTCGCCGCCAGCAGCCGCTGCTGTTCAGCAGCTGCCGCTTCGTCCCCGGAAAGAAACGCCAGCGCATACAGGCTGGTGTGCAGGACAAAATCATCCAGCTTTCGTGCTCGTGCTTTCTCAATTTGTTGTCGGGATTCGTCGAAGCGCTGCAGGGCGAGCATGATGCTGGCGAGGTTCTCGTACATAGCGACGCTATTGGGCGCTATCCGCAACGCCTGCTGCGTGACTTCTGCTGCTTTTTCGTATTGGCCCTGTAAGACATAGAGGACGCCGAGATTGCCATAGGCCGGGAAGTCCTGGGGATAGGCGTCAATGGTCTCGTGATAGGCTTGCGCCGCCTTGTCCAACTCTCCCATAACCTTCTGGTAGTAATCGGCGGTGATAAGAAGCCTCTCCCGCTCACTGGCGTGATCGCGCAGCTGGAAAGCCCTGGCCAAATAATCGTCGGCCCGGGTCAGCTCGCCAAGGCTGTGATAATCGGCCCCCAGCGCGTGATAGGCCATGGCAAAGTTAGGATCGAGCTGAATCGCCTGCTCAAAGTAAGGCAGAGCTGCGCGGGCACCCTGTTCCTGGTAGGCTCTTCTACCCAAGGTATAGACGCGCAGAGCTTCCAGCGAGGAAGTCGTGGCCTGTGCGAGCGGAACATCGTACTTGTGCACCGTCGCCAGCGACTCGCCCAGCTTGCTGCGCAGCTTCGCCGCCGCCTCGCCCACCGCGTTCAGCACACCCTCCTTGCGGTTGGCCGTGACCTGCGCTTCCGCTAACCGGTCGCCGCTTTGGCAGTCCACGGCTTTCATTCCCAGTACGTATTCATTACCCAGGCTGTCAATCGATGCCGCAATGTAGGCCTTGCTGCCCGCCCGAAGGCAGACTTCGCGTGCCAGCTCGGGCGTCAGTCTGGTAGCCGGGGAACTCGCCATCAGCTTCAACGTCGCCGCCACTTTGCTCTCGGAGAGCACGTTCAGAAACGGAGATTGCGACAGCGCTACCGTAAGCGCTGTTTTCAGCGTGCCGTCAAATACAGGATCACCCGTGCTGTTGGCAAAGTCGGCTATCACGATGCCGTCCTTCCCCGTGAGCCGCGGCGCGCGATGGGAACGGTAGTAGAACGTAAAGGCAACCAGGGCCGCAATGAGGATTGCACTCACGCTGATTGCGACCTTCCATTTCCGCCCGCGTCTTGCCGGTTCTCCTTTGTGGCCATGCGGCTGGACAGTCGCGGATCCCAGGCGCGCGTACTGCCCGGGCTCCATGTCGCGCTTCAGCCGCTGCAGGTCGCTGCGCATCTCCGAGGCGTGTTGATAACGCAAATTGCGGTCCTTCTCCAGGGCTTTGTGGATGACCGCTTCCAGTTGCGGAGAGACGTTCGAATTCACCTGCGACGGCGGCGGAGGTTCATCGCGCAAGATGGCACTGGCGATGTCGCTGGGGCTCTCGCCGTCGAACGGTATCTTGCCGGTGGCCATCTCATACAGCACGGCACCGAAGGAGTACAGATCGGTGCGCGGGTCCAGAGCCTTCCCACGCAGCTGTTCCGGCGACATGTAGGCCAGCGTGCCGGGCGTAGTTCCCGGGCTGGTAAGCTGCACATCGGAATCAGCCGTCAATATTGCAGTCTCGTCGCCCGCGGTCGCCTTGTCCGTAACTTTCGCCAGGCCAAAGTCCAGAATTTTCGCGTGCGCGCGTGAGGTGACAAAGATGTTGGCCGGCTTGATGTCGCGATGGATGACGCCATGCGCGTGGGCTGCGTCCAGGGCATCGGCGATCTCGGTTCCCAGATTCAACAGCAGTTCGGTCTCCAGGGGCCGGCCTGCGATGTAGTGCTTCAGGGTGGCGCCTTCCAGGAATTCCATCACCATGTAGGCGCGACCATTTTCCTCACCAACATCGTGAATGGTGCAGATGTGGGGATGGTTAAGGGCGGAAGCGGCGCGCGCCTCGCGGCGGAAGCGCTCGAGCGCTACCGCATCGCTTGCAACGTCGTCCGGAAGAAACTTCAGGGCGACGAAGCGGCCCAGCCGGGTGTCCTCAGCCTTGTACACCACCCCCATGCCGCCGCCGCCGAGCTTGGCGATGATGTGGTAATGCGAGATGGTGGTCTCGATCATGGGGAGGGCACCAAAGTGACCCCCGATGATATGGCTGCTGGAATGAGGCAGTCAAACACCCGACTGCCGCCTGGTCTGAGCGCTTTGTCGGCAGATCAGAAACCGACAGGACGTACCGGTAAGTTCCGGTTTGGCGCGTGATCCGGACGGGCCCCTATGGCTCGGAGGCGCGGCGATCTCTTTCCGCCAGAGACCATGACGGTGAGCGGTGCCAGCCCCTCCAGCGAAAAAACTGATAGGCAGCCGCAACGAAGGCGGTGGACAAGCTGTGCCCGTGTCGCAGGATCGGATTCACGAACGGGACACTGAGAGAGCCAGCGGCAAAAACAACGGTCACGGTGGCCAAATCTACGGCCGCGGATAGACGAGACCCGCTCACAGCCGACGGCGCAACCGAGGCCATCAGGCAGACCCTTTCGAATAACACTCCATACCCTCAATCGCCTCCTACCGTATGCGCAAGCCCTCAGGCTGAATGGTCGGCTATTCAGTGGGACCCAAAGCACGCTCAGGCAATGGAAACTTTTGATCGGAGATTGCCAGCGTATCTGATCCTGGCCAGCGGTCGTCCCGCAACATCCAGCCCGCAATATCCCACGAAAGCACTAGAATTCAGACTGAGCCACCGCCGCTTTCGTTTCACCGTAATTGACAGGCCAGTGTAAAATTCAGTTAGACCCTCCTGGACCAGACCCTCCGATATGGTGGACGTGTGAAGAAAATAACCGGCTGGATTTCTCTTGTGGTTTTCGGTCTGGCGCTCTGCGCTCCGATGGTCCTCGATGCCCGCACCCATTCCAACCACCCCGAGGCACCGGCGCAGGTGCAGAAGTCGGCGAAGAGCTACGACAAACAACTGCGCAAGTCGCAGAAGCAGCAGGCCAAGCTGCAAAAGAAGCAGATGAAGCAGTGGAAGAAGCAGCACCAGACGACGACGCGAACGGTGATCTGAAGCTGCAGCTCGGGAACAACAGCCGCCCTCCGCACCCGGCGCTCGCCTGCCATCACCTTCAGCCAGCCAGCGCGCGCACCACTTCCGCCACATGCCGGTCGAACTCCTCCGGCCGTTCCAGCATGGGGTAGTGGCCCATGTGCTGCATGATCACGACCTCGAAATCCGGCTTCACCTTACGGACGCCTTCCACGTCCGTCGGATAAATGTCGCCGTTGATGGCGCGCAGCGGGACCGTGAGGCGCCGCACCGCGCCGGCCGTGTCGTAGTCGCCGAAGGAGAGAAAAAGGTCATAGGCGACTTCGGGCGAAGTGCCGCGCATGCGGTTTTCCGCGTCGGCTAGAAGCGCCGGATCGGCGTCGGCATGGAACAGTTGCCTGACCATCGCCTTCAGGCTGCCGCTGTAGTCATTGCGAAAGGCCTCAGCCCGCTGGCGCGCCGCCTCCGCAGTGAGCTTGTACGTCACGCTCTGGAAGGTATCCACCCCGACCACCCCCAGCACCTTGCCGGGCAGCAGCAGTGCCGCTTCCACGGCGACCGGGCCGCCCAGCGAATTGCCGAACAGCACCACTTTGTCGAGGTGCTCGGCTTCGACCATCGCCCCAACGTCGGCCCCGAATTCCGGCATGCCCCACTTCGGGCGGTTGCTGCCCGAGTCGCCATGCCCGGCCAGGTCGGGAGCGACGACCCGATACTCGGCCGCGAAGCGCTTCAGCTCGCCGTCCCAGAAGCCGCGATTGGCCAGTCCGCCGTGAATGAACGCCAAACCGATTGGCCCCGCGCCGGCGGCGGAGTACACAATCTCAACCCCATCCGGCGCGGTGCAGGTTTTGCGTTCGATCGCTGATGACATTTCCTATCCTGAGTTTGGCCGCAGGTTGCGATGGCCAGGCATGCTTTCGATGATCTGAAAGGCGCAATCCGTTTCTGGTGAATGTGAAGCCTGGGCGCGGTATAACGACGCTCAGGAGCGCATGATAGCAGATGAGCTCGCCATTGATCGGCGGGCGGCGTTCACGCCGATATCACCCGGCACTGCGCCGCAAATCACTGACAAATGCTGGCTGAAGCGGCGAAAATTTCCTTGGTGTCTCGGGAAGGACTCCCGGCCTTTTTCCTCCACTGACATCGTTCCCGCGGCGAGAAATAAGCCTGCGACACCTTCTCCTGTGATTCCCTGGAGTCTCCCAAACTCCTGTTCCGCGAATTCCACTCCGCCGATCGGCAAGGAGGTGAACCAATGCGCAAGGCGAGATTTCCAGATGTAATGCCCGGAGCGATACGGGCCGGATTTGCCGGATGTATGGTCCTCGTATTTCTCATCTTGATGTTCGCGTTCGTGAGCGTGCAACCGTCGCCGGCACAAACCTACAACGTCATTTATCGCTTCACCGCCGGGGCCGACGGCCAGAACCCCACGACTGGCGTGACCATGGACCGTGCCGGCAATCTCTACGGAACCACGTCGGGCGGCGATAACGGTTACGATGCCTCCGTCTTCCGGCTCACCCACAGCGGCTCCGGCTGGCTGATGGCGCCGCTGGACACGGCTCCCGGGGGCACTCCCCAGGACATCGTCGTCGGCCCGAACGGCAGCCTGTATGGAGCAGCCGAGTACGGGAGCTTTGGCAACTGCGGCACCGTGTTTAACGACCGACCGCCGGCCCACGTGCCGTATTCGGTTCTGGAGCCCTGGGTCCATACCGATCTGTATGGCTTCGACTGCGGCAGCGGAGCGCGAAACCCGGTGGGCGCCCTGCTGTTCGATCAGGGCGGCAACATCTACGGGGCAAGCTATGGAGGCGGAGGCTGCGCCTGGGCGCCTTCCGGTTGCGGCACGGTTTACAAGTTGACTCTTCTGAACGGCCAATGGACAGAAAATGTCCTTTACAGCTTTGCCGGGGGAGACGACGGAGCCTGGCCTTATTCCGGCGTAGTGGCTGACCAGGCCGGCAATCTCTATGGCACCACCCTCAACGGAGGAGGCGCGTCCGCCTGCGTCGACGGATGTGGCACGGTCTATGAGCTAACCCCTACCGGCTCCGGTTGGACCGAGACGGTGCTCTATCGCTTCCAGGGCGGAATGGACGGCGCGCTTCCGTGCGGTGGTCTGGTGATCGGCCCCGACGGCAATCTTTATGGCGCCACCAGCCAGCCTGGGGTCGTCTTTGAGCTCTCCTATCGCGACCAGCGCTGGAACTTCAGCGTCATCGCCAGCGAAAGCGGCAGTATGGCCAGCCTGATTATGGCCGGAAGCGGCGTTCTCTACGGCACCTCCCGCGACGATGGCCCTTATGGCTATGGCGGGGTCTACCAGCTGAAACGCCTCTCCCAGAGCGAATGGATTTACAGCAGGCTTCATAACTTTACCGGCGGCAGTGACGGCGCTCAGCCCATGGGCCGCCTGTACCGGGATGCGAACGGCAACCTATACGGTACAACCATGTACGGCGGCGGAGCTAATAACTGCCAGCCCACCGGCTGCGGTGTCGTCTTCGAGATCACGCCGTAAGAAGAACGCAAGAATGAAGATGATTCGCCTGGCACGGCCGGCATCCTGGACGGGGCCGGCCTGCGCTGCCAGGTGCACCCGAGCGCTAGCGGCTCTGCGCTCCATTGACGCCAGAGATTTTCCAGACGACGCCATGGGCGTAGGCTCCGTCGCCGGAGGCGGTGCCGTAGAGATTGCCGTTGCTGTCCACGGTCACGTTGCCGTAAGGATGAGCACCGTCGCTCGAGCCCTGAAACTCGTACAGGTCAACATAGTTCCAGCCGCCATCGACCGGCTGCAACTCAAACACCGTGCCCTGCCCCAGGACGCCATCGTAGCCGGTGGTGCCATAGAGATTGCCCGCCGCGTCCCGCGTCAGACCGCCCCACGGTCCGGCTGAGCCGTTGGGATTCCCGGAAAAGCCGTAGAGCAGGGTGAAGGTCCATCCACCGTTGGAAGGTGACAGCTCAAAGACCGTGCCGCCGCCATTGATTCCAGCTTCACTGGCGGTTCCATACAGGTTTCCCGCTGCATCCACGATGAGGTTGCCGATGGGAGTTTCTCCATCGTCGCCATCGGTAAAGCTGTAGATGACGTGTTCCGTCCATCCCGAACCGGAGGGCGTCAGTTGGTAAACCGTGCCACACCCGTTGGCGCAGGCGGACGCGCCCCCGCCGGCGATGGTGGTTCCGTACAGATTGCCGTTGCTGTCGGCGACGACTCCGCCGAAGGGGACCAAACCATCGTTACCGGCCATGAACCTGTAGATGACGGTTTCCGTCCACCCGCCGGCGGAGGGCGTGAGTTCGTAGACAGCGCCGCGGTTTCCGGCGCCTCCGCCCATGGTGGTGCCATAGGCGTTGCCATCCGGCGCGAAGTACAGCCCGCCATATCCGGGATAAGCGGCATCGGTGTCACCGTTAAAGGCGTAGGCGACGCTCTCATTCCAGCCGCCCAGAACGCTGGCTGATGCATGTGCCGGCGGCCGCACATTGTAAACCGTGCCGCATCCGGCACCACACCAGCTCGCGCCGCCCCCGGCGAAGGTCGTTCCGTACGGCGTGCCGTTCGGGGCAATGGTCACCGGCGCCTGGGGTTCCACGCCGTCCGAACCACCGGCAAACTTGTACAGCGGCGTCAAGACCCAACCGCCTCCCGGGTTCGTCATTCGAAAAACCACACCGCATCCCTGACCACTGCAAACGCCGGCTGTGTTACCGCCATAATTGGTTGTTCCGTAGAGATTGCCCGCGCGGTCCATGGTCAGGCCTACGTAGGGCCCTGCTCCATCGGCTCCTCCGGTGAAGTTGTGAAGGACGGTGAACGTCTGGGCCTGGACAAGAGAAGAAAGAAGACAACTCACAAGAAGCACAACTCCCAGGACCGTGGCCGACGCGATGAATGGTTTGCGGGATTTCATACCCTGAGCCTCCTGCGGCAGGAGAGCAGTATCGCCGCGTTCGACTGCGGCGGTCGGTGACGGACATCACTGACAACGGCTGCTATACGTCCTTCAGCTGCTCTTCCGTCATTCCGAAGTAGTGTCCGAATTCGTGGATGACGGTCCGCCGGACCTGTTCGCGCACCGCGGCGTCAGTGCGGCAGACCGCCTCGATATTCTTCTGATAGAGCACGATGTAGTCGGGACCGGTCGGCAGGTTGAAGAAGCTCCTGTGGGTCATGGGCACGCCATGGAAGAGACCCAGGCGCAACGTCATCGGTTTGCCCGGCTCGGGTGGTTTCTGGCCCGGAGGCAGGTCCTCGACCAGAACGGCGACGTTCTGAATGCGGCTGCGAAACTCCCTGGGCAGCGAATCCAGCGCCTCTTCCACCAGACGGTTGAACTCTTCGCGCTTCATGCTCACGAGACAATCTACAATAGAGCCCTGTGATCAGGCTCTTTCTTGCCGCAACTGTTCTCGCCATAACGCTTACCACATTCGCCCAGCAGCCTCCTGAGTCCACCCCAGGCGCCGCAACATCGGCGGTCGTTGGGGACCCCGGCCCTTCCACCCCAACCACCGCAACATCGGCGGTTGCAGTGGAACCGCAGGCCATCACCGATGCCGGCAAACTCGGCAGCAGGACGGTTCCCGACATGCAGTCCTTCTCCATCGAGAAGCTCTACATGACGCGCCTGATGGGCGGCTCGACGTGGTCGCCCGACGGCAAACAGGTGGCCTTCATCTCCAACATCAGCGGGCGCAACAACCTGTGGCTGGTTCCGGCGGCCGGCGGCTGGCCCACGCAGTTGACCATCAGCGACCAGCGCCAGGCGCAGCCCACCTGGTCGCCCGACGGCGCCTGGATCGCCTACATCTCCGACCACGACGGCGACGAGCAGTGGGACATCTTTCTGGTCTCGCCCAGGACCGGCGAGGTGACCAACCTGACGCTCTCGCCCGACTCGGCGGAAATCAACCCGGCGTGGTCGCCCGATGGCAAACAGCTCGCCTACATCACCAAGCCCAAAACCGGCTCCAGCTACGAGCTCGAGCTGATTGACATCGCCACCCGCCACCTCCGCCACCTGACCAGGAACACGCCAAAGGAGCTGAGCAACACGGGACCGATCTTCTCCCGTGACGGGAAGTTCATCGTCTACACGCAGCGGCACGCCACCGGCAAGGATTCCGGCGTTTTCGTGGTCGATCTGGCGAGCGGCCAGAGCACCAATCTCACGCCGCACAAGGGCTGGCACAACTACGATGCTGCCGACATCTCGCCCGACGGCAGAACCGTGCTGATTACCTCCGACGCGCGCAACGGCTACAACAATGTGGGACTGCTGGACGTTGCCACCAGGAAAATCGACTGGCTGACCGAAGAGAAATGGGAGCTCAGCGCCGGCAGCTTTTCCCCTGACGGCAAGTCCGTGACCTGGACCGCCAACGTGGACGGCACGACCAACATTTACACGTGCGACCTCGCCGCCCGCCGCGTCGAGGCGCTGCCCATCAGTCCGGGAGTGAATACGCCCGCCGGTCATCCCACAGCTTTCACCCGCGACGGCTCGCGCCTGCTCTACTACCACAACGGCGCCGACGCTCCCGGCGATCTCTGGGTCTATGACGTCGCCTCGAAGCAGTCGCAGCAGATCACCCACTCGCTGGTGGCCGGCCTGCGCAGCTCCGACATGGTTGAGCCGTATCTGGTGCACTATCCCAGCCGCGATGGCAAATGGACCATCTCCGCCTTCGCCTACGTCCCCAACAGCATTCAGCCCAACGGCAAGTTCCCCGCCATCGTGTACATTCACGGCGGGCCGGCGGCCCAGTCGGTTGACTCCTTCAACCGCCTCATCCAGTACATGGTCAACCAGGGCTATCTGGTCATCGCGCCCAACTACCGCGGCTCAACCGGATACGGCAAGGCCTTCACCGACGCCAACATGGGTGACGGCGGCGGCCAGGAGCTGAACGACGTGCTCGACGCGGCCGAGTGGATCAGGAAGAGCCCCTTCGTCGATCCCAAAAAGCTCATCGTGATGGGCGGCAGCTACGGCGGCTATCTCACCATGATGGCGGTGACCAAAGCCCCGGACATGTGGGCCGCGGGTGTGGCCCTTGTGCCCTTCGTGAACTGGTTTACCGAAATCGCCAACGAAGATCCCAGACTGCGCGAATACGATCTGGCGACCATGGGCGATCCGGCGAAGAATAAGGCGCTCTATGAAGACCGCTCGCCCATCAATTTTGTCGACCACATCAAGGCGCCGCTGCTGCTGCTGGCGGGCGGCAACGATCCGCGCTGCCCGGCCGAGGAAGCGCAGCAGGTGGCCGACGCGGTGAAGAAGCGCGGCGGGACGGCGCAGTTGAAGATCTACAGCGACGAGGGCCACGGCTTCGCCCGCGTCTCCAACCAGATCGACGCCTACCAGCGCGTCTCGGACTTTCTGAAGGTGCACGTGCCCTCGCCGGGATGCGGCTGCTCGGTGTACGAGTAACCGCGGTCCGCCGTTCACGGGCAGTGCGGCTCTTCAGCGCCGCGTAACGCCACGACCTCACACCTCGTTTGGTTTCAACCTGGGAATTTCCCGCCAACAAAAGGAACAACTTCGCCCATTCGTCCTTGAACTCCGCTGAATGGGCGCTTAGCTTTGCCATGGAAGCCTGCGTGCGCCTGGTAAGTGGGCAAAGCTACGGCAGAAACGATCGATCTGCCGCCGGCTCACCGTCCCCGGTTGTCGAGCCCCTTACGACTCCAACTCTCCGCAGCTCTCGATCTTCTTCCGACAGCCGATCGCACTCAGGAGGCCCCATGACAAAGCCACGAACCTTCGTGCCGGCGCAGCGCCCCGGAGCCGGCTGTTTGCGGAAACCTGCGGCATTCGGCGTCATCCTCCTGTTATTTTGTGCTGCGGCGGTAACCGGCCTATCCGCCCAGAGCATCGCCTTCAGCACGCTGGCGAATTTCAACTGGACGAACGGCGCTTACCCCATCTACACCGCCCTGGTTCGTGGCGCCGACGGGAACTTCTATGGCACCACGGCTGAAGGCGGAGCGTATGGCTATGGTCTGGTGTTCAGAATGACTCCGGGCGGCACGCTGACCACGCTCTACAATTTTTGCGCGCAGCCGAACTGCGCCGATGGCGCAATGCCCATGGCCGGGCTCCTACAGGGCAGCGACGGCAACTTCTACGGCACCACGATGTATGGCGGCGGTGTCTTTCCCCCTATGGTTGGCACCGTATTCCGCATCACTCCGGCCGGCGCGCTGACCACCCTGTACAACTTCTGCTCGCAGTCAGGCTGCACTGACGGCAGGTTTCCTGAGGCCGCCCTCACTCTGGCCAGCGATGGCAACTTTTACGGAACAACTTCCGGCAGCGGCGGCATCTACTCCGCAGGCACCGTCTTCAAGGTCACCGCCGCGGGCGCGCTGACCACGTTGCATGACTTCTGCTCTGAAGGCGACTGTACGGACGGCTACCAGCCTGTAGCCCCTCTGGTGCAGGGCAGCGACGGCAACTTCTACGGAACAACGTTTGGAGGCGGCACCAGCAACGCCTGTAGTCCAAACGGGATCAGCGGCTGTGGCACCGTCTTCCGGATTACTTCTTCGGGGACAATGCTCACCATCCACAACTTCGACATGATCGACGGCGCCGCCCCCGACGCCGGGCTGGTGCAGGCCGGCAACGGAGACTTCTACGGCACAACCTCCGCCGGCGGCGCCAATAACCAGGGTACGGTCTTCCGGATGACCTCCGCCGGCACGCTGACCACGCTGTACAGTTTCTGCTCGCAACCGGGCTGCGCGGACGGCTCCGGGCCCACCGCGCCTCTGGCGCAGGGCAGCGACGGCAATCTGTATGGGACGACGGCGACGGGAGGCGCCGGCAGCTACTGCTCCAGCTCCGGCTGTGGAACGGTCTTCAGAATCACCCTCGCGGGCACGCTGACCACGCTGCACAGCTTCAACGGGACGGACGGCGTCGGGCCGACCGCCGGCCTCTTGCAGGCGACGAACGGGTTCTTCTACGGCACAACCTCCGCTGGAGGAGCGGGCGGCTATGGCACCGTCTTCAGCCTGCTCGCCATCCCGGTCCACCAGTGTGTAACCTGCCGTCCGTGAACTAAAGCCCAACCTGGTGACGGCTGAATAGGAGTCGCCGGACTCCGCTTCTTAAGGGCGAATCACAGCTTCGTCCTTAGGCTGGCACCTAACCAGGCACAGGCTACCCGAGCTCCATCGTCAAAATAGGGCGCATGCTTTTGACCAGGCCCGGGCAGACCACCAACTCCCGGTCGTGTGTGAATACGATCGACCATAGTAGTGAAACACCGGCAGTTGTGTGCTGTTGCAACTGCGGCCGCAAACCATACGTCGCGCGCATTGCAGGTATCTCTGTCGCTGGTATAGCATTGCAGTACGCTTCGCTTTGTGCTTCCAGAAGGACCACGCCATATGAGGTTTACGCTGAAGTTGTTACTGACAGCAGCCATGCTTGTCGGAGGGGGCGTGTCCCTGCTGGCCGCCGAGCGCTCGCTGCCGTCCCCGTCATCGCCCATTTACGTCATCACCAATGACGATGGCGTCTCGCACAATTACGTGAGCTTCTTTGCGGCCGGTGGGACACCGGCGGCGCCCACTCTGACGTTCGCAAGCGACATCATCACGCGCGGGCGCGGCATCGGCGGCGGCTTCTTCGGCACTCAGCGGATTAACCTGCTGCCGGATGCCGCCACGCATTGCGTCTACGCTTCTAACGCCGGCAGCGGGGAAATCTCCGCCATCGATCTGACGACGAACCAGCTGGCGGGCAACTTCCCCGCCTCGCCCGGCGACGCCGGCGACAGCAATGGCATCGGCATTGTGCTGAACGCAAATTATCTCTACGCAGCCTATACAGCATCCAACACCATCGCCACCTTCTCGGTCCAGCCCGGATGCCAGCTTTCGTTCCTGGAGGACGTCTCCGCCGCCGGACTGAATGGCGGCTCGGTTGCCGGCATGGCGCTGCACGGCGACATTCTGGTGGTCGCCTACGCCGATGGCTCGATCGAGTCATTCAATATCGCCAACGGCCTGCCGCAGTCCAACGGTGACGCGCAGAACTCCACCGCCTATATCCGCTCGGGAATCTATTTTCCCGAGTCGGTGGACATCAGCCCCGACGGACATTTCGCCATCTTCGGCGACTCCTCTCTCGCCACCATAATTGAGGTCTCGGACATTTCCTCGGGCAGGCTGACTCCCACGCTGGAGTACACGGTCAGCGGCGTCTCCCACGCTGTGGGAGTCGGCATCAACTCCGCGGCGCTGCGCCTCAGTCCGGATGGAACCATGATATTTCTGGGCGACAACGATGGCGGCTCGGTGGCCGCAGCCTTTTTCGACGCCCGCACCGGCCGGGTCAGCGGCGGATGTACCTCCAGCCCGCTGGGCGGCTTTTACAATCCCTGGGCTTTTGTCGGATCCGTGGCCACGCGCGACAACACCGGCACCGGGGGAGTGCTGTACGTGGCCGAATACGGTTTTACCGCCTCTTATATCGGCATCGTGAAGATCGCCTCCGATGGCACGCTGTGCACGCTTACCGAGTCGCCGGCCTCCGAAGTGCCCGACCTGCTGAGCGACGGATTGCTGTCCATCACGGTGTTTCCACCGCGTCCGTTCTGATGGGACGCAGGTTTCTTACTTCCGCGGAGTGTGGAATGCGAGCAATGCTGCGAATCTTCTCTGTCTTCTTATTTGGCGTTTCGCTGACGAGCGCGTGGGCCCAGTTGCCGGTCTGTCCGGCGCGTCCGCAACCCGGCTCCCCGGTCAACAATCCGGTTGACCTTTACAGCCAGAACGGCGTGCTCACCGTCAACCTTACGCTGCGAAACGCCGTGGATGACAGCGGATTCATGCACTATTGCTACAACTACATGTACCAGGGGCAACTGATCGAAGCTCCCACGCTGCGCCTGAACCCCGGCGACCGCCTGGTGCTGAACTTCACCGACAACATCCAGGCGCCGTACAACCGCCAGAACCGGGGCAAGACCACGCCCATGCACACGCATGCGGCGAAGAAGGGCAACGGGCCGGCCGACGACTGTAGCGGCAACGAGGTGTTGCCTTCCTCCACCAACATTCACTTCCACGGTTTGAATGTGCCTCCGGTCTGTCATCAGGATGAGATCATCAATACCGTGATCGAATCCGGCGAGCCGGCCTTTCAGTACTCCGTCCAGATTCCCGCCAATGAACCGCCGGGCCTCTACTGGTATCATCCCCACGTTCACGGCAATACCACAACCCAGGTGGACGGCGGCGCCTCGGGAGCCCTCATCGTAGAGGGCCCTATCCCTCAGGGACTGAACGAGCGCATCCTTATCATGCGCGAGCAGACCAAAACCGGCCCGGCACGCGATCCCGACGAGAATACCCAGGTCACGCTGAATTTCCAGCCGGCCATCTTTCCCGAACACGGGCTGCCGGCCATGATCACCATGCAGCCGGGAGCCCAGGAGTACTGGCGCTTTCTGAACGCTTCCGTCAGGCAGTTCACCTCACTGCAATTGATGTACGGGGACCAGCTTCAGCAATTCCAGGTGCTGTCCATCGATGGCGTGCAGTTACAAACGCCCATCGTCACCGACACCCTCTACATTCCACCCGCCGGACGAATGGAGTTCATCGTGCCCGGGCTGCCCGCGGGCCAGAGCGGCACATTCCTGACTAACGGCTTCGACACCGGACCGGTAGGAGACCGCAACGAAGCGCACATTCTGGCGCAGCTCACCACCCGCGGCGGCCGACATCCGCAATCGCAAATCGCGCACCCGATCAAGCCGCCCAGGCAGCCGCTGCGCTTCTCCGGACTGCTGAACCAGAGTCCCACGACCGCTCGCAGCCTGTACTTTTCCGAGCAGAACATCGGCACAACAGGGGGAACGCAGTTCTATCTCACGGTTTCCGGGCAGGTACCACATCTGTTCCACATGGACGATCCGCCGGCCATCGTGACCCATGTAGGCGCCGTGGAGGATTGGACCATCGAAAACCACTCCGGCGAGGTGCATGCCTTCCACATTCACCAGATCCATTTTCTGGTGATGGCCATTAACGGCGTACCACTCGCCAATCCCTACCTCTCCGATACCATCATCGTCCCCAACTGGTCAGGGCACGGGCCGTTTCCCAGCGTGACCCTGCGTATGGATTTCCGCGATCCCGACATTGCCGGGACCTTCGTGTATCACTGCCACATCCTCGACCACGAAGACGGCGGCATGATGGCGAAAATCCAGGTGAACCCAAACTGAGAGGCCAGTAAAAACTCAAAGTTCGGGTGTGAGACTCGCCCTCAGACGCTTCAGCAGGTCAACGTCTCCAGTCTTTCGGACCAATTCGAGCGCGAGGTCCCACCAGCCGTAAACGGCCGCGAGTATTGCCGGCACAATCGCTTCTCCGGGTTCCATCCGCTCAGCGCCCGTTCTTGGGTATTCCGCCCGGACATACTGCGCCTGCGCCCAGTAGAGCTGGCCATTGGGGGCCTGTGCCATCGCCGGCGGTCCCGGGTCTCCCGCAATCAGCATGGCGGCCTGGGCGGACGGCAGGGATTCGGTGGGATAGTGCACCAGGTTTTCGAAGCGCCACAGTACAAAGCCGTGGTCGCGCAGAAATCGGTCAACATCGCAAAACAGGGGCTGCCGCCTGTAAATCGGGTTGAACTCAACCTCAATGTCGACCAGCGCACACTTCGCCAAGGCACGTTTACCGCCTTTCATTATGGAGAGTTCCGACCCCTGCGTATCCAGCTTCATGGCAGCCACAGGCCCAACCCCCTGCTCCATCAGGACGTCGTCCAGCCGCCGGCACGACATCGTCGTCTTCTTGATGCGGCGGATGATTGTCAGCCCTGGATAGTGCTCGTGAAGCTCAGGGATGGGCTCGAAGTTGGAGCTGCACGCCGGCTCGAGGGTAACAAACAGATCCCGCTCTTCATTGGCATCGGATAGGCCGATGGGCAGGTAACGAACGTTCGGGGGCGTCGCAGCCTCGAGGCGTCTGCATTCCTCAGGGTCCGGCTCGAAGCAGAGGATCTCCGCCACCCTGGCCAACGGCAGCCATCGTTCGTGGGCGCCCCACCGTGCCCCAATATCGATGAGGGTCAGCCGATCACCGCACCGGTCCAGCAGAAGCTCGAGCGCTCCTGTCGTCATTCCGCATCCCTATCAGCCATCTGTGCGAACTGCGCCATCTGGTTCTGCCCCCTGAAGCAGCCCGCCGCAAACGGTTGGTTCGCCTGGTTTAGAGTACATCAGCGCTTACTCCCATCAGGATGGACATGCCAGCCGCCAACTTCCCGCCTGCCCGAATCTGGAGCCGCAAGATCCGGCGCCGAGCTCAGAGCAGCGAAAAAGGGCGCTGCTCGCGCCCTTTTGCATTCGACAACTCCTGCGCTCTACCGCTGGCTCTGCTGGAAGCGGTTGTTGACTTCCGTCCAGTTCACCACGTTCCACCACTCCTTCAGGTAGTCGCCGCGGCGGTTCTGGTATTTCAGGTAATAGGCGTGCTCCCACACGTCGTTGCCCATGATGGGATAGAAGCCCAGGCTCATGGGATTGTCCTGGTTGGCCGAGCTGACGATCTGCAGCTTGCCGCCGTGGTCGCGCACCAGCCAGGCCCAGCCGCTGCCGAACTGCTTCAGCCCAGCGTCGTTGAACTTCTCCTTGAAGGCGTTGAAGTCGCCGAAGGTCTGCTTGATGGCGTCGGCGATGGCGCCGGTGGGCGGGCCGCCGGCCTTGGGCGCCATGATCTTCCAGAACATGGTGTGGTTCACGTGGCCGCCGCCGTTGTTGCGCACGGCGGCGCGGATGGCCTCGGGCACGTTCCCCAGGCCCTTCAGCAGCTCTTCGGCGCTCAGTTTCTGCAGCTCCGGCGCCTTCTCCAGCGCGGCATTCAGATTGGTCACGTAAGCCTGATGGTGCTTGTCGTGATGCAGGTGCATCGTTTCTTTGTCGATGTGGGGTTCCAGGGCAGCATAGTCGTAGGGCAGCGGCGGAACTTCGAATGCCATTCTGTATCTTCCTCCAGTTGGCGTTGATGCAAGCGATTACTGCGGGGATTCAAGCCAGGGCGAGACTCACCCCCGCCCAGGACGAACATTATATGCGCTGCCGCGCCCCTGCCACTCGTGAGATTCTCCTGCTTCCGCTCGGCTTGCGCCGGCAACACCGAGTATCCCGGCGAGAGGTGTCGGCTACTACATCCTTCAAAGCAGCGCTCAACGGAAGAGCGCTTTACGTGTCAGCAGATAAGTCAGCATTCCACCCCCGACGGGCAGTCCGATCAAAGCTCGGTAGTCGCGTGCGATTAGCGCGTTCGCCGTGTCTCCGACGAGGTTAATCGCGAGAATCGCCGCCGCCGTCCACAACCCCCAAACTGCAAGTCGCCACAGGCCAACAGCGGCAGTCAGGCAAGCCGCTGAAACCGCAGCCATCATCAAAACGGCCCAGCTTCCCATGGATGAGAAGCCCTCCCGCGCGCCGGGATTCAGCATCCAGAGAGTGTCGAGCTCAGTCCCGGGAAAAAGCAGCAGGATAACGGTGAGGCCGGCTGCGCAGCAGCCAAACCCGAAGAACATCACCAGCAATGTGATCCCGACAGGGCGTCGGCAGTTGAGCTCGCTAGGCTGCACGGCGCGGATTATAACCGTGCGCGTGAAGCTCCCGCCGTAATCCTAGTACGCGGCACGGCACCGCTGGAACTACCGCAGGCCGCCCGTCCCGGGAACGCCATCCCAAACGGGCTCCGCGCTGTCCACGCGTAGGGCGAGACCCACACCCGCCCGATGCCGACATTACAAATGGCAGGCCGGCGCGGGTTTTGGGTTCACAGCGGCTTTCCGGGCCGGTTTCAGGACCGCGTGCGCCGCCCGCGGCCGCGCGAGGGCCGCTCCTCCACGATGGCGAACTGGATCCGCCGCTGCATGCGGTCGATGCGGTCCACAAGCACACGAACCGGGTCGCCCAGCGAATACGTCCTGCGGCTGCGCTGGCCGATAATCTGCCGCGTGTTCTCGTGATAGACGTAGCGATCGTCGGCGAGCGAGGAGAGCGGCACCAGCCCTTCGATGAACATGTCGGTCAGCTCGACGAAGATGCCGAATTTGGTGACGCTCACGATCAGCCCGTCGAAGTCTTCGCCAATGCGCTCTTCCATGAACTTCATCTTCTTCCATTCCATCAGCTCGCGCTCGGCCTCGTCGGCGCGGCGCTCGGCCTGGCTGGACTCCTCGGCAATGTCGTGCAGCTCGTCCTCGGAGATCGGGCCGCCGGGTGCGGCGGGCGCCGTCTTCCGGCGGGAAAGCCTGGCGGCTGAACTCGCCTCCTGCCACGGGGAGCGGGGCGCAAGCGGCTTGCCCGCCCGTTTGTCCGGTGCCCCACCCGCGCTTTCGGACCCGGTTCTTTCCGACCATGGTGACGGTGTTTCGCTGTGCGCCACCTCTCCCACGCCGACCGGCACGCCGTGTTCTTCCCGTTCCGCCGACTCGCGCAGCACCTCCTTCAGAATGCGGTGCACGATCAGGTCGGGATAGCGGCGGATGGGCGAGGTGAAATGCGTGTAGGTGGGCGCAGCCAGCGCGAAGTGGCCTTCGTTCTTCTCCGAGTAGCGCGCCTGTTTCAGCGAGCGCAGCATCAGGTACGACAGTATGCGCTCCTCCGGCTTGCCGGCGATCTTCTGCGTCAGCTTCTGATACATGCGCGGTGTGATGTGAACGTCCTCGGGGATCTCCAGCGTGGTTGCGCCGCGGCCCGTGCCGTAGCGCTCGCGCCGCTCTGCCTTGAACTGCACGCGTTTGACCGGCAGCGCGCCCACGCCCAGCGAGTAGCCGAGGCGCGCCGCGATCGTCTCGAAATCCATCACCCGCTTCGGTTCGGGCTTTTCGTGGATGCGATAGAGCGAGGCAACGCCCCAGTTTTCCAGATAGCTGGCAACGCATTCGTTGGCCGCCAGCATGAACTCCTCGATGATGCGGTTGGCAATGTTGCGCTCCGAGCGAGTGATGCTCTGCATCAGGCCATGCTCGTCGAACTCGATGACCGGCTCGGGCAGATCGAAGTCGATGGAGCCCCGCCGCACGCGCTTGCGGTTCAGCACCATCGCCAGCTCCCGCATCAGCTCGAAAACGTCCACCAGCCGGTGATAGTGCTGGCGCAGGGCCGCGTCGCCTTCCAGGATCAGGTTGACGTTGGTGTAGGTCATGCGCTCGGCGGAGCGGATGACGCCCTCGCTGAGCGTGTAGCCCACGATCTCGCCGCGGTGATCGATTTCCATCACGCACGACAGCACCATGCGATCGGCCTGCGGGCGCAGGCTGCACAGGTCGGTGGAGAGCTCGATGGGCAGCATGGGCACGGCGCGGTCCGGGAAGTACACCGAAGTACCGCGCAGCCGCGCCTCCAGATCGATGGCCGACTCCGGCCGCACATAATGCGCCACGTCGGCGATGTGCACCTGCAGCTCGAAGTTGCCGTTCGACATGCGGCTTACGGTCACTGCGTCGTCGAAGTCGCGCGCGGTTTCGCCGTCGATGGTGACGATGGGCATGACCGGCGTCCCCGGCTCGCGCCGCATGTGCGCCGGCTGGGGTGGAAGCGCGCGATAGTCCCGCCGATGGCGCAACTGGCTGGCGGCGATGACCGGCTCGAACTGCTGCGCTTCCTGCAGCGCCTCCACCGGGAACTGATGCGGCAGATGGAATTTGCGGATGACGATCTCGACATCCACCCCGAAGTCGTCTTCATAGCCGAGGATCTCCAGCACGCGGCCGCGCGGGCTCTCCGCCGGCGAAGGCCATTCGGTGATCTCGACTTCGACCACTACGTTCTCCAGATCGCTCCATTCGCGCTGCCGCGCCTCCCTGCCGAGGACGCGATCACGCCCGGAGGCGACCTTCGCCTCATCTGCTGGGTGCCCCGTTCTGGCCTTCTTTTGGCCAGGGCGGGGCAGGGTTGTCTCTCCGCCGCGCGGCCACTCCATCCCGCGCGGAATAACGATCTGCTGCGTGATCTTCTCGTCCATCGGGATGACGTAGTTCTGCCGGGTACCGTAATCGCGGCCCCCAGCTCGCGCCGAAGTTGCGCGCGGTGGGGTCGCGTAGTGGAAGGTGCCCACCACGGTGGGATTGCCGCGGGTGAGCACGCGCAGGATGCGGCCTTCGGCGCGGCCATAGGCCACCCCAGCACGCGCAAGACCGGCGCCTGCTGGGGACCCCGGAACCTCGCGCCGGCGGGTCAGCTCCACCAGCACCTGGTCGCCGTGCATCGCCGAGCCGATGGCGGGCGGCGGGATGAAGATGTCGCCGGCGATCGGCCCGGCTGTCGGCGAAGAACTTCCAGCACGGCCTGTCCGTGCAACCTCCGTACGCTGTCCGGGATTGGGGATGACGAAGCCGTAACCGTCGCGATGCATGCTAAGCCGGCCGGCGATGAGGTTCGGGGCCCCCGACCGCTTGTTTTGCGGCTGGGGTGAGATAACCGGGGCCCCCGACAAGCGCCGACTTTGCGTTTGTTGGGACTGCCGGGCGGCGTGTTCGGCCAAAGTGTAGCGGTCGCGGCCGGTCTCCACCAGGCGCGCGCTCCTGACCAGCGCCTGCAGCCGTTCGGCGAGCTGCTGGCGCTCCGCGCCGCGCAGGCTCATCTCCCGCACCAGCTGCTTGTATCCCGCCGAATGATGCGGCTGCCGTTCGATGTGCCGCAGGATGGCCTGATCGGTAATCATGAATTTTCCGGAATTTTCAGGATTCGGGATAAGAATAACGGAAACTACCGCTTCTGAAGGGGAGTCAGGTTGTCCCGCCCCTGGGCTGGGCGCGCCGGAAACCGGCTACCGCCGACTGCTCTAATCCCTTTCCCGTAATCCGTTGCCGGAATGGTATCCAGGCGGTCAGGAAAAAGTACCCAGGGGGATTCCCTGATCCACAAACTCGCTGTATGTTAGCAATATTTACATCGCGTGCCGGTCCGCGCAGACGCGTGCGAGCTGGGCGATGAGTTGAGAATCGCCGCACCAAACCAGCAGATCGCAACCAGGAGCTGTGGGGTTTCGGTTTGGCAAAACAGGTGCTCTCTAATCTCGGGGTCCGCCAGGGACCGCCGGTTTTGGGGTAGCAGCACGTACTTCCTTGGAAAGGATTTAAGAGCAGACATGTGGAAACCTACAAATCCCCCCACCACCCCCACTCCCACCCCTGAGCCGCAGCGCAGCGTTACCCCGCCGGCCGAGCCGGTGAGCGCTCCCCGTCCGGCCAGCCCGCCGCTGAGCACCCAGGAGCAGGCCACCCTTGGCAAGTCCCTGGTCATCAAGGGCGAGGTCACCGGCTCCGAGTCGCTCTACATTGACGGCCGGGTCGAAGGCTCCATCAACCTGCCCGGCAACCGCGTGACGGTTGGGCGCAACGGCGTGGTCTCGGCCAACATCTCGGCGCGCGAGATCGTGGTCCTGGGCAAGGTGCGCGGCAACATGTCCGCCAGCGACCGCGTCGATATCCGCGGCGAGGGCTCGCTGACCGGCGACGTGGTGGCGCAGCGCATCAGCATCGAGGACGGCGCCTACTTCAAGGGTGGCATCGACATTCGCAAGCCGGGCCAGAAGGCCAACGGCGAAGCCCGGGAAAGCGCCTCCACGCCGGCCACCGGCGAGAGCGCCGCCGCCGCCGCTGCTGCCCGCGTATAGCGATTCCCGATAAGGGTCGGGGCGCCGGTCCAGTTCGAAACTGGTTCCCAAAGTGCGCTCTAAGGTAATCGTTTGCTTGACACGGTCGCTGCCCCGGGGAGAGTCTCGGGATGACGGCGGTGAGTTCGTCCGCCCACGGCTTTGGCTGTCAGTACCCGGCCGCGACATGCCGCCGCCGGGTGCCGGCCGCCGGATTACTGCCCGCAACCGCCAGTCACGAGTACACGCCATGTGGAACCGATTGCTTCAGATCCTTCCGGTAGGTTGCCGCCACCGGCATATGTCACTGCCCTTCTCGCCTGCTCCCTCCGCCAGAAAAAGCTCCGGCGAGACCGAATGGGACAGCGTCGCGCACGCGGAGACGGGCATTTACGTGGTCTGCCTCGATTGCGGCCGGCGCTTCGACTATGACTGGTCCGAGATGCGCGTTGTGAAATAAGCCAGTTGTCAGTGGCTGGTGGTCAGGTCCGAAGGGTATGCCCCTAACTGATTCAAGTGCGGCGCCTGGCGTCATTATCATGGCAAGAACACTCAGGCGCCGCCTCATCCTGGTCTCCTCACGGTAGTTCGCGTTCGCAGCAGGCTGCAAACTGACAACCGGCAACTGGTCACTGCTGTTCTACGGCTGCACCCCTCCCGTTGTCCGCTCCACCACCGCCTCCGGCGCGCTGATGTTGGGATTTGCCGGCGCACGTTTGCGGCGCAGCTCCTGCGGCAGGATCGATTTCGTCAGCCATAATCCCACCGCCGCCGCGGCCAGCCACACCGCGCTGATCGCCACCAGCGACAGCAGGTCGGCTCTGCGGCTTCCATTCACCACAAAGATGCGAGCTACGGCATAACCGGCCGCCGCCGCCAACGCCGCTGTCGCCAGCGATTTCCCCAGCTCCAGCCACTGCATATCGCCCAGCCGCACCAGCTTTCGCCGGTCCAGCAGCCAGGCCAGCACCACCGTGTGCATCAGGATGCCGATATCGGAGGCGATGGCCAGTCCGGTGACCCCGGCGTGATGAAACATGGCCGAGTACACCGGTAGCGACGCGACAACAATGATGGTGCTGGCCACCATCGGCGTCATGGTGTCGCTGGCGGCATAAAACGCGCGCGCGTAGAGCGCCTGCGCCGACCACAGCGCCAGCGACAGGGCGAACCAGAAAAAGAAAACCGCAGTCTCGCGCGAGTCCTGGAAGCTGAAGCGGCCGCGGCGGTACACCAGATCGATGAGCGGCAGCGCCGCCGGCATCATCCATGCCGAAGCCAGCAACGAGGCCGCCGAAATCCGGAACACCGAGCCGTTCACCGTATCGGCGAATTCCCGCCGTTTGCCTTCCCCGAACAGGCGCGCGAAGAACGGCATCGAGGCCTGGCCGGTCGCCTGGCCAAGAATCGAAATCGGCACCGCGAACAGCCGCTTGGCGTAGTTCAGGCGGGTGATGTCGCCCACCCCTCCGGAGGCGAAGTAGCGCAGGATCCAGTCGTCGGCCGAGACCAGCGACACCCCCAGCATCAGCGGGATGGAAAGCCGTACCCACTCGCGAAATTCGCGATTGCGCCAGTCGAAATTCAGCCGGTAGCCCAGCCCGTCCTGCGCCGCTCCGATGGCATTGATGAGAAACGGCCCGATAATCGCACCCACCAGCGCGCCCCAGGCCAGCGACGCAATGCCGAAGCGCCGCGCCCCCACCAGCCCGCCCACGATGATGAAGACGTTGTAGAAGATGGGGCTGAAGGCGGGATAGAGAAACATCCGCCGCGACAGCAGCACCGCCGAGACGATGCCGCCGGCGTAGAAGAAGATTTGTCCCGGCAGCAGAATGCGCGTCAGGTGCACGCACAGCGTAAGCTGCGCCGCCGAGAAGTGGGGAAAGATCAGCCGCTCCAGTTGCGGCGTAAAGATCTCCAGCAGCACCGTCCCCAGGCACACCACCGCCGTCATGATGGTGATGGTGGAATTGAACGCCTCCTGCGCCTCGCGGTCGCGGCCCTGCGAGGTGTGCCGCGTGTAGATGGCGATGAAGGTGATCGAGGCCGTCCCGCCCGCCAGAATGTAGTTGAGGAAGTCGGGCAGGTTGAAGGCGCCCACGTAGGCGTCGGTGTTGAGGCCCGCGCCGAACGCCCACGCGATGTATGCCTCGCGCAGGTAGCCGATGACGCGCGAGAGCATCACCGCCGTCATCAGCAGCAGCGTTGCGGTAAAGGCCGTGTGCTGGTGCGAAGGCCGCAGGATGCGCAGCAGCCGCGCCCAAAACCCGGGGACCCGCTGACCGGAGCTGGCTTCAGCCGAAGACGGCATCAGAGTGCGATTTTACATGGCGCAGCCGGCGTCTCCGTCCGGGGGGATCTGGTAGTGCGCTGCTTTCAGCAGCTAATGACCGGTATCGGGTTCCCGCAAAGAGCGAGTCCACTCAAATCGTCACCGAGGGACGACCGTCAAACCGGGATTGGCGCCATCGAAATTGTGCGGCGCGCCTGCAGCCAAGGTCAGCCGGCCCCCGCTGAAATTAAAGATGTACAGCTCGGTTGAGCACGGCCCATTCTGTCCGCAATTTTCGAGCACGGCATAGAAGTGGTTGCTGTTGTCCCAGGCTACCCCCTCCAACACGGTGTTTTGCAGCGCGCTTAATTGCTGCGGCGCGCCGAGCGCGACCAGCCTGCCATCGGACTGCAACTGATACACCTGAACCGCGGGATGATAGCTTGACGGGGGCCTGCCGGCGAGGATCAGATACTGGCCGGTGGGGTCAAAGACTGCCTGACCCTGGTACGGGTTCACGGTCGGCACCAGCTCCGAGCCGGGGATCAGCGTGAGTACGCCGGTAGGACCGACGGAATAGCTGGCCATTAACGTGTAGCCCGTCATGAAACTGCTAAAGGACATGGCCGCGTACCCTGCGCTCGAGACCGCTACCCACTGGCTACAGGGATCCGACAGGATATTCCATGTGGGCGACTGGGGCGTCTGCCCGCCGGCATTAAAATACTCCAGCGACCCATTGCTCTGCCGCTGCACGCTTGCGATATCACCGTAGTATTCGCATACCGTAGTTGTGTAGCCATACTGGCCGTTGGCGGTAAAGCTGAAGGGAAAGTCCACGGCCGTCGCGCCGAGCGGAAAGCCCGTGTTGGTGGGCAGAAAGGAAAGTTGCCCGTCAGATGCTACCGACCAGCTGAGAACGCCATCGTTGGGGAAGTAAACCTCGTACGTGTACATCTCCTGCCCGTTGGGATTCAGCTCCAGGCCTCCCACCGACGCGTCGCTCTGCATGGTGTACCGGGTGCCATTAATCTCCCATACCTAGGTGAGCGAGCCGTCGCTCTGAAGGCTATAAGTGGCGATGTTCTTGCCGTCGCTCCCGAACACGTAGCTGGGGTTGGAGACGAGGCTCTGACTCGGCCCATAGAAGGGTGAGTTGGGCACAAGCTGGATCGAGCCGTCAGCCGCCACCGCAAATCCGTTGATGATTTCGGTACCTGGCCACGTTCCCAGGTAGGAGCCGAGGTAAACGTAGGCCACTGGCGAGGGATCGTCCGCGGCCACCAGGAGCGTGCTCAAGAAAAGCAGAGTACAGATCACGAGTAGCAGGCGGGCGTTTGTAGAGCGATTTTGCGACGAAGTGAACGGATACATGGCAGTCACCTCTTTCATCCGGCTGTTTAGCTGAGAGTGGAAGGTGCCGAAAAAGGTTTGCTGCTGGATTTTGCCTTGTATCAGGGCACGACTCACCGGGGTCCTCGGCAGACGCAGTTTTCGCGTCTGCTGGAATGGGATCAGTCGTGCCGAAAATCATAACCTGGTTTTGAAAGGGCACGGCTTCAGTCGTGCCGAAAAGCCCTTTATTTTTGGTATTTCGAGCGAGCGAACCGGGCCCCATAAGCGCCGACCTTCCGCTTGTTGGGGTGGTGTCTGGCTGGCGAGGAATCCGCCCGTCGGACTTTTCCAGCAGCCTCCTGGATAACAAAAGGCTCCGGGCATTTGACGGTTCTACCCACCGGAGCTGCAGGATGAAATAAGCCGTACGGCAGGGCGCGTGCGCAGGCTCCTATCGGCAATGCGGCTGCCAGGCTGATGCCTGATCGGCGACCTCTTCCTCTTCCTCCAGCCATGCAACAAACAACTTGTACCCCACCGACAGGACGACCGCGCCGATGAAGAGGCCGATGATGCCCATGGCGAAGAATCCGCCAAATGCGCCGAGGAGAATGACTGCCAGTGGGACGGCAACACCCCGTCCCAGCAGCAAAGGCTTCAGAACGTTGTCGAGCACCGCGACAAAGATGCACCAGATCAGAAAAATCACTGCCTTGGTGGTGCTGGCGATGGCAAATGCGTAAATCACGGCCGGAATCAGTATGAGTCCTCCCGCCTGGAGCACTGCGGCAAACAGGAAAATCACTGACCACAATCCTGCAGCGGGCAATCCGGCCACAAAGAACCCCAGCGCTGCAAAGACGGATTGAATGAGAGCCACGCCGAGGATGCCGAAGGTGATACTGCGAATCGTTTTTCCCACCAGTTGCTGGAATTCCGGCCCCTTCTTTCCAAAAAGCCGGTTCGCGAGCGATCGGGTTAATTCGTACGCTGCCCGTGCATTAGCCAGCAGCACTCCCGATACGATGATGGAGAGCAGGAGTTGCAGCACGGTCAGTCCAAAACCGGCAGAAGCTGAAAGCACTCCGGGAAGTGCGGCTTTGATTTGCGGGGCGAACCTCCTGATCGCTTCGCTCAGGTCCCGAGAAGCCAAAGCCCACAGACTTTTCAGGGGAGATCCGATGATTGGCCAACTTCCGATATTGGCGGGCGGCGGCGGAATAATTGGAACTCCGGCCCTGAACTTGGCGGTGGCCGCCTGAACGCCCTGCACGAGACTTTGTCCAAGCAAAACGGCCGGAACAATCACCAAAGCCAGGAGAACAAGGGTGAACAGCACCGCCGCCAATCCGCCACGCCCGCCCATCGCTCGCTGCAGATTTTGAAATCCCGGATAGACGGCGACCGCGATTATGATTCCCCAGGTGAGCAGGGGGACGAACGGGTACAGGATTACGAGGCAGGCAGTGGCCAGCAAGATGAGCAGGCCAACATGGATGGACACCTCGACACCCCGGTTCACGATCATCCTCGTAGACGCCGCCTGCTCAGGAGCCACGCTGACCTACTCCTCCAGGGCAAACCGCCAGAACGGTTCGCTTTAGCCTGTGAGGCTCCAGCTTAGATACGGCCTTGCAAGGTCGCAACTGGGGAAATCCCTGGCTCAAGGCAGAGTCTACTGGAGACGACGGGGTTCGCTGTGCCGCATCCAGGCCGTTCAGCAGTGGCATGCCACCCGTTACGCCCACTCATCGGGCAGGAATGCGGAATTCGCTATCACGCCGGACACGTGGAGCATTATGCGGCTGGAGCTGTCAGCGGCCGGTGGCAGGCGCTGGAGGGGACGAGAAGAAGATCCGGCAGTGGAAGCAGAAACGGGGGACGTCACTTTCCCGAAACCGACCGCCCTTCGTGTTTCCCCGGCCTATTCCCCGCCGTGCGGCATCGGCTGCGCCTGCGAAACTTCCACCGCGTTCCCTTCGTCAAAGCTCGCAATGTAGGCGCTGCGCCGTCCGTGCGCGCTCCACTGCGTATCCAGGCCATTGCCGTGGAATTCATCGGTCAGCGCTACCGCCGAGGTGGCGTGCTCCACTTTCGTCAGCGGCGGATAGTAATTGGTTTCGTTGCCGCAGATGTGGTCGTGATGGTTCAGCGGGCGGGTGACGATGGTCGCCAGATGTCCGGCGCGCAGCACCGCGTGCCCCGCCTGCGGATCCTGCGGCACGTCGAGGATCACCGGCACGTATTCCACGCGCGCGATGTTCTCCAGCAGCCTGCCGCCCTCATGTTGCGCGAAAGCGATCAGCGCCTGCCGCTGCGCGGGACTGGCTGCGTCGTCCACCATCAGCACCGCCTGCGCGGGATAGGGCTGGCCATAGGGATCGCCCAACGTGGCCCGCGCGCGCACGGCTGCGGCCACGCTCAGCCCGTCGAGCCGGACCCCATCCCACGAGCCTTCGCGCACATGCCAGGCCAGCAGCGCCTGGTTGCCGGTCAGGCCGGCTTCGCCGTTGGCAAAACACTGCGCCACGTAAACGTCGGTCGAGCGCGATTCGATGTAGTCGCCGCGCACCTGCTGCGCCTGCAGCCACACCCCCAGGAACAGCAACAATGCGAGCACAATTGCCGGTTTGCGCATGGAATGGGACTCCTCAACCCCAGCTTTTTCTATTGTAGATGAGGAATCCGGCGCCGCGGTCGCGGCCAATGCGGGTAGTGCTCTGCCCGAAATTCTGCGCTCCGGATTTCACTTGCGCCTGCAAACAGCGCGTCACCGGGTGCGGGCGGCAGCCTATTGCGGCGACATGGTCATGGTCCCCCGCGACTCGCCGCACGTCGCGCTGGGCGGGTTGCTGTAGGTGCCCGTCAGGTCGGTTGTCCCGGTTGCCAGGGTTCCCTGCACCGCGATCGCCGTATTGCTCGAGACGTCGGTGACCGTCATGCTGAAAGTGTTGCCGCTGCTCACCGTCGCCGTCGCCGAGAGGGTGTTGGCGTTGATGCACATGTTGGCCGGGGCCTGCACACTGCCGGTGTACCGGATAGAGGAGCCGGTGAAATTCGACGGCCCTTCCTGCGACATGGCCAGCGCAAACACGTAAGCCGGGGTCTGGCTTCCGCTCGGATACATCGTGACGTTCCAGTCGCCAAACAGGCCGTTGTTGGCGGTACCGGGGTTGTTATAGCCGCTGCCGCAGGCGCTCACGAAGACAAGCAGGAAAATTGGCAGTACGTAGTACCAGCGTCGAATGAGCATAGGGCAAGATCCGTGATAAGGCCCGTGCAGCCTCGGCCCGGATTCCAACAGTCTATTAACCCCGGACCGGCGCCGAAGTTTCGCTTATCGTTGCCTGGCGCAGGAATATTTCCGTGGGCTCGCCGGTACGGCACGCGGCACCGCAACCTCTGTTCCCTCGCCGCAGACGCTAGAATATTCCCCATGCCTGACGCTCTTCTCGGCTGGCGCTCCGAATTTCCCATCCTCGAGCGCACCACCTACCTCATCAGCAACTCGCTGGGCGCCATGCCGCGCGCCGTCGAGGATTCCCTGCGCGAATACGCCGCGATGTGGAACGCCCGCGGGGTGCGCGCCTGGGAGGAAGAATGGTGGATGCTGGCCGCCCAGGTAGGCGACGCCATCGGCGCCCTTTTCCATGCTCCGCCCGGCTCCATCGCCTGCCTGCAGAATGTCACCACCTGCCAGGCCACCGTGGCCTCCTGCTTCGACTTCCACGGCCGCCGCAACAAAGTCGTCTACAGTGACCTGAACTTTCCCTCCGTCATGTACTTCTGGGAGGCGCAGCGCTCGCGCGGCGCGCGCGTCCACATGGTCCCCGGCGACGACGGCGTGCACGTCAACACCGCGCGCCTGCTCAATGCCATCGACGAGCAGACCCTGCTGGTGCCCATCTCCCACGTCATCTTCCGCAGCGCTTTCATTCAGGATGTCGAGGCCATCGTCGAAAAGGCGCATCGCGTCGGAGCCCATGTCCTGCTCGACTCCTTCCAGGCCACCGGCACCCTGCCCTTCGACGTGCAGAAGCTGAACGTGGACTTCTGCACCGGCGGCGTGCTCAAGTGGCTGTGCGGCGGACCGGGCACCGCCTACCTTTACGTGCGCCCCGATCTGGCCGGCAAGCTCGAGCCCACCTTCACCGGCTGGATCGGGCACGAGAATCCTTTCTCCTTCGAAATCGGGCCCACCCGCTACACGCCGACCATCTACCGCTTCACCCAGGGCACCCCCAACATTCCCGCGCTGAAGGTGGCGCAGCCCGGCCTGAGAATCATCCGCGAGGTGGGCGTGGAGAGGATCCGCGAGAAGTCGAAGCGCCAGACGGCGCTGCTCATCGAGCTCGCTACCCGGCGCGGCTGGCGGGTGAACACCCCGCTCGATCCCGAGCGCCGTGCCGGCACCGTCTCCATCGACATGCCCAACGCCCAGCAGGTCTGTGCCGAATTGCTCCGCCGCGACATTCTGGTGGATTACCGCCCCCAGGCCGGCGTCCGCTTCTCGCCACACTTCTACAACACGGACGAGGAGATAACCAGCGCCATCGCCGCGGTCGAGGAGATCCTGAGCGGGATGAAGGTCCAGGCGTAGCCCGTACCGCGCCTCACACCGGCAGCGTAACCGGGACGGTGTTTTCAGGCTGCTGCGAAAGCTGGCCCCCGCGCAACGGTGACCTCCATGGTGCATGGTTCTTGACACTTCGCCTTTTATTCGCTAAGAATACAGGCGGAGGTGCGCCCATCATGGCTCTCACCCGCCGCCAGAAACAGGTGTACGACTTCATCTCCTCCTTCGTGGACCGCAACGGCTACTCGCCGTCGTTCGAGGAGATCGCCGAGGGCCTCGGCCTCAGCTCGCTGGCCACCGTGCACAAGCACATCAACAACCTCGAGGAAAAGCAACTTCTGCGCCGCGACTACAACCGCAGCCGCTCCATCGACCTGCTGAAGCCGCGCGGGCGCATGAAGCAGTCGCTGGCCGTGGCCGCCGAAAGCAGCATGAGCCTGCCGCTGCTGGGCCGCATCGCTGCCGGCCAGCCGCTGGAAGCGGTGGAGAACCCCGAGTCCATCTCCCTCGCCGACTTCACGCGGTCAAAAGAAGTGTATGTGCTGCAGGTGAAGGGCGAGAGCATGCAGGACGAGCACATCCTCGATGGCGACTACGTGCTGGTGGAGAAGGCCGGCACCGCGCGCGACGGCGAGATCGTGGTGGCCCTGGTGGACGGCAGCGACGCCACCCTGAAGCGCATTTACTCCGAAGGCGAACGCATACGCCTGCAGCCCTCCAATGCCGCCATGCGCCCCATCGTCGTCCCTGCCGCCTCGGTGCAGGTCCAGGGCAGGGTGATTGGCGTGCTGCGCAAGTACTGAAGACAAATAAACCTGCTTTCAGGAATTGCTCGCAAAGGGTAGGCTACTGAACGGAAGCGAATTCGAATGACCTACGAGTCGGGAACCCTTTTCCAAACGAATCATTTTTTACGGCCTGCCGAGCCGGATTGGCTTGCATCGCTGAAGGAACGTGAATAGAAGGTCTGGAATTCGATCAGAGCCGCAGGAAACCACTCCCGACAACACCTTTCATCCCGAACGACGTATGTTTTAAGCGATGCCCTGAATTGGCTCGCCGATCTGCCTGTCAATTCCATCCATGCCGTCGTAACCGATCCTCCCTACGGGATGGTGGAATATGATCCCAAAAACCAGGGCAAACTCCGAAAGGGTCGGGGGGCGTGTGGCGGATCCCGCCCAGCTTCGACGGCGCGAATCGTAGGCCAGTCCCGCGCTTTACACTGCTGTCGAAGCAAGAACTCCTGCAGCTCCGCCGGTTTTTCGGTTCGCTGGCGTGCGGTATCTTGCAGGCTCTGGTACCCGGCGGGCACGTCTTCGTTGCCTCCAACCCGCTGATTTCGACAACCACGTTTTCTGCTTTTATCGACTCGGGTTTTGAGAAGAGAGGGGAGGTTATCCGTCTCGTACAGACACTTCGCGGTGGGGACCGGCCAAAAGGCGCCGAGGAGGAGTTCCCCGAGGTCACCGCTATGCCGCGGTCCTGTTGGGAGCCTTGGGGAGTATTTCGCAAACCTATCGCGGGAACCTTAGCAGGGAACCTGCGCGCATGGGGAACAGGGGGCCTTCGCAGGACTTCCGGGGAGGAGCCATTCAAAGATGTAATTTCATGTTCGCCCACCCGCGGTGCTGAAAAAGAGATCGCTCCGCACCCCTCCCTCAAACCTCAACGCTTCATGCGCAAGCTGGTTCGCGCGGCACTTCCGCTTGGCATCGGCATCGTTTACGATCCATTTGCAGGGTCGGGATCGACGCTCGCTGCGGCGGAGTCCCTTTTGTATCATGCAATCGGAACCGATTCCGACCGGCATTATTTTGAAATGGCCGGAAAAGCGTTCGAGCGCCTCGCATCACTGTCTTCAATCGAGAGGTAATTTTTGATGATCCGCAATCAGGCGGATCCTTCCAGTTTCAATCAGACCGCCATCCTGCCCTTCCAGCTCCGGCTCAAGGATTTCGAGCTGACCATGCAGGACGTTTATGACTTCTTTACGATGTGAATGTGCTGCTTACCAGCAAAGGTCTGCAGCGGCTGGACGACATGCTCAGGCCCGCGATCATGTCGGGGCTGCTGTCGGACATGCTAACAGCGAGCATGGCAAGGCACTCACGCACCCTCGTTCAAAATCAATATTTCAACGGTCACCCCGACCTGATCGTTCGAGGAGTGTATGCAAACGACAGCGTCAAGGCCGGATCTCAGGGCATAGAGATAAAGACAACCCGAAAACCCGGAGGCGCTGTCGATACACATGGCGCTCGGGAGCAATGGATGTGTGTGTTCGTCTACGATATCGACGATGTAAGTGAGCCGGCCGTGGAGCGGCGTCCCATGACCCTTACCGAGGTCTATCTGGGTCAGGTCACGGTCGCCGACTTTCGTCAGAACCCGCGAGGGCCGCTGGGGACGCGAACCGCGACCTTGGCCCGGAATGGAATCGGCAAACTCGGGCAAAACTGGATTTATCTGCTGAAACCGGGTGCCTGAAGCCCTGCCGCTCATCCCCGGTGCCCGAAACCCGCATGAATGTTGCTTTTTCTGGCCCGCCTGTGGAAAAAACCGCATAAAATAAGGCGAAAAACGCTTTCCATGCCGGAAATTACGGTATAGGATACGCAGGACTGAGCATTTCTAGCGCTCAAAAATCAAGGAGGATCCTCAATGGCAACAGGCATGACCAAGACCCAGCTCGTCCGCCACATGGCCGAGAAGAACGAGCTCAACAACAAGCAGGCCGCGGCTTTTCTCGATTCGCTGGCCGAAGTCGCGATCAAGGAAACCAAGAAGAATGGCGTATTCATCGTGCCGGGTCTGGGGCGTCTGGTGAAGTCCAACCGCAAGGCGCGCATGGGCCGCAATCCGCAGACCGGCGAAGCAATCAAAATTCCCGCCAAGACCGTGGTGAAGTTCCGTGTGGCCAAGGCCGCAAAAGACGCGATCGCACCCAAGAAATAGTTCCTTCGGTTCACGTCTGAGGCCGGCCACGCGCCGGCCTTTTCAGTTGCCTGTTGTCAGTTGGCAGTTCCCAGACCATCAATGCCATCGCTACTAGTGTCCTGAGTCATTAAATCGCCGCATAAGTCGAATGCCATGGCCTTCTTTGATCAACTGGCTGTGGGGAATCGCCTTGTATCAGGGCACGGCTTCAGCCGTGCCACAAAGGGCCTTGAATTGCGGGCTTTAGCCCCTGTCCCGGCAGCGGCCAAAGCCGTTGCTTCTCTGGCCGTGTTTCGGCATGACTGAAGTCATGCCCTGATACAAAGCCATGGCTTATGTTGACGAACTTGCGACTCAGGACACTAGAGCAATTTCACACTGGCTATATCCATTTTGAAGGGGCACGCCTTCAGGCGTGCCGAAAAGGTGGCCCCAGGAGATCGGCTTTAGCCGCTGAGGGAGCGTACTTCGGGGACCTAAAGGGTGAGTTGTTCATTAGCGCGGTTCGGCGCGGCTGAACCCGCGCCCTTTCAGGGCAGTTACAGCAACTCAGGAAACTGCTCCAGGTACTAGCCACTGACCCCTGCCTACCGCCTCTCCACCACCGCTGCGAAGAATCCATCGCACGGATGCACTCCCGGAATCGTGCGCAGGAAATTTCCGCCGAGCAGCGAGTCCACGTCGCTCCACACCAGCTCGCCGGCAGCCCGCAACCGCTCCAGCTCCTCGCGACAGTCGCGCAGCCGATATTCCTGCTCGCCGCGCAGCACCTCCTCCACCACGGCTTCGTTCTCCTCGCGCTCCAGCGAGCAGGTGGAATAAACCGCGCGTCCGCCGGGAGCAAGCTGGCGCAGCGCAGCGCGCAGGATGGCAACCTGCCTTAGCTGCAGATCGCCGAGGTCTTCGGGCCGCAACCGCCATTTGATTTCCGGATTCCGTGCCAATGTGCCCGTTCCCGAGCAGGGCACGTCGGCCAGCACGCGGTCAAAACCTCCGGAGGTGGGCAGCTTCAGCGCGTCCGCCTGGATGACGTGCACGTTGGCCGCGCGCACCCGTTCGCGCAGCAGCCCGGCGCGATGTGCGTGCAGCTCCGCCGCCACAATCTCCGCCGTCGGATTGCGGGCGGCAATCGCAGCCGTCTTTCCACCCGGAGCGGCGCAGCAGTCGAGCAGGCGAGAACCCGTTCCCACCAGTGCCGCCACCAGTTGTGAAGCTTCGTCCTGAAGGAAGACACGGCCTTGCTGAAAGGCCCTTGTTCGCGCGATGTCGCCCGCGACGACGATGCGCGCGCCGGCCAGCAGAGCACCCGGAGCAAGCTCGATACCCTCCGCCTTCAGCTCGTCTTCGAGCCCGGTGTTGTCGAGGCGGATCGCAGTGTCAGGAACCTCCTGGTCATACCCGCAGATCCGGGTAGCCTGCTCCGGGCCGAATTCTGCCATCCAGCGCCCCACCAGCCATTCGGGATGGGCAAAGTCGCGCGCCAGCGACGCCGCCGTCTGCCCGGCGACTGCAGCGGCCGGCGCAGGATTCACCGCTATCTTCCGCAGCACGGCGTTGGCGAATGGCGCGGCCGAGTGCTTCCGCGCGCGCTTCACCAGCTCCACGCTGTCGTTGATGGCCGCTCGCGGCGGAATGCGGCTGAGGTACCGCAGCTGATATGCCGCGAGTCGCAGCGCCGTCAGCACCTCGCTATCAAGTTTGCCCAGGGGACGTGCGGATGCGGCAGAGATTGCCTCATCCAGCGGCGAGCGCCAGCGCAGCACGCCCATCACCAGCTCCGTGGCCAAGCGGCGATCGGGCTGGCTAAGCGGCTCTAGCCGGCCGGAGTGCAGCAGTTCACCGGCCCAGGCATCCTGCTGCTCCACTCGCAGCAGAAGGTCGAAGGCAGCGACGCGCGCGGGAGAGATGGGCATGCCAGGCGGGCATTCAGCGTTCAGCCATCAGCATTCAGCGGCAGGAATGCCACTGGCTGCGCCGAAGCTCCTGCCTTCAAGGATAGTGTAGAAGCCTCTTTCGGGCGGAGCTGCAGCCTTTCGAAAGAGGAGGCAAAACCACGGCTGAAGGCTGAGTGCTGAAATGCTAGCTTCCGACCGGCTCCTCACTCCTCGGCCGATAGCCGTTGACAAAATCGCGGGCGCTCATCCGCTTCCGGCCTTCCATCTGCAGCTCCTGAACATCCAGCGCGGTGCCGTGAGCAAAGCCCAGCAGCAGGCGCTCGTTTTCCACCGCGAAGTGCGCGGCTGAGACCAGCGCAGTTTCCGGTGCCGGTCTGGCGGCGTGCACATGCAGCATCTTTCCGCGAAAGTGGGTAAACGCCCCCGGCCATGGCTGAAAACCGCGCAGACGGTTCCAGGTATCCACCGCGGTGCGGGAGAAGTCGATCAGTCCGTCTTCGCGCTTCAGGATTGGCGCCGACGTCGCCCGGCTGTTGTCCTGCGGTCGCGGCGTGATGGAGCCGCTCTTCAGGCCGGCGAGCGTGGCAATCATCAGCTCCGCGCCGCTCTGCGCCAGCCGCGGCGCCAGCGTCACCGCCGTGTCCTGCGGCGCGATGCGCTCTTCCGCTTGCAGCAGGATGTCGCCGGTGTCCAGCCCGGCATCGATGCGCATCGTGCTGACGCCGGTAATGTTCTCGCCCATGGCGATGGCCCACTGGATGGGTGCCGCGCCGCGGTACTTCGGCAGCAGCGAAGCATGCAGGTTGAGGTTGCCCAGCGCCGGCAGATCGATCATCCATTGCGGGATGATGCGGCCATACCCGACCACGATGATCGCCTCCGGCGCTATCTGCTCCAGTTGCCGGCGAAACTCCTCGTTGTTCCTGATGGTTTCCGGCTGGGTGACCGGCAGCCCCAGCGCCAGCGCCGTCTGCTTCACCGGCGACGCGGTCACTTCCATGCCGCGGCCGCTGGGACGGTCGGGTTGCGTCGCCACCAGCCGGATGCGGAAGCCGGCGGCCACCAGCTTTTCCAGCGTGGGCACCGCAAACAGGGGCGTGCCGCAGAAGACAAGGTCCATCATGATCAGCAACTAGCGACTAACAATAAGCAATAAGCAATCAGCCATTAGTGACTAGCAATTAGCGACCAGAATTCAGCAAACGTTCCGAGCGCCTGTGGTGGATGGCGACTAGCCACTCTTGCTGCGTCTGGCTGCTAGTTGCTGAATGCCAGCCGCTAACTACTGGCTGCTAACGGCTGACGGCTGATTGCTGACTACTGGTTGCTACTTGCTAGTTGCTAACCGCTGGTTGCTGGTTGCTTTCTACCACTCCCCCTGTTTCATCAGCTTGCGGATCTTGCGCTTCATCATGTCGCGCTTCAGGGCGCTGATGTGGCTGATGTAGAGCTTGCCGTTCAGGTGGTCGGTTTCATGCACCAGGGCGCGCGCCAGCAGCTCTTCGCCCGTCACTGCGATGGTGTTGCCCTCCAGGTCCTGCGCTTCCACTGTCACTTTGGCCGGCCGGGTGACGTTCTCGCGGAACTCCGGCAAACTCAGGCAGCCCTCGCTTGAGGTCTGACGTCCCTCGCTGTGCACCACTCGCGGATTGATGAGCACGATCTTTGCCCCGGGGTCTTCCTTGAACGTCACATCCACCACCGCCACGCGTTTGCTGATCCCGATCTGGGGCGCGGCCAGTCCCACTCCGTGCGCCGCGTACATGCTCTCGAACATGTCCTCCACCAGCTTCCGCAACTCGCCGTCGAAGACAGTGATGGGCGCAGCCGGTTTCTCCAGAACCGGATCGCCAAATTTTATGATGGGATAGATCATCTAGAAGTTTCGCAGCTGCCGGCAGTAGCCTTCGAAATTTCTCCGCAACTCCGGCAGGGAATCGCCCCCGAACTTTTCCAGCGCGCAGCGCGCCAGGGCCAGCGCCACCAGCGCCTCCGCCGCCACTCCGGCCGCCGGCACCACGCACACGTCGGAGCGCTCATAGGCGGCCTTCACCGGCTCGCGGGTGGCAAAGTCCACCGACTCCAGCGGACGGCGCAGCGTCGAGATGGGCTTCAGATATCCGCGCACCCGGATATCTTCGCCGTTGGAGACGCCGCCTTC
>DATJAI010000062.1:0-11845 GCA_035516415.1 Binatia bacterium | reverse complement strand
TCGACTTTCGTGAGGCTCTGGCCCGTTCCACGTAACGCAGGCTGCGGACGTCCACCCGTATCAACTCACCGGATGCGATGAACAGCGGGACGCGGACGACCAGGTCATTTTCCAGTGTCGCTTCCTTGAAAGTGCTGTCCTGTTGTGAGTGAGCGACAGGAGCGGTATCGGCAACGCGGACCTCAACGACATCGGGAAAGACAATGCTGATGGGCTGTGTCTCGAAGAACTCCACCGGAATTTGCATGCCTGGCTGCAGGAACTTCTCGGCCGGACCAACGATCGCCAGGGGCACCTGCACCTGCTCGAAGCTGACCGGATCCATGAAGGTACAGCCGTCCTCATCGCCGTACAGAAACTCCATGTTGCGGCGCTCCAGCTCCAGGTCCTCCAGCCGCTCCTGGGGACGGAAGTGCGGCTCCCAGAGGCGCCCGCTGGCCACGTTGCTGAGCTTGGCCTTCACCACACCACCGAGCTTCGCGGTGCCCGCCTTCGATTCGATTTCCAGAACTTTATAGACCTGTCCTTCGATGCGGACGGCCGAGCCGGGCTTAAGGTCGGTTGCGATGACCATGGCGGAGTCTCCTGCCTACTTCATTTCGGGAGAATGAGCGTCAGCCCCCTCACTTGCGAAAAGTGCCGCTGGTTAAATGTGGCCACGCTACTGCCTCGCTCCAATGCGGTCGCGGCCACCATGACATCATAGAAACCGATCATTTTGCCGGGGGCTTCCAATTGCGCCCAGAGGCGCGCGTGCTCGTAAGCGGTTTGTTCCGTGTAAGGAACAATGGGCAGGGCGGCCAGGATGGCCTGCAGATAATGTTGCCGCCTGGCCTTATGCGGCCGGGCGGCACGCTCGACGCCGTGCCAGAGTTCGGCCACTGTGATGGCGGCGATCTCAAATTGATCGTCCGGCCTGGACGCAACCCAGCCCGCAAGATCGAAGGCGCCTCTTTCCCCGCCGATTATGACATCCGCATCAAGGATTATCGCCATTTGTCGACCGGTGCTTTAAGCGTTCTGTAGGCGGTACGCAGGTCGCGGCGCCAGGCCTTGAATTCCGCGTCCGTCAGCCTGGCTTTGGCCAAAACCTCTGCCAGGGCGCTGCCCGTGCAAACCTTCTCACTGTCCGGCACGATTTGGGCCACGGGCGATCCGTTTCGGAGAAGGACAAAGGTAGCGTTCTGATAATGGGCGCGGTTGATGCAGTCGGCAAAATTGCGCGCCGCGTCGGTGACAGTGATGGCGGTTTTCCGCATAAAATCATATTATCAGATTTTGCGCTACGACCCTGTCCGCCAATCCGCCTCAGGCAGTCTGACAATCAGAGCCGCCGTGCCGGTCCTCCAGCGCGGGCGCCCGGATTACACCATGACGCCCGCCGCCCGGTGCTCCAGTTCGTGCGCGACCGCGATCGACAGGCGCCGTATGCCCTCGCGAATCTGCTCCGGCTGGGCGTTGGAGAAATTCAGCCGCATGTGCGAAGCGGTATCTCCGTTGGGGAAGAACGGTTCGCCGGGCACGAAGGCCACGTCCTGCCGGAGCGCCGAGTCGAGCAGGCGTGACGAATCCACGCCGGGCGGCATGGTGACCCAGAGAAAGAGGCCGCCATGCGGATGGGTCCATGAGACCTCCGACGGGAAAAAGTCCTCCAGTGCCGCCAGCATGGCGTCGCGGCGCTGTTTGTAGGTGGCGCGAATCAGTTTCACGTGCTCGTCGAGGAAGCCGTCGCGCGCCGCTTCGTAGGTGACCATCTGGGTAAAGGTGCTGGTATGCAGATCGGTACATTGTTTGATCTGCACGAGTTTGGTGATCACATCGGGCGGCGCGACGATCCAGGCGACCCGCAGCCCCGGCGCCAGAATCTTCGAGAAGGTGCTGAGGTAGATTACATTGCCCAGCTTGTATTCCCTGTCGCGCGTCAGGTTGGTGCGGTCCAGCACGACCAGCGGCGTGATGTGCTCGCCTTCGTAGCGGAGCTGGCCGTAAGGATCGTCCTCGATGATGGGAATGCCGTACCTGTCGGACAGGGCCACCAGTTCATCGCGGCGCGAGCGCGAGAGCGTCACTCCGCCCGGATTCTGGAAGTTGGGCAGGATGTACATGAACTTGGGACCGGAACGCAGCGCCTCCTCCATGTGCGCGGTCTGCAGGCCGTCGTCGTCAACGGGCACGGTGACGTACTCGGCGCCCATGAGATCGAACGCCTGGAGCGCGCCGAGATAGGTTGGCGACTCGACCAGGATACGATCGCCGCGGTTGATGAGCAGCTTGGCAATCAGATCGAGGGCCTGTTGTGAGCCCGAGGTGATGAGGACGTTGTCGACGCTGGCGAGGATGCCGTATCGCGCCATATGGGCGACGATGAGCTCGCGCAGCGGACGGTAGCCTTCGGTGGGGCCGTACTGCAGGGCGGTAGCTGCCTGCGTCTGCAGGACACGGTGGCACGCCTCCTGGAAGCGGGCCACGGGAAAGACATCAGGCGCGGGCAGGCCGCCTGCAAAGGAGATGACTTCAGGGCGCTGCGTGAGCTTCAGCAGCTCGCGAATGATGGAACACTTGGCTGACTTGGTGCGCTGCGCGTAACGATGGGCCCAGGGCGCTGCCATTCCACACCTCCGCCTTTACAGTTCAAGCTATCGCCACCGACAGAACTCTGTCTGTGATGAGCGACACCAGACGGCGGGTAGCGGCAGCCACCCCCCGGGTCTCACATGTCAGCTCTTTTTTGACGTCACGGCGAAAAAGTCAGCTACATCCTGGATGACGTTCCGGCTGTTGCAGCGGGGACAGCGGATTTCCGCCTTGTCGTGTTCCTTCAACGTGAGTACGGTTTCGAACGAGTGCTGGCAATCCTTACAGAGATATTCGTAAACCGGCATTTTTCTCCTCCACAGTGAAGTTGGACGGAGAAGCCTGGCGAACCCAAGCCCTCCCGGCAATGCCTATTATGAGCCTGCCGTCTGTGGATTTCTCGCGATAATTTCTGCCTCCTGCACACCCGGGCGGCAGGCCGCCCGAATCGCCGTCGACGCAACGGGAGCAGCGCGGCAGAGCGGCTGATGGGCAGCCAGTCACGTGCGCACTGCGGCAAGGGTGGAAGGCGCCACCGCGCCGACTTTTCTGGCCGACAAAGCAAACGGCGGGCCCGCCAGGGAGCATCCACCTAATAGAAGCGATGCTCCGAGCCAGATACTACTCCACAAAAGAATCAGCAACTTACGAAAGGGAGCAGCAATCATGACCGCGTCCGATGTGCTGGTCGAGTGCTTGATGGACTGGGGAGTCGAGGTGATTTTCGGCTTACCGGGTGACGGAATCAACGGTGTGATGGAGGCCTTGCGCACGCATCAGGAGAAGATTCGCTTCGTGCAGGTGCGGCACGAGGAGACGGCGGCTTTCATGGCCTGCGGCTATGCCAAGTACACCGGAAAGCTGGGTGTCTGCCTGGCCACCTCGGGACCGGGCGGAATTCACCTGCTCAACGGGCTTTACGACGCCAAGCTGGACGGCCAGCCGGTGCTGGCGATTACCGGCTTGCAGTTCCACGATCTGATCGGAACCCACACCCAGCAGGATGTGGCTCTCGACAAGCTGTTCATGGATGTGTGCGTCTATAACGAGCGGGTGATGGGGCCGACGCATATGCAGAACGTGGTGGACCTGGCCTGCCGCAAGGCGCTTTGCCATCGCGGAGTGGCGCACATCACCATCCCTGTTGACTTTCAGGACGCGGCGGTACACGGCTGGGACCGGTCGAAACGGAACCTTGGCGATCACACCAATGCCGTGCGCACGCAAAGCTACAGGATTCCCAATGACGCTGACCTGAGAAGGGCGGCTGACATCCTGAACGACGGGAAGAAGGTTGCCATCCTCGCCGGGCGCGGCGCATTGGGCGCCGGCGAGCAGGTGGAGCAGGTTGCCGAGCTGCTGGCAGCGCCCATCGTGAAGCCGCTGCTGGGCAAGGCCGTTGTGCCCGATGACAGCCCATACACAACTGGAGCAGTTGGATTGCTGGGCACCGCGCCTTCGCAGGATGCGATGGAAGGATGCGACACGCTGTTCATGATCGGGACGTCGTTTCCCTATATCGAGTACATGCCAAAACCCGGCAAAGCCAAGGCGGTGCAGATTGATTCCGATCCCACGCGCATCGCGCTGCGCTATCCGGTAGACGTTGGACTGGTGGGCGACAGCCGCACCGTTCTGGAGCACCTGACGCGGCTGCTGAAGCGCAAGGAAGATCGAGACTTCCTGAAGATGGCGCAGGACGGGATGAAGCGGTGGTGGGAAGTCGTCGAGAAGCGCGGCACGCGTATGGACAAGCCGATGAAGCCGCAGGTGATCGCATGGGAGCTGGGCAAGCGGCTGCGCGACGACGCCATCGTGAGCTGCGACAGCGGAACCATTGCCACCTGGTGGGCGCGTGAGATTTCCGCCCGGCGCGGGCAGATGTTCAGCCTCTCCGGCACTCTGGCGACCATGGCGCCGGGCCTGCCCTACACGCTGGCGGCACAGATTGCGTATCCGGAGCGGCAGTGCGTCGGATTTGTGGGGGATGGCGGCTTCTCCATGCTCATGGCTGACTTCGTCACCGCCGTCAAGCACAAGCTGCCGGTCAAGATCGTCATTGTCAAGAACAACACGCTGGGGCAGATCAAGTGGGAGCAGATGGTCTTCCTGGGCAATCCGGAATATGGCGTGGAACTGGCGCCCATCGACTTTGCGGCATTCGCCCGCGCCTGCGGGGGCACGGGATACAGCGTGGACGATCCGAAGAATTGCGGCGAGGCAGTCGAGCAGTTCCTCAACACGCCGGGGCCGGCAATTCTGGAGGCGATGGTGGATCCGCTGGAGCCGCCGCTGCCGGGCAAGGTAAAGGCCGAGCAGGCGCTGAAATTCGCCGAGTCGCTGGCGCGCGGCGAGCCGAACCGCTCGAAAATTGCGCTGACTGTGGCCTCCGATAAGGTGCGGGAGATGGTGTGAGGTAATACCGATGCGAAAGCCGGAAGTGGTGGTGATCACGGGCGCTTCGGCAGGCGTAGGACGCGCTACGGTGCGTGAGTTCGCGCGTCGCAAGGCAAGGATCGGCCTCATCGCCCGCGGGCACGAGGGTCTGGAGGCCGCGCGCCGCGAGGTTGAGGCTGCGGGAGGCAAGGCCCTGGTGCTGCCCACCGATGTCGCTGATGCCGAGGCCGTGGAAGCGGCCGCCGCCCGGGTGGAAAAGAAATTCGGGCCAATCGACATCTGGATCAACAACGCCATGACCTCGGTGTTCTCGCCCATCCGGCAGATGAGTGCCGAGGAGTTCAAACGGGTAACCGAGGTGACCTATCTCGGATACGTTTACGGCACGCTGGCGGCGCTGAAACGAATGCTGCCGCGCGACCGGGGCGCCATCGTGCATGTCGGTTCGGCGTTGGCATATCGCAGCATTCCGCTGCAGGCGGCGTACTGCGCGGCGAAGCATGCCATCCTGGGCTTTCATGCGTCGCTGCGCACCGAGCTGCTGCATGACGGCAGCAACGTCCACACGACCATGGTGCAGATGCCAGCGCTGAACACGCCGCAATTCGGCTGGGTGAAGAGCCGCCTGCCGCATAAGGCGCAGCCGGTGCCGCCGATCTACCAGCCGGAAGTTGCGGCGCGCGCCATCTACTATGCTGCGCATCATCCCGGGCGGCGCGAGTACTACGCAGCCTGGTCGGTGGTGGAGGCGATCCTCGGGAACAAGATCGCTCCCTCCTTTGCTGACCGGTATCTGGCGCGCAACGGTTACGAGGCGCAGCAGCATGACGGCCCCGAGGATCCCGACCGCCCCAACAATCTCTGGAAGCCGGTAGCGGGTGAGCACGGGGCACATGGAAGCTTCGACGACCGTGCCCGCCCATTCAGCCTGGAGGGATGGGCGGAGACGCATCCCGCCCTTGTCGCATTGGCGGCCTTAGGCACTGTGGCCGCGGGTTACGGGATTGCGAGCGGCACCCGGAGGCTGATCCGAGGGGGAAGAGAGTACCAACAGGAGATCCGAAGAGCGGCCTAGCGTCTCCATCCAGGGATGAGTAACGGAAACCACTTTCCGGCTGTCAACTCTGGCGTGCCCCGGCACAGGCTGGTACGGCTGCATCCGCGCGAGGACGCCTTTGAAGTCACGCAGGGCCGCGCCGTGCTTTCCACCGCGCTCAGCGGCTTCATCCATGCAGGCACATCCGAGGGATTGTATGTGCACCAGACGCGAATGCTCTCCTGTTACCGATGGCTGATTGACGGGACTGAACCCATGCCGGTGGCGCTGTCCAATGTGGAGCAGCACTCATGGATGGGCTACTACATCAGCCTGCCGCACAACCTGGGCGAGGAAAACCGCGACCGCGGCAGCGGTGAGATGGCAGCGGTGTCGGAGAAGAGTCTCGAGCTTCGCCTGTCGCGCTCGGTCGCCTACGGGGTGCATGAGGACGTGGACCTCACCAACTACACCCAGAAGCGGGCAGAGTTCGAGCTCAAACTGGAACTGGATGCGGATTTTGCCGACCAGGAGGAGGTGACGGGCCGGCGCCGGCAGTTTGGGGAGCTCTCCTGCGCGTGGCGCCGCGGCAGCGAAGGCAACTGGGAGCTGTTCTTCGACTATCGGGTCCAGCATCATTACGAACACCAGGGCGACACGGGCGACGCCAGCATCCACCGCAGCGTTGCCATCCAGGTGACGAATTCAGGTTCAGAACCTTCGTGCTCCGGCAAGGCGATTGTCTTCACGATTTCCCTCGAGCCGCTGGAGCGGTGGCATACATGCATTCGGGTTGTCACGCATGTGGAGCATGAAGCGGACCTCCCGCTGTACGGCTGCTACGCGTTCGAAACCACGGAGCACCCCTTCGATGTGAAACGCCGGACCTTTCTCGAGGAGTCAGCCGGCTTCAGCGCACCGGGCAGCGGAAGTCTCGCCAGTATCGTGGCCCAGGCGCTGGAGCAGGCCAGGCTGGACCTTGCCGCCCTGCGGCTGCACGATCTGGACCAGGGCGAGCGGGCCTGGGTCCCGGCCGCGGGAGTTCCCATCTTTGTGGCGCTTTTCGGCCGCGACGCATTGACCGCTGCTTGGGAAGCAGCCATGCTGAGTTCGCAGATTGCGCAGGGGACCCTGCCGGTGCTGGCGCGCCTGCAGGGAACGAAGGTGGACGACTGGCGCGATGAGCAGCCGGGAAGGATGTTGCATGAAGCGCACACCGCCCCCCTGGCCACTCTGGGCTACAACCCTCGCGCGCGATATTACGGCTCGGCAACTACCTCCGGGTTCTTCCCGGTGGTGCTGGCAGAACTGTGGCACTGGACCGGCGACAGGGAGCTGGTGCGCCCGCTGGTGGAGCCCGCGCTGAAGGGCCTGCGCTGGAAAGACGAATGGGCCGATCTGGATGGCGACGGTTTCAGCGAGTACCTGACGCGCTCCACCCAAGGCGTGAAGAACCAGGGGTGGAAGGATTCCAGCGATGCCATCGTTTACCCCGACGGCAGCGAGGTAGAGCCGCCCATCTCCACCTGCGAGGAGCAGGCCTTCCTCTATGTGGCGAAGGTGCATATGTCGGAGCTGCTGTGGTGGCTCGACATGAAGACGGAATCGCGGCGCCTTTATCACGAGGCCGCAGAGCTGAAGAAGCGGTTCAACGAGGCGTTCTGGATGCCCGACAAGGGCTACTTCGCGCTCGGTCTGGATTCCAGAGGGCGGCAGATCAGCTCCATCGCCTCCAATGCCGGACACTGCGTCGCCTGCGGCATTGCCGACGAATCGCTGGTGAAGCCCACCATCAAGCGCCTGTTTGCCAAAGACCTGTTCAGCGGCTGGGGAGTCCGGACGCTCTCAGCCGACCACCCGGCATACAATCCTTTCAGCTATCACCGGGGGACGGTATGGCCGGTGGAACACGGCTCGTTTGCCATCGGATTGATGCGCTACGGATTACACGATTACCTGCAGAAGATGACACGAGGAATGTTCGAGGCGGCGGCGCTGTTCGATTTCCATCGGCTGCCGGAGGTTTTTTCCGGTCACTCGCGCGACGAGCGGCATCCGTTTCCCGCAATGTATCCCAAGACCAACTGGCCGCAGGCCTGGTCGTGCTCGGTGGTGTTCACGCTCGTGCAGTGTATGCTCGGCCTCTATCCATACGCTCCGCTGAATGGGCTATTTTTGGATCCCCACCTGCCGGAGTGGCTGCCGGAGATTACGGTCAGCAACCTGCACGTGGGCAAAGCGGTCGTGAGCATCCGCTTCTACCGCGAAAAAGATGGCGGAAGTGACTATGAGGTGCTGGACAAGCGCGGGCCGCTGCACGTGGTGCGGCAACCCAGCCCGTGGTCGTTCACGGCCAGCCCGGCGGAGCGCTTCGTGGATGCGCTGACCAGCGTACTGCCGGGCAAATGAACCGCAGACGAGTTCTTCTCTTATGCGGGGAACAGATCCAACTGCTCCTGCTCGAACAGGGAATGTTTGATGTCGCTGCGGGAGCTGACCTCGCGGCGGATGCCGTGCTTCCTGCGCAGGCTGGCCATCAACTCCGATAGCCGCCTGCCGTACGCCTTGCTCATGAAGGCACGGCGGTCGAAGCGCCTGCGATAGGATTCGGCGAGCTCGGGAAATTCCTTCTCCAGAACCGGCAGAAAGACGCTTGCCGAACACGGCTTGAGAAATAGGGGGTTGGCGTAAATGTAGCTTCCGCCAGCTTCTTTCGTGGCGCGCACCAGCGCGTCCAGCACGGCCGGCGAATCGGTGATTCCGGGCAGCACCGGCGCGCAGATCACGCCGGCCCTGATTCCGGCAGCTGACAGTTCATGCACCGCATGCAGACGCAGATCGGGACGGGGTGCGCGCGGCTCCAGAATTCGCGCCAGCCTCTCGTCGAGAGTCGTGACCGTAAGATTCACGAACAGCGAATTGTTTTCCGCAACTCGCCCCAGCAGCTCCACATCGCGGCGGATAAGGTCCGACTTGCTGACGATGCCGATTTCCAGGCCCTGGTGCTGCCCCAGTTCCTCCAGAATGCCGCGTGTGACCTCGAAGCGCTTCTCTGCTGGCTGATAGGGGTCGGTGGCGGTTCCGATGGCGATCTCCTCGCCGCGTTTGACCTGTCTCAGCTCCTGGCGCAACAGCCAGGCTGCCTGCTGTTTAACGTAGATCCTGCGCTCGAAGTCCAGGCCGTCGCGCATCTCCATGAATTCATGGGTATAGCGGGCATAGCAGTATTTGCAGGCGAACTCGCAGCCACGGTATGGATTGATGGTCCAGGTGAACGGCACGCGCGCGGAGGTGCAGCGATTCAGCAGGGCGCGTGAGGGCAGCGTGAAGTACTCGACCAGATGGCCCTGTCGTATGGACTCGCCACTGGCGGCGAGCCTGGCGATTCCCACCAGCGGCTGGGGCGTGTCTTCTTCGATCTGGAGCAGCCAGGGGTGCATGAGGCTGAGCAGCAATGTTCGCTATTTGTTCGCCTATCAGATGCTAGTGCAGCAGGCTGGGTTGCGTCAATCCGGCCACCATACAAACTCCAGCCACCTCCGCACATCCAAGCGATTTTGGCGATATCCCGGGAAGGGACCAGCCATGGGTGACCAGAAACATATCGTAGCGGCGCTGGAGAAGCTGATCGAAATCTGTCGCGACGGGCAGGCGGGGTACCGCGAGGCGGGCGAGCACGCGAGTGATCCCGGGCTTAAGAAGCTGTTTGGCGAAATCAGCCTGAACCGCGCCCGCTTCGCCGGCGATCTGGAAAATGAGACGCTGCGCTTGGGGAAGGCTGACGTCGACCGCTCGGGCAGCGCCTTGGGCGCGATCCAGCGCGGATGGGCCAGCCTGAGAGCCAATCTCGGCGGTGGGGACGACGCTATCCTGTCGTCGATGGAAAGCGGCGACGACTACGCCCGTAGCCAGTACGACATGTACATCCGCGACAATCAATTGCCCGAGGATATTCTGGGCATCATCCGCAACCAGGCGCAGGCGATCGTGGGCATGCTGGACCGCATCCGCGCCCTGCGGCAGCGGCGCCGGGCGGCCTAAGCGCGGGACTGGCCCTTCCATTCACAGCTCCGGCAAGGCTCTGCAGCCGCATCTCACCGCAGGTTCTTCTTCAGGAATTCCTCGGTAATTTTGGCAGCGTTGGCTGCGTCTTCGGGCCGGTAGCCCTGCTGGTTGTTAGGGTTCTCAAAGGCATGCCCGGCGTCCGGGTAGATGTGGATTTCCACCTTCTTGCCCATCGCCTGCAGCTGGGTTTCAAATTTGCGAATGTCGGCTACGGGAATGCCGCGGTCCTGCCCGCCGAAGATGCCGAGAATCGACGCCTGGATCTTCTTCAGCGTGGTCCTGTCGCTCGCCAGATGACCGTAGTTGATGACGGCGACCTTCAGCCTGGGATCGGAAACGGCCAGATCGAGCGCATAGCCGCCGCCCATGCACCATCCGATTGCGCCCACCCGCTTCGGGTTTACGAAATCCAGGGAGCGCAGGTAGGCGGTCGCGGCCAGCAGATCGCGCTGGGCGCGGTCCTCGGGAACGCCGCGCATGATCTGGTGCGCTTCATCCGGGGTGGTGGCCACCTGGCCGCGGTACAGATCGATGGCCAGCGTCACGTAGCTTTGGTCGGCGTACTTTGCGGCCTGCTGCTTAACCCAGTCGTTCAGCCCCCACCATTCGTGAATGACCACCAGCGCCGCAAATGGGCCCTGCCCGCCGGGCCTGTAGAGCAACGCGTGCACGGTTTCGGCGCCGCTGCGGTAGGTGACATCCGCGGGTTCGACGGCGAACGAGCCCACAGCAAAAAGGCACATAAGAACGGCCAACAATACGATTTTCACGAACGCCTCCGGTTAGCGGTCCAGGTATTAGAGCGCATTTTGCGCGGCTTGTCATCATCCGCCAGGCGGCCACAATTCTGCAACTGTTGCGCTGCAGCGGAGGTAAACGGGCAGGCGGAGACCGCACGTCTCCATCGTGCCGCGCCTTTGTCTCGAACCGGGTGCACCTGACAACTTCGCGCCATAGCGTCAGGTACAATCCTCCTTCATGCCCACAGCGAGGAAGCGTTGCGTTCATGCCGTGCTGTACCTGGCGATGGCCGTGGCCTTGCCGGAACTGTTGCCGGCGCCGTTGCGGGCTGACGCTTCGCAGGAGGTCCGCGGCACTGTGCAGGACCCCAGCGGGGCGGTGATTGCGCGGGCGCGGGTCGTACTGCATATCGATGGGCAAGACTTTGGACGTGTCACGCAACCGGATGGTACCTTCGTCTTCAGTGGGGTAGCGGGCAGCGCAGGAACGGTTGAGGTAAGGGCACAGGGCTTCGCCACCGCCACGGTTGACTGGCGCGCGGGCGAGGCTCCGCTCAGTATCACGCTGAGTCCGGCGGCGCTGCAGCAGAGCCTCGATGTCACCGCCACGCGTACTTCCATTCTTCCCACCGGCGTCGACAATGTCGAGTCGCAACCCGACGCTGTGGTGGTCAGCGATGCGCAACTGGAGCAGTGGGGCCCGCTGACCACCGATGACAAGCTGCGGCTGGTGCCCGGATTCCAGCTGCTGCGGCGCTCCGGCAGCCAGACTGCCAATCCCACATCGCAGGGCGTATCGCTGCGCGGTTTGGGGGCAAGCGGGGCCAGCCGCGCACTGGTGCTGGCCGATGGCATTCCCATCAACGATCCCTTTGGAGGCTGGATCTACTGGGCGCGGGTGCCGCAGTCATCGCTGGATGAAGTGCAGCTTGTTCCCGGAGGCGTTTCGGCGCTTTACGGAAACGACGCTTTGGGCGGGGTCGTCAACCTAGAGACCCGCAGTGCCGTCCAGACAGCCGCGGACGTCGAAGGA
>DATJAI010000061.1:0-68543 GCA_035516415.1 Binatia bacterium | reverse complement strand
TCCAGCAGCAACAACAGCATCGCGACCGTCTCCACCGGCGGCCTGGTGTGCGGCGGAAAGTGGGACTCCACCTTCATCAACTGCAATGCCACTCTCGGGCCGGGCGGGGTGGGTCAGGTGACCATCACGGCCACGGCAACGGCCAGTGGCGTCACCGCGACCGTTACGGTTTACGTTCACGAAGAGGTGGACCAGGTACAGGCGGTGCTGGGCAGCAGCTGTACCACCATGGGACAACCGGTGAACATCTCCGGCAAAGCCTTCAGCACCACCGCACCAGGCTGCTCGCCGGCGGCGCCGTGCGACATCACATCAACCGTCGGTCCCTTCACCTTCGGCTCCAACAATTCCTCGATCGTCGCAAATTCGGCCGGAATAGAGTCGACCTTCTCGGCGAGCACGAACAGTCCCACGTACACTTCGGGCGGGACCATCAGGGGTTCCACCGGACAGACCTGCAACCTGTCCAGCTTCAATGGCGTCAACGGAGCAATGGCGACGGTGGCGCTGACGGGTTCGAATACGATTGCCAGCGGAACCCATCTGACCATCACGTCGCCCGGATCCGGGGCGACTGTCCCGCCAACTACGGCAGCCCTGAGCAACGGCACGGCGACCTGCAGCGGCACGGCCAACGTCATCACTGCCCTGACGAACGGAGTGCTGACGGCGGCAACGCCTGGCGCGACCACGGTCTTCGCCAGCGTCTCGGGCGTGAACAGCGTCGGTACGGCCTACCTTACCTGTCCGGTGGCCAGCATCAAGGTGCGCGACGCCAACAGCTCGAATATCTCCTTCACGCTGAATCCACAGGGAACCCAGCCTCTGACTGCCGATGTGTACGACACCAACGGTCAATACATCACCCCGACTCTCATGTGGGGCTCATCGTCGACCGCTGCGGCGACCGTGGCGGCCACGGGATCCGTCAGCAATCCGGGCACAGTGACGGCTGCCAATGGGGGGACCGCCTACATCACCGCCTCCTGCGGCTTCCCCGCCTGCAACCTGTTCGTTCCCACGCAATACAGCCAGAACGTGGTCACGATCAATGTGACACATCCGGCCGCGACTACCGTCTACGCCGCCAGCACCAACTCCAAATCGCTGGTGCCCATCAACACCTCGAGCAACACGGCAGGGACGGCCATCACACTGCCCAACCCGCCCAATTCCATCGTCGCCTCTCCGTCCGGCGCGACGGTATATCTGGGCTCCAGCTCCGGACTGATGGCGGTGACGGTCAGCTCGGGCAACATCAGCACGGCCCCCGTGAACGGAACCATCGTGGCAATTTCGGCGGACGGGAATTTCATGCTCATCTCCGACACGGTGGGCAGCAATATCTATTACGTCAACCTTGCCACGGGCGCGATCCTCAGCACCGTGCCGGCGGTTACGACCAACTCTTCGGCGTACACGCCCGACAGCCGGTTTAACGAGTGGCTGAGCGGCACGAGCCTGGGATATGGATTTGCCACCAATCTGAGCGCGATCCTGACCTTGCCATACACGGGGAATGCGGTGGACATCATTGCCGAGGGCGGGCTGTACTACGTCAGCAGCGCCAGCAGCCATGAGGTTGATGTACGCTCCACGTGCAATCAGGCTGAGGACCAGGTACTGGCGGCGAATGCTCCGACACTCATCCGGGCCCTGCCGAATGGCACGGGCGCCGTGGCTGCCGACTCTCCGAATATCGACGTAATTTCAACTCCGCCACCCCTGAGCGCCGGCTGCCCGGTGGCGACGCAGAGCACCCTCAACAGCTACGATCTGGGCGCAGGCAGTTTTACCGCCCAGCAGATGCTGGTCAGCAGCGACGCCACTCGCGTGTGGATCGTCAGCAATCTTCCCGAACTGCTGAGCTTCAGTGTGCCGACGCTGGCGCCCGCCACTGTCCCGCTGGCCGGAATGGCGATGGCGTTCAACGGCGGAATCACGCTGGACGGGAGCCGGGTTTACGTCGGCACCAGCGATAATACGGTGCACGAGATTGACACCGCCGCGCTGAGCGACGCTGCGCAGATCCCGGTTAATCTGACCGATACCAACGGCAATCTCACGGCCCCAAACCTTGTGGCTGTGGTGCCGTAATGTCGCGTCCCAGAAATTCCCGTACTATCTTCGCCCTCGGGGGCTAAAGCCCCCAATTTCCAAGCCGCCTTGCGGCGCGCCTGAAGCCGCGCCCCTTCAAAGCGGACCAGCCACCTGGTCAGCGAACTCGTGGGACGCCATACCAGGGCGGGGAGCCTGCTGCGCATCACGCGGCGGGAGCTAGCGCAGAGAGAGGGGTTCAAAAGCTCCGGTCGCGGGATCGGCGGAGAGGATGGCGCCTTCGCCAATGTCGTAGATCCAGCCGTGCAGTTCGAGACTGCCGCCCGCCAGGCCGGCCTCCACCGCGGGAAGGGTTTTCAGATTGTCCATCTGGGTGAGGACATTGTACCCGGTCAGCCGGAGCAGCTTCTGCTCGCGCGAAACACCGGCATCGTCGCGCAGCAGGCGTTCGCGCGCGGGCAGCGCATGTCGCATCCAGGCCTGCAGGGCGGGCAGGCCGGAGGCGTGCTCCGGTTCGAGCAGGGCCTTGATGACGCCGCAATCCGTATGCCCGCAAACGATGATGAGCGGCACACGGAGCGCCAGCAAGGCGTATTCCACGCTGGCGGTCGTGCCGACGATGGGATCGCTGTAGCGGGGAACGATATTTCCCGGCGTACGCTCGATGAAGACTTCTCCCGGGCCGCTCTGCAGCAGCATGGCCGGCACGATGCGCGAGTCAGCACAGGTGAAAAGCATGGCAATGGGATGTTGCCCATGGCTTAACTCCTGAAAGTGCCCGCGTTGCGCGGGATAGACGTTGGTCTGAAATTTGCGCAACCCGCTCAGGATTTTCGCCAGAGCTTCCTGACTTTTCACGTTTTGTTTCATCACGAAACCGGCTCCCCCTTTGCGCGAGCATCACATCCGCTGCAGCAGCGCGATGCATTCCTTGCGATAGACGTGTGCGTTCCAGAATACGACCGTACGCCAGCGAAGCCCCATCGTACTGCCGGTGTACCCGAGGAGCTGGCGGAGGTCCTGATCGATCCAGGCGTGGTAGTGAATGCTGTAATCGCATTGCAGCAGACGGGCAACCTCGCCGTCGAAGTCCGGAGCGGCACGAGAGCGGCCCACCACGTTTTCGACCCAATCTTCAAAGTGCGCCTGGCGGTCGAAGGCGGCGGCGTTGGCGTCTTCGGCAATCAGGTGCTGCAAGCTCGTGCGCTGGCGCTTTCTGTCGAAGGTGTAGCGCTTGTCGGGGACCTTCAGCAGCAGAACTCCCCCTGGACGAAGCGCCTCATACCAGTGACGCAGCGCGGCCAGGGGAAAGGGCAGATGCTCCAGAACATGGCTGGCGAGGACGAAATCCAGAGTGCCGGCAGAAAACGGCAATTGCATCGCGTCCGCCACAAGGTCGGGATGGAGGACGGGCTGGCTTAGCTCGGCGTAATGCTGATGCAGCTCTTCGCCGGCGAGCCGGTCGAGGTAGTACACCCGGACGCGGCGCGGGACCGGAAACTTCCGCCACAGCGCCCCGATTTCAATGCCCCGTCCGCGCAGATGCCTCGCGAGGATGCGGTTTTCCAGCCAGCGCAGCGGCGCTCCCTTACCCATCGGGACACTATAGAACAGCTTCGGGATTCGGACTGCGCGTGCGAATTTCCGGCTCAGGACACCAGGATCGTGGTCTCGCAGCCGTGCGCTTCCCTGCTAGACTGAAGCCGCATGACGGAAACCACCAACTCGCTGGCGCGCGCGTCGTCGGCCTATCTGCGCTCGGCCATGCATCAGCCCATCCAGTGGCATGAGTGGGGCGAGGAGGCTTTCGCCGCGGCGCAGCGGGAAAACAGGCCCATCCTGCTGGACATCGGCGCGGTGTGGTGCCACTGGTGTCACGTGATGGACCGCGAATCGTACGAGAGCGGCGAGATAGCAGCCATCATCAACCGTGAATTCATAGCCGTGAAAGTCGATCGCGATGAGCGTCCCGACGTTGACAGCAGGTATCAGCTCGCCGTCTCGGCCATTTCCGGCGGCGGAGGCTGGCCGCTCACGGTGTTTCTCACGGCGGACGGACGTCCATTCTACGGCGGGACATACTTTCCTCCGGCAGACCAGTTCGGACGTCCGAGCTTCCGGAAAATCCTGCTGGCCATTGCCGATGCGTATCGCGAGCGCCGCGATGAGGTGCTGAAGTCCGCCGATGAGGCGATGAATGTGCTGGGGGGCGCGGAGAACTTCACTGCAGCTCACGGCGAGTTTTCGCCGCGCCTGGTGGGCGTGATGGTGCAATCGGCGCTGTCGCTGTTCGACGAGAAAAACGGCGGCTTCGGCGGGGCGCCGAAGTTTCCTCATCCCGCCGCGCTCGATCTGCTGATGGACTGGTACGTTCGCACCCGCGAGGAGCGGGTGGCGACGGCGGTTACGACGACGCTGACGAAGATGGCCCAGGGCGGCGTGTATGACCAGCTCGCGGGCGGATTTCATCGCTATTCGGTGGACGAACGCTGGACGGTGCCGCACTTCGAGAAGATGTCATACGACAACTCGGAGCTGCTGAAGAACTATGTGCACGGGTATCAGGTCTTCGGATACGAGTTCTATGCCCACGTGGCACGCGACATCATGCGCTGGATGGACGAGTGGCTGAGCGATCGCGCACGCGGCGGATTCTATGCCTCGCAGGACGCCGATATCAGCCTCGACGATGACGGTGACTACTTTACCTGGACGCGCGCCGAAGCCAGGGCCGCGCTCAGCGAGCAGGAGTTCGAGGCTGCCGCGCTGCACTACGACATTGAAGAGACCGGAGAGATGCACCACAATCCGGCGAAGAACGTCCTGTGGGTACGCGCGCTGCCGCAAGAGCTGGCATCGCGCATGGGGATTGACGTGGCGCGGGTGCTTGATCTGCTGGCGTCGGCGAAAACCAGGCTATACGCCGCGCGCCTGAAGCGCCCCACGCCATTCGTTGACCGCACGATCTATGTGAACTGGAACGCGATGTGCGTCTCGGCTTACCTGCAGGCGGCACAGGTCCTGGGACTGGACGATGCGCGGAAGTTCGCGCTGCGCTCGCTGGACCGCATACTGGCCGAGGCGTGGGACGAGCAGCGCGGCATGGCCCACGTGATTGCCTACGCCGATCAACCACCCCAACAAGTCCAAAGGCCGGACTTGTTGGGGACACCGGAGCCGAAGGCGGACAAACGGTTCGTTTGCGGGCTGCTGGACGATTACGCGTTTACGGCCCTGGCCTGCATCGACGCCTACGAGGTTACGGGGGCGATCAGCTACTTCAATTTTGCGCGGCGGATTGCCGATGAGATGTGGCGGCGTTTCGCGGACCGCGCCTCGGGTGGATTCTTCGATACCGAGGCGTCACTGGAAGAAAAACTGCAATTGGGAGCGCTCTCAGCCCGCCGCAAGCCGTTCCAGGATGCGCCTACACCGGCGGGTAATCCGAGCGCGGCAATTGCGCTGCTGCGACTCCATGCCTACACCAATGCGGCAACCTGGCGCGACAGGGCGGAGCAAACCCTGAGGCTATTTGCCGGCGCCGCGGAGCAGTTCGGAATTTACGCCGGGACCTGGGGCATTGCGGCAACGTGGCTTTCGCGTCCCCACACCCAGATCGTGGTGGTTGGTGAAGACGAAAAAGCCGGCGCACTGTTGAAGTCAGCTATCGCGCCGTTCGCAGTCAACAAGTCGGTTGTGCACCTGACCGACAGCGAAGCGGTTGCGCAGAACCTGCCGCCGGTGCTGGCGGAGACGGTCCCCAATCTGCCCGCGGTGAAGTCGAACCGGTCGGTAGCGATTGTGTGCAGCAATTTCGCCTGCCGACCGCCGGTGGAGGATCCGGAGGAGTTGTCCGGGATGGTGCGCGAGGCGATCACGCAGGCGTGACCGCCCGATCCTTATCCGCCCCAATTAAGGTATTGGCTGCGGACGTTGCGCCATCAGGGCTTCGAAGCGCTTGTTGGTGCGGAGGGTGGCGAACTCGCGGTCGGTGTACACCTCGTTGATGTGCTTGTAGCCGTTCTCCATGGCCTTGCGCAGATACTCGAGGGAGTGATCCACGTCTCCCGCCTCGGCATACATTTTGGCCACCATGAAGGAGAAGGCGGCGCGATCCTCCGGCGAAGTCGCCTGCGCCATGATGCCGGTGCGCGAGACGCGGATGAAGATGTCAGGATCGAGCGCGAACGCGGCCTTGTACTCCTGCGCGGCCTGCGCGTACTCATGCTTGCCGAAGTATGACGACGCCATGTTGTAATGGAAAACAGCGTCGTCGGGCCGCAGCTGTATGGCCTTGCGGTAATAGTGGATTGCCTTGTCGTACTTCCGCTTCATCTGCTCAATATATCCGCGGTTGTTGTAGCCCTCGGGAGCATGGCGGTCGGACTTTATGGCGTGATCGAAACACCTGGCGGCCTGCTCGGGCCGTTGCAGCAGCAGGTAGGACATGCCTTCCTTGTTCCACAGCAGCGCTGACGGCTGCTTATTCAGGGCAACCTTGTAAAAGTCAATGGAGTCGAGGTAGCGCTTCTGGGCGCGCAGCTGATCACCCTGGTTTTCCAGCTCGGCAGCAGAGGCGCTGCTGTCGAGAACTGGCGGCGGCTCGGAGATCTGGACTTCCTGCGGCCGGGCGGACGCCGGAAGAACAGACAAAAGGATTACCGGAGTGCTGAGGAGGAGAAAAATCTGCCGAGCCCGGAAGCGAGCCATAGCCACCCCACGGCTCCCGCGTCGTGGTTACAAGCCAGTCTGGCGAGTAACCGGTAAAGAGCCCCGTGTTCCTCAATAATAGACCTATTTGGGGCCTGGATTGTTCCCATTATCGGCAGCGCCCGTCCCACTGTTTTGCTGTTCATCCGCGCTATCGCCCTTGCCGAAGAGGCGGCTGAAGAAACCGCGCTTCTTCTTTTTTTGCTGCGTCTCCTGGCCCGGACCAGTGGCGCCATTGGCCGACACCTGGCCCGACGGGCCGCCCAGGCCTGGCTGGACCGGTCCGTTGGTGGTGGGAGGGGGAGCGGCCACCGGCGGCGGTCCCAGGCCCAGGATTTTGCTGAAGAAGTTCCGGTGGTCGCCATAGGCCTGCTCGCAGGTCTCCTTCGGTTCGGTGCCGGCGATAAAGGCGACGCTATAGTCGTCGGGGCATGACGGCGTGGCGATGCGGTTGGTCACTTTGTCGAGGGTGACGGTGACCACACCCTGCGGCGGCGTGAAGTCCCGGGTATCGGAGTACTGCGGCAGCTTGACGGCGCGCTTCATGAACTCAGCCCAGATCGGCGCTGCCGTCGTGCCGCCCATCAGCTTTATGTCGGTGTAGTCATCATTGCCGACCCACACCACGCACAGCAGGTTGGTGGTGTAACCGGCAAACCACGCGTCATGCGAGGTGCCGGTCTTGCCCGCGGCGGGAGCTTCGAAGCCCCGGGCGCGTGCCGGATACCCGGTACCGTTGTTGATCACCGCCTCCATCATGCTGGTCAGCACGTAGGCGACGCGCGGGTCCAGCACGGCTTTGCTGTCGGTGTGGTAGTTGTCGAGGATGTTGCCATGCGCGTCCCTGACCGACTTGACCATGAGCGGCGACACACGCGTGCCATCGTTGGCAAATACCGTATAGGCAGCGGCCATGTCGATGGGCGTAGCGTCGTAAGCGCCCAGCGCGACTGCCGGTGTGGCACGAACGCTGCTGATGCCGGCGGCCCTGGCCAGAGCGGCCACCTTGTCGAAGCCGACCTCCTGGCCCAGCCGCACGGTCGCGTTGTTCAGCGAAAGGGCCAGCGCATAGCGGGCGGTCACCTCGCCATGGAAGGTCTCGTGATAATTGCGGGGCTCGTAAACCTGGTCACCGTTGACGATGCTGACCTGCGAATCATCGATGAGACTGGCCGGCGTGAAGACGCCATCGCCGTTGGGCACGACGCCGCTCGGCTGATCGCCCGACGGGTCGCCGGCGAGCGCCTGACCGGTGACGGCGGTGTTGATGGCGGCAGCGTACACGAAGGGCTTGAAGATGGAGCCGGTGGGACGTTTGGCGACGGCGTGGTCGAGCTGGCTGAGGCCGTAGTTCCTGCCCCCAACCAGAGCCAGCACCTCGCCGGTGTGCGGGTCGAGCGCCACCAGGGCCACCTGCGGCATCGGGCCGGGCTCGTTGATGACCACGGTCCTGGCTTCCTTACCCGTGCCTACCTTGACCTTGCGCGAACGGCGCTTCTCCACCTGCTCGTCCACCAGCTTCATGCCGATGTCGACGGCCTCGGCGGCGGCGCGCTGCAGATCGGGATCGATGGTGGTATAGACGCGCAGCGCGTGATTGTTCAGCTCTTCTTCGCTGAACTGCCCGGAAAGCTGGTCCTTCACCAGATCGACAAAGTAGGGAGCATCGCTGGCCTCGACATTAGGCGTGGCCAGCTTTAGCGGGCTGGCTTTGGCGCGCTCGGCTTCGTCACGGGTGATGGCGCCGGTGTCGACCATGGAGTCGAGCACCAGGTTGCGGCGCTCCAGCGCGCGCCGGGGATACTTGTAGGGCGAAAGATAATTCGGCCGCTGGATCATACCCGCCAGCAGAGCGGCCTCCGGCAGGGTGAGGTTCCGGATGTCCTTGTTGAAGTAGGCATGCGAGGCCTCGCCTAAGCCGTTGATGGTGAACGAGCCGCGCTGCCCGAGGTACACCTGATTGGCGTACATCTCGAAGATGCGCTGCTTGGAGAACTTCTGCTCCAGCTCGACGGCGATCAGCATCTCGGTCAGCTTGCGCTTGACTGTCTTCTCCGGGGTGAGGAAGAACCCGCGAGAGAGCTGCATGGTGATGGTTGAGCCGCCCTGGCCGTGGCGGCCCTCGCGGACATCGACTATGGCTGCCTCCGCCAGTCGAAAGAAGTTGACGCCGCTGTGCTGGAAGAAGCGGCGGTCCTCGATGGCCAGCACGGCGTTGACCAGCACCGGCGGAATGTCCTGGAACCTGATGAGCTCGCGCTTGGCACGATCCTGGCCCTCAAACAGGGCGGTGACCAGTTGCGGCTCCAGCTCGTAGGCTTCCAGCTCCTGGCCATTGTTGCCGGGGGCGGAGATGGAGGCGACCTTTCCGGCTGAAAAGCGGAGCACCGCCCCTTCCGGTCCGTGAAAGGACTGTGGGCCGGGAAAGATCTGCAGAACATTGTGCGAAATCGAGTAATGCCCAACAGGAGATTCGCCGTCTTTGCCAGCTTCGCTGTAACCGGCGTGGCGCAACTCGGCGATTATTTCGCCGGCATCGAGCTTCTCTCCCACCGAGACGACCTGCGGGCGCGAGTATATCCGGGCGGCATTGCTGAAAACGCCGCCGGCCATCCGGCGGTCCACTACTTTCTCGTATTTGATGTAGATGTACGCGAAGGCACCGACCATCAGGCCGCCTGCAATGATGAAGCCGGCTAACAGCAGTTGGACCAGGGGGTCGCGGAGGCTGAAGCGAGCTCTCCGCACCGGTCTGCGGACGCCGCGCGAGCTGCTCCCCGGAGCACGCGCCACCGGTCGACGTTCAGAGACTTTGAGCCTGATTGCCACGTTAATGCATACGCAGAGAAGCCGCCACGCGACCGAGGGATCAAGAGACGAAGCGGCATGCCTGGTCAGGTTGGATGCCGTTTTTGGCCTGAGGAAATCCCTGCCGCACTGCCGGCGCTACTCAACCCCGACGCAACTCATCCGCCGGGCGGAGGAGACTTTGCAATCTGCCAGTGCAGACCTAATTGTAAAGCAGTCGATGCTTTCCGCGGGGCGGAGCACCAGCCGTGCAACCGCAGGCTGTGAATGGGGCCATGCGGAGCAGCTAAGCCACGCCCGTTCAATATGGTCGCGGTGCTCTACTGGGAGGTGATGAAGGGTTTCATCCGGCGCAGCAGCGACTCCGGCGCGCGCACCTCCAGCTCGACGTAGCCGTCGCGGTAGGCACGCGCAAGAATACGGGACTTTGCCTCCAGCAAAGCCAGCGCCTTGCCTTCCGCCTGCGGCACCTGCAGCCTGGCGTGGTGTACCGGGTCTGCGGCGATACGCGCATCGACCAGCTCCAGCAGCGTGTTCAGGCCCGTACCCTGCAGGGCGGAAACGTACGTCACGGCATCGCCGTCACGAAGGCCCTCCCGCTTGTCTTCCGGAAGCAGGTCGACCTTGTTCATGACAAATATGCGGGGCTTGTCCTGCGACTCCAGCTCGCGCAAAACCTCCTCCACCTGCGCCTGCTGCTCGTTCAGCGTGGGGCTGGTGACATCGGCAATCTGCAACAGCAGCGAGGCCCGCTGCACTTCTTCCAGAGTCGCGCGGAAGGCCGAGACCAGGGTGTGCGGCAGGTTGCGAATGAATCCCACAGTGTCTGACAACAGCACTTCGCGCTTCGAGGGCAGGACAACATGGCGCAGCGTGGGATCGAGGGTGGCGAACATGCGGTCGCTCTCCAGCACACCGGCGCGGGTGAGTGCGTTGAACAGCGTGGACTTCCCGGCGTTGGTGTAGCCGACAAGGGCGACCGTCGCGATGGGCACCGACTCCCGGCGCCGCCGCTGCTGGCCGCGGATGCGGCGAACGCTCTCCAGTTGCTGCTGCACGTGGCGAATGCGACGGTAGATCCTCCGGCGATCGGTTTCCAGCTGGGTTTCACCGGGACCGCGGGTCCCGATGCCGCCTCCGAGCTGCGACATCTGCAGGCCGCGTCCGGCGAGACGGGGCAGCAGATACTGGAGCTGAGCGAGTTCCACCTGCAACTGGCCCTCACGCGTGCGGGCGTGGCGGGCGAAGATGTCGAGGATGAGCTGGGTGCGATCGATGACGCGCACCTCGAGTTCGCGCTCCAGATTGCGCTGCTGCGAGGGCGTCAGCTCGTGGTCAAAGATAAGCAGGTCGGGCGCGGCGGAGGCGACGGCGGCTTTCAGCTCTTCCACTTTTCCTCTGCCGATGAGCGTGGCGGGATGGGGTTTTCCGCGGCGCTGCAGGAACTTGCCCGTGACGATGGCGGCCGCGCTGGTCGCCAGTTCACGCAACTCGTCCAGGGACTCGCCTGCCGAAAAATCGCGCAGCTCACGGTAGCCCCCATGGAGGTTGGCCGCGGAGGCCGCGTCCCGTGCCACTCGCGCCGCAGGCGGAACTTTGCCGACGGGCGGTTGACGCTGGAGCGCAGACCTCTCCCCGGAGATGGCAGACGACGGTTCTGAGTCCTGGTGGGAGGGCGGGCGCAGGGCAAACTCGACCCCCACCAGAAAGGCGCGTTCCGGCTGGTTGCCCTGCGACGAGGGGCGACTCGTCCCGAAGTTGCTTGCAGGAACGCGGGAAATACTTATGCCTCAGGATTGGTGGTTGCGACCGGCACGGGAGGAGGCGTTTCCGCAGCCGCCCGCGCTTCGATGTGCCGCTCCATATGCGGCACACGTGCCATAACAACGGTGGAAATGGCGTGTTTGAAAATCAGCTGCTCCTGGTTGTTGGTCTCCAGGACCACGGAATACTTGTCGAAAGAGCGAATTCTGCCTGTCAGTTTCACTCCACTGAGGAGATAGATGGTGATGACGGATTTGTCTTTCCGGGCGGTGTTCAGGAACGAGTCCTGTATGTTCTGTGCTGGCTTGCTTTCCATGGCGCCCTCCGGCAATCTGCAAAAAACAGCACAGCCCCGCGGTTCGTGGCCCTGCACGAACCGAAGTTCTGGAGAGACGATTCTCTCCCGCTGCCGTCGCTTGCGGGCGGCAGCTGGAAAAGACGGTCTACCGAGATTACGATATGACGACCCTTGCAGCGATTGCAACTGCATCGCGCACAACATCGAGTGACATAGAATGCAGGCAATTCCCGAAACGGGACGAGTTGTGCCTGGCCAATCCTGCTGTCACGACGGGTGACTGAAAAATGAACACGCCTCTGCTGTCGCTGGCCCCTCCACACCTGGATTTTCCCGGAGGCACGCAGGCGCTCCTGATTGTTGTTAGATGGCTCCACCTGGTGGCCGGGATTACCTGGGTGGGGCTGCTCTATTTCTTCAACCTGGTCAACATTCCCTTTTTCCAGCAGCTCGACACGCAGCAGCGTGCCGTCGTTATTCCCAGGCTGATGCCGAAAGCGCTGTGGTGGTTCCGCTGGAGTGCACTGGTGACCGTGCTGGCGGGTGTGGGGTACTGGAACCACATTGTCGCCACGGACGCGCGCAACGCCATTGCGCTGGGCGGGGCGCCGTCGGTGGGACGGGTAGTGGGCAGCTTCTTTCTGATCTGGACGCTGGCGTTTGTCGTGGAGATGGGGCTGCTGATGTCTCCCGCCGAGGTGTTGCGGAAGGGCGCGGTGCTGGGCGTCGTTATGGCTATCGTGATTGTCGCCGCCGGTTACATCTTCCTAACCCTCAACCAGCAAGGCTGGGAGAGTAACCAGACATTATCGATCGGCATCGGTGGCGGACTGGGCTGGTTCATGCTCCTGAACGTATGGGGCGTTGTCTGGCGCATGCAGAAGAAAATTATCCGCTGGACGGAGGAGAGCGTGGCAAAGGGCACGGCCATGCCCCCGGAAGCTGCCAGGGCAATGCGTCTGACCTTCCTTTCAGCGCGGCTGAACTTCTGGACTTCCTTTCCCATGCTGTTCTTTATGGGCGCCTCCAGCCATTACATCCTGTTTGGCGGGTGATGACAGTGGGCAGAGGCAGCGCTGCTAGAATCAGGGCTTCGCTATGCCGGTGAATCCAGCCCGGAATCCCGCCCCTTCTCCGCCCGATGCGCGGCACGAAGCCATACCGCTGCTCGATCTTAAACGGCAGTACGAGGGCATCAGGCACGAGATAGCCGCCGCCCTGGAGCGGGTGCTCGCGAGCCAGCATTTTACTGGCGGCCCGGAGGTGGAGGCGTTCGAGCGCGAGTCGGCGCAATATCTGGACGTTGCGTGCTGCGTTGGGTGCGCCTCGGGGACGGACGCGCTATGGCTCGCGCTGCGCGCGTGCGGCGTCGAGCAGAACACCAGCGTCGTCACCACGCCGTTCAGTTTTTTTTCCACTGTCAGTTCGATCGTGCGCTGCGGCGCGACTCCGATTCTGGCCGACGTCGATCCGGCGACGCTGAACCTGGACCCGCACCGGACCGAGGCTGCGGTGAAGCGGGGCCGCAGTCAGAACATCCGCGCGATCCTGCCCGTACACCTGTACGGACAGTGCGCCGATATGAACCGCTTCGGCCAGTTGGCCAGCGGCCATGGACTGCCGATTGTGGAAGATGCGGCGCAGGCCTTCGGCTCGGCCTGGGGAGGCAGGAAGGCAGGCACGCTGGGGAAGATCGCGGCGTTCAGCTTCTATCCCACAAAGAATCTGAGCGCGTACGGCGACGCCGGATGCGTAACCACGGATGACGAAGACCTTGCGGCCTACGTAAGACGACTGCGGAACCACGGCAGCGAGCGGCGTTATTATCACCGCGAAATCGGCTGGAACAGCCGGCTGGACGCGATGCAGGCCGCGGTGTTGCGGGTGAAGCTGAAACACATCGATGAATGGAACGAGCAGCGGAGGACTCTGGCGTGCCGCTATCATGGCCTGCTCGCCGGTGCCGGATTGATACACGCGGGCGCGACGACAGTCACGCGAGAGGCGCCAATCGTGCTGTTGTCAGCCTCTGCGGACGCGCATCACATCTATCATCAATTCGTGATTCGCGCACTGCGGCGCGACGAGCTTCGCATTTTTCTCGCCGAGCGCGGCATCGTGACCGAGATTTACTATCCTGTGCCACTGCATCTGCAGGAGTGCTTCGCGTATCTGGGATACCGGGCGGGCGATCTGCCGGAATCGGAGCGTGCGGCGAGGGAGGTGCTGGCGCTGCCGATGTTTCCTGAACTGCGAGAGGACGAGCAGCAGCGGGTGGTGGGTGCAATCTCGGATTTTTACAGCAGGCAGTAAATAAACAAATTTTGACGGTGCAGCTAAAGCTGCGTCGCTTCAAAGGCGAGCTCCAGCAGAGAAGGTGGCTGCGGCCGGTTGCAGCGCTTCGGCAATACGGCGATAGCGGAGGTAATCGTGCAGCAGCCTTTGTCGCTCATCGCCTTCCGGGAGAGAAACGGCTGCCATCTTTGACCACGCAAGCCGAAAGAGCGCGTAGGCGAATTCCCAGGACGCGAGCCGTTCTGACGCATCGTCGCCGCTCAAGCGCCGGTATGCGGAGAGCAGGAATTCGCGCGCGGAGCCGGACAGCTCCCATTCGACGACGGTTCCCGCCAGGTCCCAGGCGATGTCACATGGACCGGGGAAGAAATGATCGTCGCCGTGAACGGCCGCGTCCAGTTTAAGCCAGCGGCCGCCTGGCGGGTTGAACCAGTAATGTGGCGCCATGCGCGCGTCGCAGATGACCGGCCGTTCCACGGCAAGCGCAAAATCATCGAGAGCGGAGCCAAACTCGAGCTCGAAGTTGGCGCGTGTCGCATCCGGCAGGCCATCGCTGCTGGTGTTGTCAGCCGGAAAATGCCGTGCACGCCAGGCGCAATATTGGGCCATGCGGGTGAGCAACTCCGGCGAAAGATCATCGCGGCGGGCAAGCCGTCCCGGTGGGAGGGAAAACACTCCGAAACCCAGCTGGTGGCCCAGGTAAGGGAGCCCAAAGCCGCCGTCGGAGAGCGCCTGATTGCGGCTGCGCACCGGCCCTCCCCAAGGCCCATGACCTTCAAACATCAGCAGCTTTTGCCGGTCGTGTGACAGATACTGCACACGCTCGGCCAGGGGCCAGAGGGCGGGCCATGGGTCGCCCGGCGCGAGCAGTTTCCCGCGCCAGTCGCCGCCGCCGAGGAAATCGCCCGTATCCGGAGGCAGCCGCCGGGTCATACCGATGGCGACAGAACGGTAGCGCATCCACCTGCGTGCAGCATCAGGAGCGCACAGCGCGCTGATGTCCACTTCGTGCGAGCAGAGGATGGAAATGCGCTCACGGGGAACGCCCTGGCGCTCCAGCGCTTCAGCTACCGACAGGAAGGAGGATCCGCTGCGTCCCGGGCCTTCGTCGCAGATCAGGAATGCGGAGTGGGACGAAACGGCCCTGGCAATGCTCTGCCGTTGCCGCGGATCGAACTCGCAGCTCCGGTAGTAGGGGTGGCCCGTCGGGCGGACGGTTGCGCGCTGCGCCCGAATCCCCATCCGAACCAGCTCTGCGGCTACAACCGCGCTCAGCGTGGTTCCAATGGTGCGGATGCCAATCACAAAGATCTCGGGCGCCGCCAGTTCCAGCCTCCCGACAACGTCGGCGAAGTCGAGCGGATGCAGCGCGTACCAGGCAAATCCTTCGGGCACGCTGACGCTGACCATGCCGGACGGTGTGATCTGCCCGAGAGTTTGCGATGCGGTCAACGCAGGCTGCCGAGGATCGAGCGGGCAATGCGATTCCCTGGCGAGAGCGGCTTGCGCCAGAAGGTCGGTCAAGCGTGATGCGGCTTCGAGGGCGGCGGGCGGACTTCCGGCGTCGTGCAAAGCGCACTCCAGGTCGCCGGCCAGAAGCAGCAGATGGACGAGATCGTCGTCGCAGGGGCGGGCGGGCAGGCGGGCGAGTTCGCTTCGCAGACGTGCCACCATGCCAGCGGCAGGCAGCCGGCGCGAGGCATGGCGAAAGATGTGAAAGTCAGCGCTGGAAAATGGCACGGCCGGTGGTGGGCGAGCAGCGCGTCAGGCCGCTTTCCTGCCGGCTCCGCGCGACCCGCGCGGAGAGCGGGATATGTCCCCTTCCTTGTCGATGAAGTACAGGTAACTGTTGTCGCGCCCGACGGCGTTTTTGACCAGCACCTTCGATTCGCCTTCGCCCGACTTCGGCTTCTGGCAGACGTTGCCCTCGCCGTCGATGAAGTACAGGTACTTCTTATAGTCGCGCGGCAGGTTCAGCTGTTTGACTTTCTCGGCCATTTTGCCTCCCGACACTTGGATGGGCCCGCTCGGGCAGCAGTTGTCAGCTGCTGATTGCCGGTTGGCGCTGGAGGTTCGCATACAGCAACCGGTGGATCCGCCGACAGGCGATGGATTTGCTGAAAAGCGCAACTCGGAAACGGCGTAGAGTGGCAGCCGTCGTGCCCTGACCGAGACTCTCGCTCCGGCGGCTATTGATGTTTGCGGCGCTTGTGGGCCGGCGCCTGGCCGGGATGCTGGGCCCGCCAGGCGGCCCGCTCCTTCATGCGCTGGGCGACAGCGGCGTCGTGCTTCGCCTTCTCCGCCGCTTCTTCCTCAGGCGAGAGCACGCGCCGCACGATGGGGCCGTTGAGCTTGTAGGTCACTTCCACGATTTGCCCTTCGTCGTTTGTCTTGCGGATGGTGAAGGTGGGCAGATCGCCTTCCTTGCCAAAGTCCTGGTGTCCGACTCTCACGGGCAGGTAGCCTTGAAGGTTGCGCTCGCGATAGGCGGTCTCGTAACGGTGGCGCGCGCGATTGCGGGTAAAGATGCGAATCTGGTTGTAGTCCCATGCGAGCCCGTCCTTGGGCTCGTTCAGCAGAACAAGATACTGCGGCTGCGGCTTTCCTTCCTCCTCCACCGTGTTCAGAACGAAGTAGCCGATGATGCGCTGACCCTCGGCGTATTGCGCCACATCGACCGGGATGTCGAGGTCGACCATGCGCAACAACACCCAGCCCACATGTCCCGAAGGACTGCGCACCAGATACCAGTCCTCCATGATGGGTGGGGGAGGCGGCTGCTCGTCGTGCTTCGGATTTGCCGCGCCCGGCGCTTTCGCCGAAGCTGGTTTGGCTGCGAGTTCCGCTTTCGTCTGTGGTGCAGGGGCGCCGGGTTTCTGCTGCCTGCTGCCGCGCTTCGTCGGAGCAGGCGGCGGGGGCGGCGCGGGCTTCGGAGCTTTCGGCGGGTTCTTCTCGGCGGTGGCGCGCCGCAGGATGTCGATCTTCTCGCCATCCTTGAGCTGATAGAGGTGCTCGGCTTCGCGCGCGGGCGTCAGGTGGATGTTGAGCTCGGCCCGCGTGGTGCCGTGTGCCTGTACCGGAGTGTTGGCATTGTCCTGCGCCAGCTTCTGGAAGCTGTCATAGACGTCCTGCGGGACCAGGCTGCGCTCCTCGATCCATCCTTCCTGGCCAGCGTCGGTACGCACACGCACGAACCGCCGCTGCTTCTCCAGAATTTCGACGCGTTCGCCGTTATGTACGCTCCCAACCTTGTTGTACATGGTGGCGACGCGGTCGCGCAGGCTGGTTTCTGCCGCCGAGACATACATGTATTCATGATGAGCAATACCATGGCGTTTGCAGGCGGGGACCAGCGCCAGCAACAGCAGGGCGAATGCCAGCAGAGTTCGTCTGGAATGACAACGGAGGGATTTCACTGGGCCACAGAACACTATAAACCAGCGGTTAGCGGAGAGTGATGAGTGACTAGTGGCGAGCGAGATGCTGGGTGAGCGGAGTGGCATCCGCTATCCGCTCACCACCATCAACTCCCCCGCATCACCATGTGCGACATGCCGGCTTGCGAATCATCGGTGCATCGGCTTTGCAGCCGAAGGCCTTCTGGAACTCCGGCATGTTGCCGACCACGCCGTTGACGCGATACTTGCCGGGCGAGTGCGGGTTCACCTGGGCCATCATGCGGGCATATTCGGGACGCTCGTTCTGGCACCAGATCTGCGCCCAGCCCACGAAGAAGCGCTGGTCGGGGGTGAAGCCGTCAGCCGGCTTTTCCGGAGTGGCGGCCAGCACATCCAGCAGCGCCATGTGCGCGATCCGCAGCCCGCCGTTGTCCGCGGTGTTCTCGCCCAGGGTGAGTTTGCCGCGCACATGCACGTCGTCAACCGCCACGAAGCTGTCGTACTCGTTGACGAAACACGCCTCCAGGCTGTCGAACTGCTCGCGGTCCTTCGCCGTCCACCAGTTGCGCAGGTTGCCGTTGGCGTCGAACTGGCTGCCCGCGTCGTCGAAGCCATGAGTGAGCTCATGCCCGATGACCGCGCCGATGGCGCCGAAGTTCACCGCATTGTCGATCTTCGGATCGTAGAACGGCGGCTGCAGGATTCCCGCCGGGAAGTTGATGTTGTTTTCCAGGGAGCGGTAGTAGGCGTTGACGGTGGGCGGCGTCATGCCCCATTCGCTGCGGTCCACCGGCTTGCCGATTTTGCTCAACTGGCGTTTGAACTCGAACTCGGCGGCGCGCAGGGAGTTGCCCAGGGCGTCGCCGCGGACGACGGTCAGCGTGCTGTAGTCGCGCCATTTGTCGGGATAGCCGATCTTGTTGGCGATGTGCGCCAGCTTGTCGAGTGCCTGCTGCTTTGTCTCCGGCGTCATCCATGACAGTCCGCCGATGTCAGTCTTCAGCGCGGCTTCGAGCTCGTGCACCATCTTCAGCGTGGCCGCTTTGCTGTCCGGCGGAAACTCCCCGGCAACATAAGCCTTGCCCAGCGCCTCGCCCAGATCGCCATCGGCGAAGTCGACGCAGCGCTTCCAGCGCGGCCGCAGCTCCTTGGCTCCCGTCAGCGTCCTGCCGAAGAAGTTGAAGTTCTCGTCCACGAATGCGGCCGACAGCAACTGGGCGGCGCTGTGCACAGCCTGCCAGCGCAGATACGTCTTCACATCATCCAGGCTCGCGCTGGCGATCGCCTGATTCATCCCTTTGACGAAATCGGGGACGGAGACGTTAAGGCTGCTGAAGCTGGGCCCCTTGATGGCGGCGAAGTACTCCTTCCAGGTGAAGGCCGGGCTGAGCTGCTGAAGTTCCGCCGTGGTCATCTTGTGATAGATCTTGTTGGGATCGCGACGCTCCACGCGATCCATGGAGGCCTTCGCCAGTTCGGTTTCGATGGTCATCACCGTGTTCGCGTCGGCCGAAGCCTTTTCAGACGGCTCGCCCAGCAGCTCGAACATCTTCGCGATATGGGCGACGTAGGCCTTGCGCAGCTCGACCGACTTTTCGTCGCTCTTGAGGTAATAGTCGCGATCCGGCAGGCCGAGTCCGCCCTGGTCGGTGTCGGCAATCTCCATCGTCGAGTCCCTAGCGTCGGGCTCGGAGGAGAAGCGGAACATCGCGCGCACGCCGCTGTCGTGCAGGTAGCCGATCAGCGCCGGCAGCTGGTTCCTGTCGCTCAGGGCGTCGATGCGATCCAGCACCGGCTTCAGCGGAGCCGTTCCCTTCGCGTTGATCGCAGCTTCATCCATGCAGGAGGAGTAGTAGTCGCCGATCTTCTGATCGTTCGGGCTGCGCCCGGGATCGTCGGCCGAGCGCTTCTCCAGAATCTCGCGCAGCACTGCCTGGTTGTGCTCGTGCAACTCGTGAAAGCGGCCCCAGGACGGCTGATCGGCAGGAATGGGATTGTTCCTGATCCAGTTGCCGCAGGCGTACTGGTAGAAGTCGTTGCAGGGATCGACTGACTTGTCCATGGCGTTGACATCGAAGCTGACCATGGGCTTGAGCTGATCGGCGGAGGAGGCCGACGCGGCGTTGGTTTGCGCCTGGACGGCGATCCCGGCGAGCAGCAGGACAGCAAGGCTGAGCGTGAAACGTTGCATGGAATGACCTCGCATGAAGGGAGCAGCAATGTTGAAGCGAATACGGGCGAGCATCGGAAGCATTGGAGCAACGGGTCTCGACCAAACCTCCTATCGTACAGCCTTCGAACTGTGACTGCACGGCCTCGCCCGCGAATGCGGCGGGAGAGCCGGGCTGCGAAAATCCGTGACCAGCGACAGCTGCGGCAGCAAAACGCTATTCATATTTCAGCGTCTGCACGGGATCGAGTCGGGCAGCTCGGCTCGCGGGATAGAGACCGGCCAGCAGGCTGACCGCGATGGAGAAAGCGATGGCGGCCCCGATCAGCCATGTCGGCAGAATCCACACAGCCTCCGCCGGCAGTTGATGATTGCGGAGATAAATGCCGGTTCCGAAGTTGATCGCTTTGCCGATGCCGAAGCCCAGCACGATTCCGAGCACGCCGCCGAAGAAGCCCATGGCTCCGGCTTCGGCGAAGAAGAGCCGCTTCACATCGCCATCGCTGGCTCCGATGGCCTTCATCACGCCGATTTCGCGGCGGCGCTCCAGCACCGCCATCACCAGGGTGTTGACGATGGCCAGCGTCGCCACGGCCAGCGCCAGCGACCCGAAGATGCCCAGAAACAGGTCGAGCACGGTGAAGAATCGCCGCAGGCTCTTCGTCGCGTCGAGCACGGAGAAGGTGCGGAAGCCCATCTGTTTGATCGCGTCCTGCACCTGCGCGACCTTTGCCGGGTCCTTGACGCGCACCGTCAGGGTCATGAACGTCCTGCCATGGCCGCGCAGCGGGCTCCGCATGTCGCTGAACTCCGCCATGTTCAGGTTCTCGGTGAGATCGACGGGCAGGAAGATGCGGCCGCGCGAGACGGTGCGCATTCCGCCGTACGGCTCTTCCTCGACGATGCCGACCACTTTCAACGGGTGCGTCCTGCGCACCACGGAAAATCCGTACGCGTCAGGTGCGGCCGGCTCGCCGCTGCTCCGCTCGCCCGAAAGTTGCGGCCGGCCGGCGATTTCGGAGTCGGCAGCCAGCGGCTGATGCTCGCCATAGCGCAGCGTGACCTCCTTGCCGATCAGCTCCTTCGGGTTCTTCGGATCGAGTTCCTTCGCGAAGTCGTTCAGCAGGATGACCTCATCGGCATCCGGCCGGGAGAAGAACTTGCCCTGCAGATTGTCGAAGGCCTCGTTCTCGCGTGCCGACATGGGCAGGCCGGTGACAAATCCAAAATGCGTCTGGCCGCCGTAAAGGATTTCACCCATGACGCGGATTTCCGGCTCGACTTCGGTGACATACTTCAGTTTGGCCATCGTTTCGCGCGCAGGCTCGTCGAGCACGGGGGCGTTTTCGGGATGCTGCTCCTTGCGGTCTTCGTCGCGATCGAAGCCGCGGAAATCCTGCTTCGAGGTGACGAAGACGGTGTCGAACATTCCTGAACCGGCCAGGCGGCGGCTGGCGAGCTGCTGAAGTCCCACGCCGAGGGACAGCATGGCGACCAGCGATGCCACGCCGACGGAGATGCCAACGGTCGTCAGGCCATTGCGCAGCTTCGATTGCCGGAGGTTGCGGGCGGCGAGGTCGAAGAGATCGTAGCCCTTCATGCCGGCGTCTCCCCCGCCCCGGCAACTCCAAAGCCGGGACTTGCCTGCGGGCCCGGATCGACGGCGGGAAGCAATTTGCCATCGGCAAGAAAGATGAGCCGCTGCGCGAAGCGTTCGGCCAGAGCGCGCTCGTGCGTCACCATCACGACAGTCATGCCCAGCGACAGACTCACGTCGCGGATGAGGTTGAGGATGTCCTCGCCGGTGCGGCTATCGAGATTGCCCGTGGGTTCGTCGGCCAGCAGCAGCGACGGCCGGTTCGCCAGCGCGCGCGCCAGCGAGACGCGCTGCTGCTCGCCGCCGGAGAGTTCCGATGGACGATGCTCCAGACGATGGCCAAGCCCGACACGCTCCAGTGACTCGCGCACACGCGGCGCACGCTCCGACCGCTCGACTTCAGCAAAACGCATGGGCAGCTCGACGTTCTCGGTGATGGTCATCGTCGGGATCAGATGGAATGCCTGGAAGACCATGCCGACATCGTTACGCCGATAGCGCGCCAGCTCCTCCGGCGACAGCTTTGCCAGATCGCGGCCCTGCACCACCACCAATCCCGCAGTCGGGCGATCCAGACCGGCCAGCAGGTTCAGCAGCGTGGATTTTCCCGAGCCCGATTGCCCGAGCAGGGCGACGAATTCGCCGCGCTCAATGGTGAGTGAAACCCCGTCCACGGCGCGGATGATGCTGCCGCCCATCGGGTAATAGCGGCAGACGTTCTCGGTGCACACGGCCGGAAAAGTTGGGGAGGAATTCATCTGTATTGATTCGATGCTGCCATGCAGAGAGCGGGCGCAGGGGCATCCGACCTCAAGATACGGAATGGCGAGCGGATTCGCTGCGGGATGTATGTAACGATATGTAAAGGGTGCTGCCTGCAGTTCAGCGCCGCCAGGCCGTCAGGTCCTGGGGCGCGTAATTCACCCGGCGAATCTGCCGAATGCGTCCGTTGTCGATGGTTCCTTCCACCAGCTCGTAACCGAGCAGCGCGAGAATGCGGCCGTGCACAAACAGCGGGCGTGAGTTTCCGTACCAGTCCACGCACGAGGCGCGACAGCCGTCGTCCTTCGCTGTGTCCTGCCGCGCGGTAAGCTCACCGACTTCCTGAAGATGGAGGGCGTCGTTTCTGAGAAAGAGTATGGCCGCCGAATTCTCGAAGAGGTGGAGATAACCCGGACGCGCCGGGACCGTGATGGGCAGGCCAAGCATTCCCGAATCTTCTGCATCAGGCTTGTAGAAAAAGCCATGGCTGCTCAGCTCGCCCTGCGACGCTCCTTCACGGACGTAGTCATCCACGACCTCCGGCGAACTGCCGAGGCGCACTGTGGTGAAATGCAGATTCTGCCCGTCAGTTCCCACTACGATGGCGTCCGCGCCCATCTGTTCAATGCGATCGACGGCATGGGTGAGCGATAGCGTATGCGAGTCGCCGCCGCTCCAGCGCACCGCATAGAGACTTGAATGCCGCACCTGCTGCGGATCTCCCCATCCGCTGCCTGCGCCGTACAGAAGATAGTCGCCCACGAACCGGTTCTGAAAAGCATAGCCTTTGGGAGCGCGAAGCTTGCGGTAGCTGGATGGTGGCGCGGTTTCGCTGCCGTCGGAGAAGCTCGCGAGCGGCACCCGCAGCAGTGCCATCTCGCCGGCCGCTGCTTCCGCGCGCCACATGCCGTCACCAGCAGCGTCGGAGCGCACCAGCACATTGAGATATCCATCGCCGCTTTCCAGGAAGGAGAACTGGTCAACCGGGCTTCCGGAAACCCGCAAGGCGGCCGGCGCCGAGCCGTCGAGCGGCATGCGATAGAGCATCGATTGCGCGCGGCTGGCCTGTCCTGGATAAATCCAGTCGGTCACCCAGATGTAAACCGCTTCCGGCGAAACGTAGAACACGCGACCCGGAGGCCCAACTACCGAGGCCGCCTTGCAATCCAAGCCGCCCCGGCCAGATCGCAGACGGTCACGGTGTGCAGCGCCGGGGCTTCGGCAGACTCGACGGGACGTTCCGGCCGGTAAATCTGGGCGGCCGACGCGATGGGCCGGAATTCGCTGCTGGTGGTGCCCTTGTGCCACTTGCGAACGGCGGGAAAACTCTGCGACAGATCGGCATAATCCAAGTAGTAAAGTGGGGCGTAAAAAATGAGTCTGTCGCCGATCAGGCGGCTGGCGTAATTGCGCGACGAATAATAGTCGTTGGAGCGGAGCTGATAGATCGAGCGGTAGGCAAGTCTGCCGGCCGGGTCAATCCGGAACAAGCCGACCTCCGTGCCTCCCCGTTCGTAGCTGTAGCCAATCACCGCGACCGTTTCCCCAGAAACCAGCAATTCGTCGTACCACGTTCGCTGCGGATCGATGTCAGGCCCAAAGGCGTCCGTGCTGGAGACCGGCGTCAGGGTGCCATCGCCGATGGCGACGGTGAATAGCCGTCCACGCCGCAAGATGACCAGGTGATCGCCATGCACCTTGACGATTCCGCCCTCGTCCACGCCTTCGTGTTGAACATTGGTGACTGATTCGCCGGCAACAGCGCCCGCGGCAGCGGCTGGAGCGTTCGACAAGCTGTCGGAAATGGAGGCTGACGAGGCCAGGGCACTGAGCCATCTGCGTTTCCGCCGCTGCTTTTCCGCAGCTTGCCGGAGGTAGCTCGCCAGTTCCGCGTCAGAGCGGAACGGACGCATCGTCTTCTTCGTCGTGGCGGTCCCGGAACTTGCGTTTTTGGGCGGCGAACTGTTGCCGGACGCGCTGCCGCAACCGGCCAATACAAGGCCGATCAGTCCTGCGCTGATCGCCGTTATCAGGAATCGGTGCATAGCTCTTACCCTCTGCTTCCTGGAACGGCGGTTGGGCGAGAACTTGCGCAGATTATTCGCGGCAGCGGGTGGGAGCGATTCCGCAGGGGCTAAAGCCCGAGTTCTTTTCACCATGTTCGGCACAACTGAAGTCGTGCCCTGATACAGGGCCGGTTGCAAGACAGGCTGGAGAAACCGGCGCGCCGGTTTGCTGCGGTATCTGTGTAACGATTTGTAAAACGACAGTTCTGACGCTCACGGGGGTATACCGCGCAGAAGATGCGGCTTCCCCCGACTCCGCCTCACATTGTCCGGCGCCGCTCAGGACGGCGGGAATTGGGGAGCAACCGGCTTGGGGTGAAACATTGTTCGGGGAGCGGAGCATCCTGAGTACAAAAAAACGCATAGCTACATAAGCTACATTTTTTGCAGTAACTGCTCGTCTATGTCCTCTAAGTAGGATTCAAGCTCTTTCCACTCCCCCGCACCGGGCGACATCTTCTGCGTCTGGAAGCAAGCCGGTTCGGGCTGGCGCGGCAGTATCTTATCCCGCTGCAATATGAGAGTGGTGATCTACAACTTCCGGACGCAGGTCGTAGCACTCTTTCCCGTTTTTATCCCTCCATTCCTGGCGCTCCTCCTCAACTCGCTTCGCGACAACCGCTTGACGCTCTGGGGTGAAATAGCGGCCCTCGAAATCGCTTGCCATGACGAATTCGTTTTGAATTTTGCCGTCAATAAATGAGAAATGGAGGAATTGATACTTCGCAAGAGACGCCAGCGATTCGAGCCTCATCCGTAAATCCGGTGTGCTCATCTTGGAATATTGGTCGTCGGCAGAAGCACTCGTTGGCGCTGGACGTGCAGGATCGGCTATTGGCTGGCCCACCTGCTGGTTCACTACACGCGCAGCGTAACGCTGAGCCGCAGCATCGACGACAGCGCCAACTGCCTTGATGTCGATTCTCTTATCCATCCCTGCTTTTGCTAATTCATCGTCTAAGACGTTTCTGAATTCCGAGGACCTGAAGAACGTAAAGAACTTCTCGCCCAGATTTGCGGCAACGTCAACTGAGGTGCTCTTAATTGCCTCCTGTCGGTCTGCTGCGCCCTTCTTCACGGCTCGCGATTGCTGAATCCAAGCTAGAATGCTAAACAGCGATCCGATGATTACAAAAACGTATCGCCACCTCATATGCGAGCTCTCGTTTTCGGATCTCGACGGGATAAATACCGGAACGATGGATATAGCAAAGGGCATGAAGATAACGGCCCATGACAACAATTGGTCAAGCACAGAGCCTCCGCCAGCCGACGGGCGCTTCCCTAGGCGCGACGTTGGTCAGGATACTCTTACATTACCTCCGTCAACGGCATAACCCTGACTGAAAATCGCCCCTGATACGAAGCCGTTTGAAGTTCGCACGATAGCCGCTGACGGCGTGGACTCGATCAATCCGGGCGGGCACGCGGCGTATAATCGCAGCTTGCGCACTTCACTTCAGCCGCACCAGGAACACGCACCGTGAGCGCTCATTCCCACATGCCGGGCCAGGCGCCGCCGGCGCCACAACCGCTTCCCGGGGTCAGCAGCATCATCGCCGTCGGCTCGGGCAAGGGCGGCGTGGGCAAGACCACGCTGGCCGTCAACCTGGCCATTGCCCTGGCCCGCATGGGCCACAAGGTTGGACTGCTCGACGCGGACGTGTATGGCCCCAACGTTCCGCTGATGCTCGGCTCCAGCGAGCCGCCCAGCGTCGCCGGCGAAAACCGCATCGTGCCGCCCGAGCGCTACGGCATGAAGGTCATCTCCGTCGGCTTCCTCAGCCCGGGCGACAAGCCGCTGGTGTGGCGCGGGCCCATGCTGCACTCCATCATCAAGCAGTTCCTCAGCCAGGTGGAGTGGGGACAGCTTGACTACCTGGTCGTCGATCTGCCGCCGGGCACCGGCGACGTGGTGATCTCGCTGGTGCAGACCGTGCCGCTCACCGGCGCAGTCGTGGTCACCACCCCCAGCGACGTCTCCCTGCAGGACGCGCGCAAGGCCATCGAGATGTTCCGCCAGGTGAAGGTGGATATCCTCGGCATCGTCGAGAACATGAGCTACTTCGTCTGCCCGCATTGTCATCAGGAAATCGACGTCTTCTCCAAAGGTGGCGGCCAGCGCACCGCACTGCAGTTCGGCGTGCCCTTTCTCGGCTCCATCGAACTCGATCCCGATATACGCCGGGGCGGCGACAGCGGCCATCCCATCGTGATGGAAGGCGACCAGTCGCCCCATGCGAAGTCGCTGTTCGCCTTCACCCGCCGCGTCATCGAGCGCACGAAGGAAGTGCAGGAGTCGGCGGGCGGCAGCGTCATCGAGATACGATAGCGGGCCGTAGGGGCCAGCTTATGTTCACGGACAGGAATGCCCACAGGCTACCCCCTTCAAAATTAAAGTACTGCGATTCATCAACTTGCAAAGGCCAATCTGCAAAGTATTCCGACCAGACGAGTTAGCATGCCGCTCAAATGCGCTGTTTTGAATACTTTGCGAGGAGTCGTGTAAGCTGCTGAGATCAAAGGTCTTAGCGTAACCTCCAGGCGTTTTGTTTTGAATACTTTGCGAGTATGCCATTTCAGACGAAGAACGTCTGGCGACGGCAAACCGGCCGCAGAATCTTTGCCGCCGACCCATGGCAACCGATAACTGACAACCGACAACAGCCAAGGCAACTCCCATAGACACAAAAAGGGCAGGCTCGCCAGGAGTGAGGCGGATCCTACCCTAACAGCCAACTATGGAATGCCGGAGAAGCGCGGTCAAGATTACGACGGTACAGGTAGCGGTAATTGGCCTTTCGTAACCACGGTGCAGCCGCACGAACAACTGGCAATCGGCAATGGACACCTGACAACCCCTTGCGATCCTCACGCCACGTCCGCAAAAGAATGCCGCAGCCACCCTCCGGCGAACTGCGGCGCCAGAGTCCATGCTCCAGCGCCGTCAGTGTAGGTGGCGGGCGCGAAGCGGTGCGAGAAGAAAACGCACCGCGCAGAACGGGAGTAACCACACTTCCCGGAATGGTCTCCCTCGTAACTTGCGGCAACTTCGCCGCCGTCGCAGGGTTACTGTTGACGGTAGCCGAATCATGTCTCCCTCACGCGTCTTCGGGCGCCGGCCCGTTCTCGCTTTGTCCGTGCTGCTGATCAGCCTGTCGCTGTTCAGCCAGGACACATCCACGCCTACCATCTCGCGCGAGGTCAAGGTCGTGAATGTCCTCGCCACGGTACGCGACAAAAAGGGCAGTATTGTCAACAATCTTTCCAAAGACGACTTCAGGCTGACACAGGACGGGCGGCCCCAGATCATCCACTACTTCACGCGCGAAAGCGATCTGCCGCTCACCCTCGGACTGCTGGTCGATACCAGCATGAGCCAGCGCCGCCTCATCGACGCGGAGCGCACCGGCAGCTACGCCTTTCTGAATGAGTTCATGCGTGTCGACAAGGACAAGGCTTTCATCATTCACTTCGACTGGGATGTCGAGCTGCTGCAGGACCTGACAGGAGATCATCAGAAGCTCCAGGCCGCTCTCGACAAGCTGGGCGCGCCGCATTTCGACAACTCCGGCGGAGGCTCGCCGGGCGGTGGTGGAGGTTATCCTCGCGGAGGCGGCCCGCAGCATCACGCCGGCGGAACAACCTTGTACGACGCCGTCTTTCTCGCTTCCGATGAGCTGATGCCGAAGCAGCAGGGACGCAAGGCGCTCATCCTGCTGACCGATGGTGTCGACACTGGCAGCAAGGTCAGCCTGAATCGCGCCATCGAGACCGCCCAGCGCGCCAACACACTGGTGTACTCGATCCTGTATTCCGATCCCGACGCGTACGGTCATCAATACGGACCTAGGGGCGGAATGGGCGGTGGCATGGGACGTCACGGAGGATGGCCGGGCGGAGGCGGTTATCCCGGTGGCGGGGGCGGCTATCCGCCGCAACAACGGCAGGAGCATCCCGACGGCAAGAAAGTTCTGCAGCGCATGTCCAGGGAGACCGGCGGGCGATTCTTCGAGGTCTCGAAGAAGGAGTCGATCAACCAGATCTACGACCAGATTGCCGACGAACTGCGCAATCAGTACAACATCGGCTACACGCCCGAGAAAGCGGTCGCCGGCGTGGGCTACCATGCCATCAACCTTACGACGACCAACAAGGACCTGAGCGTGCAGGCTCGCGAAGGATATTACGCTGAGCAGTAAGGAACTCCGGCTACAAGCCGTGGAACCATAAGCTGAAGGTCACCGTAGAGTCCATCTTACTGCCGAACTGAAAAAGCTGTAGCTCGCGAAAAAGTTAATGGACAGGCACTGGGACATAATATAATCCCACACTCCAGGCTCGACTGCCGCTTACTGCAAGCTCTGCGGAGGGGGAATGGGCGCGCTTGCCGTCAGGATTTTCCATTCGACGGCCCGCATGGTGGGCCTTGGACTACTCGCTCGCATTCTGTATCTCGTAGTTTTCCAATGTTACGTTTTCGAGCGCGGCCACTGGTTTTCCTTTGAAAGCTGCGACATTGCCTATTCGCTGGTAAGCGGCCGGGGATATACCCTATTTGCCGGCGGTGGCCCATCGGCCTGGCTTGCTCCAGTGTATCCGTGGACCATTGCCATCTTCTTTCTGCTCTTCGGCACCCTTTCGCACGCCGCAGCCTTTGCCGTTCTTTCTTTCAATAGCCTGGTTGCAGCGCTCACCAGTTGGACCACATATCAAATCGCCCGCAAGGCATTCAGCCTGTCGGTTGCAATCTGGTCGGGATGGATTTGGGCCTTATGGCCTCCGAGTGTTTATTACTCGGTGTATTGGCTTTGGGACACCACGCTATCGGCGTTCCTGCTAAGCCTGGTTTTGCTGCTCACATTGGCGATGCAGAACGATGGCCGGATCTTGCGCTGGTGCCTCTACGGCCTGCTCTGGGGCATCATCGCGCTAACGAATCCTTCCCTGCTCGTTTGGCTGCCGTTTTCAGGATCCTGGCTGGCCTAGCAACTCCACCGCACCGGAAGTCGCTACCTGCCGCCAGTTCTGGTGAGCTCACTCGTGTTTTGGCTAACGCTCAGCCCCTGGCTGGTTCGGAACTACATGGTTTTTGACAATCCAATCCTGCTCCGCACGGGCTTTGGACCTAACCTTCGTGTCGGAAATAATCCCGACGCGCAGGGCTTGTGGGTAGGCTACTACACCTACAATAATCCCTTCTTGATGAGGCAGTACAGAGAGCTTGGTGAGCTGGCGTACTGCAGCGAGCAAGCTCGTTTGGCGCGGGGATGGATCCTCTCACATCCTGCCAGATTCGCTAACCTATGCCTTCGGCGCTTCGTATTCTTCTGGATCGGAACCCCCGGGTTCGCGCTTGGTCCCATCCGAACCTACGTTCTCGGGATTACAGCAATAAAGACGACTCTGTTCCTGATGTCCTGGGGTGGGCTTTGGATCGCCATCAAACGCTATGTGTGCGGCGCCTTTTTGTTCGCTACTCTGCTGGCGTTCTACCCCCTGGTTTACTACATCACCTTCCCACAATCCCGCTATCGCCATCCGATTGAGCCGGAGTTGCTGATTCTGGCAGTGTTCTGTGCTGCCACAGGGCTGGCTCTGCTTCAGCGCAGAAGGCGAGCGCACGGGCTCCCAGAGCCCGCGGAACGGTCCCAGGCCGCCAGCATCTGAATCCACTGAGCGGAATCTATGTGTTTCATTCCGATCTCAGCGGCGGCAGAATTGAAGGTAATAGATGTACGTGATGATCGAGGGATGCCCTGATACTCCATGATTCAACCCGGCCCGTCCCGTTCGCGCTTCGCGCTCCTGCCGGCGACTGCCCTGCTCTGCCTCCCGGCTTTCTTATCGACAGCCTCGTCCTCCATACACCGGGAAGATCTCTTTGCAACCAGCGATGCTGATGTTCGGATTCACGTTCGTGAAGTGCGCGCCGGTGCGCATCAGACTTGCTGGCCCATTTTGCTCGTGCATGGCGCGCCGGTACCGGGCGTCGCATCGTTCGACTTGCCAGTCGCGGGCGGCCCTGGCCAGCGATCCTGAAACGAACAGCCATAATCCGCCGTGCTTCCGCTCCCCCAACGGTGCGCTCGAAGACAGCTTCTATCTGGCCACGGGACGGCAGTTGTGGGACGCCTCGTTCATCTACGTTCCGACTCTGGTGCTGGCTTCGGAGCGCGACTTCTGGTCTCGCCCTGCCGACCGGGAAAAGATCGCCCACGATCTGGTGCACGCGAGCGTCCGGGTTGTGGTGATACCGGATGCGACCCACTTCGTGCATCTCGACCGGCCAGAACGCGGAAGGAATGAGCTTCTGGATGAGATCGTCCGCTTCCTCAAACAGTAGCGCGACAGTGACGCCATGCCCCGCAGAACAGGCGATGAAGAGCTGTGGCCCCGTGGTCTGCGCCTTCGCTCCTGCTGTTCTCTTTCGTGGCATTTGCCTGTTGCCCGGCCCTGCAGTGCTGACCCGAACCTGAAATCAGTGTATAGTCTTGCGAAACCTGGAGCCTGTTCCCAACGCTGAGGACTGCAAATGCACTCTGCCCCATCACCAACGCCATTGACCCCTGCTGTGGTTTTTGAGAACGTGCAAGCCTTCCAGCGCACGTTCGCGTTGAAAGCCGCCATCGAGCTGGACATCTTCCGCGCCGTAGGCGACGGCCCCGGCGATCTGGCTTCCATCGCCCGGCATGCTCACGCTTCCGAGCGGGGCACGCGCATCCTTTGCGACTACCTGGTTGTCGCCGGTCTGCTGGAGAAGATTGATGGCCATTATCGCCACACGCCGGCGAGCGCCGCCTTCCTCGACCCCGCTTCGCCCAACTGTATCGCGTCCATCGTCCGGTTTCTCACCCTTCCGGAATTGCGCCAGTCATATGAGCACCTCGCCGACGTGGTGCGGACGGGAAGAACGGTTCTGCCGGGGCAGGGGTCGGTCGAGCCGGAAAATCCCATCTGGGTGGAATTTGCGCAGAGCATGGCTCCCATGATGGCTCCGCTGGCGGGACCGCTGGGAAATATCGTGCTGCAGGGGCGCACCGGGCCGATGCGCGTGCTCGACATCGCCTGCGGTCATGGACTGTTTGGGATCGAGATAGCGAAGCAGAACCCGCAGGCGCGCGTTACCGGACTCGACTGGGCCCCGGTATTGCACGTGGCCCTGGACAACGCACGAACCGCCAATGTGCACGAGCGTTACGACATGCTACCGGGAAGCGCCTTCGAGGTGGATTTTGGCGGCCCTTACGATACAGTACTGCTCACCAACTTCCTGCACCACTTCGATGTGGAGACCTGTGTCGGGCTGCTGAAAAAAGTCCACGGCGCCATGAAGGCGGAGGGTCGCGTCGCAACCCTGGAGTTCGTGCCTAACGAAGATCGGGTCTCTCCGCCATTGCCTGCGGCTTTCGCCCTGACCATGCTGACCTCTACCGAAGTCGGCGATGCGTACACCTTCCGGGAGCTTTCAGAGATGCATCGCCATGCCGGATTCGCTCACGTGACGTCCCATCCAGTTCCCATGAGCCCACATACGGTGGTGCTGGCGGAAGCGTGAGGGAGTTAATGACAGGCGTCACCGACGCAGAATCTCCGCCGCAGCCGGTCAGCGAGGACAGGCAGATGAAATTTACGATTACCTGCCAGCGGGCATTTATAGGCAACGATATCGATGTTCTGGTGGAAGCTGGATCAGGCGAGTTGATCTTCGGCGTCCAGTGCACCTGGGATGATTTTGAAATCGGCTCCGACGATCTGTCGGACTCGCGTTGGTTTCCTATCACCGGCTCTTCAGCCAGGCCGGCGATGCCCGGTCGGGTCTTACACACAAGCTGCTCGTCAGAGTTCGGGGAAAGGACGGATCCCCCGACCAGATTGGGACCCAGATATGGACCGATTCGAGGTGAGGCCTTCGTTCTTAGGCTGATACTGTTTCCCGTCGCTGCCGCCGCCAATGCCGGGCCTGCAATCCTCGGCTCGGGCGGATTTTCCGCATTTTTCCCTCACCCACTCTGACCGCCCTCATCCCGGGCTGACTCTGCCGCGGGTATCGGCTTCACCCCTTCATCACGCTTTGCCAGGCTTCCTGGAACTTCCCCATCTCTTCGCTGGTGCCGACGGTGATGCGTGCCCAGGTCGGCATCGCCGGCCAGGAGCGCCCGATGATGACGTTCTGCTGCGCCATCGCGGCAATCACCTCTTTCGCCGGGCGCTTCGTATCGACCATGAAGAAGTTCGCCACCGACGGAATGTAGGAATAGCCGTTGCGGTCGAGCCACTCGAACGTCGCGCTGCGGACCTGCTCGTTGAGCCGCTTGCGTTCGGCCACCAGCGTCGGCATTTTCAGACTCGCCGAAGCCGCCGCCACAGCGGTCACCGGCATGAAATTCCAGCCACCGTAGTTGTGGAGCTTCTCCAGCAGCTCCGGCCGGGCGATGGCAGCGCCGCAGCGCAGGCCCGCCATTCCGTAAATCTTGGAGAAGGTGCGCAGCACAATGATGTCTTTGCCCGCCCGCACCAGATCGATGGCCGTCGTCGCATCGCTGAACTGGATGTAAGCCTCATCGACGAGCACGACGGAGTTCTTCGGCCTGTTCTCCAACAGGTACTCGATATCGGAGTGGCTGGTGATTGTTCCGGTGGGATTGTTGGGCGAGCAGACATAGAACACGCCGGCATCGGGGGCCGCGGCCAGCATGGCCTTCACGTCGTGCGCGAAGGTTCTGGTGAGCGGCACCTTGACGACGCGCGCTCCTGCGGCCTCGGCGGCGAACATCCCTCCTTCGAAGCCGGGATCGGCAGTCACGTAGCTGGCGTGCGGCGAACAGAACGCCCGCACCGTGAAGCTGAGCGCCGGAGTCGATCCGGCGAAGATGGCGACCTGCTCCTTTGCAACGCCGGTACTCTGGCCGAATTGCGTGCGCAGCTCGTCGGTGAGTTCGCCCTGATAACGTCCGCCCTGCGGCGTGATGTCAGCTATTGCCTGCCGCGCCGCTGCGCAGGGACCAAGCGGGTTCTCGTTCTGGTTGATCAGCACTGCGCCGGCCGAATGCCTGGGCGCGGCGGCCAGGGCGAGCATGGGCTCGCTGACCACGCGCAATGCCAGCGCCGCTGACGCGACAGTCGATGCCTGCAAAAACGATCGGCGGGAGAGAGACAGGGAAGATTGGCGGCCCAATTCAGATGCTCCTGAACAAAAAGCTATCTTAACGCTTTCCGGAGAGCGCATCCGATTCAGCCCTTCTGAATCGCTCTGTAACGCGCGCCCTCAGGCTCGCGCGCGTCCCTGTTTCCGTACAGACTAGCCAGCGCCAGCAACGAGATAAACACCATGGTGAATATGGTGACCAGGGTGGACGCGCCATAGATATCGCCCGTATTCCACACCTTGCCACTGGATACGGTCACGTCGGCGCTCGCGCCACGGATGTTGGTCAGAACCACACCCACTGCTATGACCAGGTAGAGCAGGACGGGCTGCAACCAGTACGAGCGGCCGGGTTCGCGTCTCGCCTTCCCGGCAGCGCCGGCATGACGGCTCACAAACACGGAAAACAGCAGGTAAAACAGATAGGTAGTCAGCAGCCAACCGAAGTAATTTCCACCCGGGGTTCCGAACCAGACGCCGGGGTCGCGATAGATATATGCACGGTAGATCGTCCCATAGATAGGATCGATGCACAGGTCCCATGAGGTGAAAACAAACGCAGCGATCAGCGGAGCCAGGTAGACCATCCTCCTCCAGCTTGAATAATCCCTTCTTCCGAGCAGCACCTGGGCGACCATGCACGAGAGATATCCAACCGTGATGTAGATCATGGTCACAATGTAGGGGACATGGAACAGTCGTGGACCCGCCAGCGCAGTGTGGTAGTAGTAACCGAAGGGAAATCCGTACGTGACGCTGAGGTTCTCGAAGAGGTTTGCGATGAAGGCGCTACTTAGGGCATATACCGCCACTTCAGCTCCCGAGTAGTAAGCCAGCGCATGGCTGACGAAGAAGGCGGCCAGCAGGAGTTGATCGCTAAGCTGAACCCCTGCGATGGACAGGCTGCGCGCAGCCACGCTCTTCAGCGCGGCAATCCACAGAACGTAGATCGCCAGCAGGGGCCACGACAGCCAGCCAAACCGGCTTCTCTCCGCAACCAGATTCCCGCCTTGCACCGCAGTCGATGCCATCGTGCTCCTCCAACCCAGAGCCGGGAGCTTACTACAAACTGGAGCGGAGCGCCTGCGTCGCCAGACGCAGGCTGGCGCTGATGGGCGGTGGCTGGGGTCTACGCGAACGCCGTCTCTTCGTACGTCCCGTACACCTCGCGGAGGGCGTCGCAGATTTCGCCCACGGTCGCGTAGGCCTTCACCGCATCGATGATGAAGGGCATGGTGTTCACCGGCGAAATCCGGCCGTTCTCGCCGGCCTTGGGTTGCTCGGCGGCGGCATGCTTCAGCGCGTCCAGGCGCCGGCGCACTTCCTCATTGGAGCGGCGCTCGCGTAGCGCCTTCAGTTTCCTGCCCTGCGCCTGCGCCACCGACTCGTCGATGTAGAGGATCTCCGGCGCGGGCTCTTCGACCACAAACCCGTTGGCGCCAACCGTGATCTTCTCCCTGGCCTCGGTGGCGCGCTGGAACTGGTAGCTGGCCTCGGCGATTTCCTTCTGCGGATAGCCCTTCTCGATGGCCTTCACCATGCCGCCCATGGCGTCGAGCCTGTCGAAATAGTCGAAGGCGCCGCGCTCCATGTCCAGCGTGCCGCGTTCGACGAAGTACGAGCCTCCCAGCGGATCCACCGTCTGCGCTACACCCGATTCATAGGCGATGATCTGCTGCGTGCGCAGCGCGATGCGCACCGCGTCCTCGGTCGGCAGCGCCAGCGCCTCGTCGTAGCTGTCGGTGTGCAGCGACTGCGTTCCGCCCAGCACCGCGGCCAGCGCCTGGATGGCCACGCGCGCGATGTTGTTCATCGGCTGCTGCGCCGTCAGCGAGACCCCCGCCGTCTGCGTATGGAACCGCATCAGCCAGGTGCGCTGGTTCTTCGCGCCGAAGCGCTCCTTCATCAGCCGATACCAGATTTTGCGTGCCGCGCGGTACTTGGCGATCTCCTCGAAGAAATCGTTGTGCGCGTTGAAGAAAAAGCTGAGCCGGGGGCCGAATTCGTCGACATCGAGTCCGCGGCGCCGCGCCCACTCCACGTACTCCACGCCGTCGTAAACCGTGAACGCCAGCTCCTGCAGCGCGGTCGAGCCGGCCTCCCGGATGTGATACCCCGAGATGGAAATGGTGTTGAACCGCGGCGTGAACTTCGAGCCGAACTCGAAGGTGTCCACCACCAGCCGCATCGACGGCGCCGGCGGATCGATGTATTCCTTTTGCGCGATGTATTCCTTCAGGATGTCGTTCTGGATCGTGCCCGAGATCTTTTTCCAGTCGGCTCCCTGCTTTTCCGCTACCGCCAGGTACATCGCCCACAGCACCGATGCCGGCGAGTTGATGGTCATCGAAACCGTGGTCTTCTCCAGGTCGATGCCGTCGAAGAGGATCTCCATGTCTTCCAGCGAGTCAATGGCGACCCCGCATTTGCCGACCTCGCCCTCGCTGAACGGATGATCGCTGTCGTAGCCCATCAGCGTGGGCAGGTCGAAGGCCACCGATAATCCCATGCTGCCGTGGGCCAGCAGATATTTGTAGCGCTGGTTTGTCTCCTCCGGCGAGGCGAAGCCGGAGAACTGGCGCATCGTCCACATCTTGCCGCGGTAGCCGGAGGCGTGAATGCCGCGCGTGAACGGCGGCTGCCCGGGATAGTTCAGATACTGCTCGTAGCTCCAGTCCTCGGGCAGGTCGGCGGGCGTGTAGAGTCGCAGGATCGGCACCCCGGAGATGGTAGTGAAGCGGGCATGGCCGTGCTCGTCAAGATTGACGCCGCTGGGCGCGCCGATGGGCCGCTCGGGAGCTTTGTCCAATGTGGGCGCGAGAGTTTCTTCCGCCCACCGCTTCTCGGATTCCGAGGGATGTCGGCCGGCCTCGAACACATCGCTGACCGGCGATTCGGACACGATTTTCCCCTTCGATTTGCGGCTGTCGGCCATGAGCACCCCAGCGTAAGAGAACTTTACATGCTAGTAGATGCGGCAGAGCGGGGCAAGAAGCGGGTTTAAGGCAATGCCAGGGAGCGACTACACGCGCGCCAAATGCACCCCGAACCATCTGCGGCGGTCGCACCATGTGTGCTCCAGCCTGTAACCCGCGTCACGAACAATATCTTCGATCATGGCATCGGTGTACTTATAGCTGTTTTCCGTATGAATGCGCTCGCCCGCCGCGAAAAACACATCGAGATCGAGCGCCGGCAGAAATACGGACTGCGCCCGCATGCTCTCCAGATAGATCTCCATCCGCGAGCATCGCCGGTTCCAGAGGGCGACGTGTTCGAATGCCTCGGGCACGAAATCGGCCTCCAGTTCGCGATTCAGCCGGGCGAGGATGTTTCGGTTGAAGGCGGCGGTGACGCCCTGGACATCGTCGTAAGCCGGCAGCAGGATCTTCGGGCTCTTGGCGAAATCGGCGCCCAGCAGCAAAGCGTCGCCCGACCGCAGCGTCTGCCGGATGCGCCGCAGCAGGCGGACCGCTTGTGGCGGTTCGAAGTTTCCGATACTGGATCCGATATACAGCACCAGCTTGCGGCCGCTGATCCGGCCCAGGGCCGGTAGGCCGCCCGTGTAGTCGGCAATAATCGGGTTCACGCGCAATGAGGGGAACTGCCTGCTCAGTTGCCGCGTGGCTTCGTCCAGCGCGGAGGCGGAGACATCGATGGGATAAAACAGCGCCCGGCTCTGCCGCCGCAGCAGCTCGTCGATCAGAACCGTGGTCTTGCTCGCCGTGCCTGCGCCCAGCTCCACCAGCGTGAGAGACCCTCCGGCGTGCTGCAGAATCTCCGCGGCGTACTGCTCCAGGATGGCGCGTTCGGTACGCGTCAGGTAATACTCCGGCAGTTCGGTGATCTGCTCGAACAGTTGCGAGCCGGCCGCGTCATAGAAGAGCCAGGCGGGAAGGTGCTTCGGCATGGCGGTAAGGCCCTCGCGCACCTCAAGGGCGATCGCATCGGCGGCGGTAAACTGCAGTTGCTTGCTAGTTGCTGCCATTGGCCAACCGGATGCCCATGAACTGCCAGCGCGCATGGGGCGGAAAGAAATTGCGGTAGGTGGCCCGCATGTGCGATTGCGGCGTGGCGCACGATCCTCCACGCAGCACCATCTGATTACACATGAACTTGCCGTTGTACTCTCCGACCGCGCCGGCTGCCGGCCGGAAGCGTGGATAAGGCGTGTAGGCGCTGGCCGTCCACTCCCACACATCGCCAAACATCTGCGCCAAAGCTCCAGCCGCGCGCGCAGGCTGGGGATGCAGGGCGCCTGACTCCAGAAAATTGCCGGCTATGGGGAGCGATCGGGCCGCCACCTCCCACTCGAATTCGGTTGCCAGCCGCGCTCCGGCCCAGCGGGCGAACGCATCGGCCTCGTAATAGCTCAGGTGGCACACCGGCTCATGGGGCCGCAGCGGCTGCAAACCGCCCATGGTGTAGTTCCACCACTCTCCATCGCGCATTTCCCAGTACAGTGGCGCATTCCACTGGTTGGCGCGTACCACGTCCCAGCCGTCGGAAAGCCACAGCTTCGCGGTCGAGTAGCCGCCCGCGCGCATGAACTCCAGATATTCGGCGTTGGTCACCAGGCGCGACGCCAAGCGAAACTCCTCCAGATACACGTTGTGCCGCGGCCCTTCGTTGTCGAACCCGAAGCCGCTGCCCTCAAATCCCGCCGGATGCACGCCTTCGGGAAAGCTGTGCCACGTCAGGGCGGTAGCTGATGCCGGCTCGGCGCGGCGCTCCTCCTGCAACCGGTATGCCGGCCGCAGCGGATTGGCCCACAGCCCGTTCTTCACGTCGGTAATGATCAGTTCCTGGTGCTGCTGCTCATGGTTGATGCCCAGCGCGACCAGCTTCAGTGCCTCCGCCGGCAGCTCCAGCGTCAGCAGGTGAAGCATCGCTTCGTCAACGTAAATCCGGTAGGCATGCACCTCATCCAGACTTGGCCGCGACAGGATGTGCCGCAGCGCGCGCAGCGGCCGCTCGCCTACCGCGTTGTAATAGGAGTTGAACAGATTTCGAAATGCCGGATGAAAGGGACGAAACTCACCCATGTACTGCGAAAGGATGAACGTCTCGAAGAACCACGTGGTGTGCGCCAGGTGCCACTTCGCCGGGCTGGCATCCGCCATGGGCTGCAAACCGTGGTCCTCCGCCGAAAGAGGCGCGCAAAGTTGCATGGAAGTCTCGCGCACCCTCAGATACTGCTGCAGCAGGGGCACGCCTTCCCGGCCGCTCAACGTACCCGAAGAGCCGCGGGCAAGTTCTGAGCTGTACATGACTGGTTGCGACATCAAAGACCTTAGATGCAGCGGAAAAATGTTCCTGGGTTTTCCCTGACGGCAAACTGACTCAGGAAAAGATGCGCTGCCTGGAGGAAAGCTCCAAATTTTCAGCATGGGGAGTGCAGCAGCTTGCGCTCAGGCTGCGGCCCTCCTATACCCGGTCCGGAAGTCACCTGATTTCAATCAGAAACGGCGGGCGGACTGTCAGTCAGCCAGCGGCAGCGAGTTCGCCGGTTTCACTTCGGCGTCTTCGAAAACCAGGGAAGGAGACCTGTAACGCCCGTTCAGATCGTTCCAGCGTACGGCAAACATCTCGATGCCCATCTTCAGGCCATCCCGCAGAGGACTGATCTTGGAACGATGGTCGTGCGCCCATTCAACCGCAACCTCGGCGGTACGGAGCCGGAACTTGTTGGCGAGGAACAGCAGCTCGGGATCGAAACCCCAACGTTCGATGCGCTGCCGGCTGAAGATGGTCTGCGCTGCGCTGCGGGTAAATGCCTTGAAGCCACATTGCGTGTCCCGATATTTCAATCCCAGCACGATTTGCAGGGCCAGGTTGAACAGGCGCCCGTAAAGCTGCCGGTACCACGGCTGCCGCTCGGTCTGCAATTCGGCCCGCAGCCAGCGCGAACCGATGGCCACGTCGGCGCCATTTTCCAGCGCCGCGAAGAGCTTTCCCGCTTCCTGGATGGGCGACGACAGGTCGGCATCGGTGAACAGCATCAGCTCCCCATGCGCATGCAGCATCCCGTTGCGCACGCTGTATCCCTTGCCACGATTGCCGGGATTCTCCAGCAGCCGGACGTCCGGGTGGAGCGCGGCGAAACGGCGCACTACCTCGGCGGTATCGTCGCGCGAGCCGTCGTTCACTACAATGATTTCGCCGTTCAGGTTCTGCTGGCGAACGTAATCGAGGATTTTCGGCAGCGACACGGCCAGCCGCTCGCTCTCGTTGTATGCCGGCACTATGAAGCTGCAGGTGAGGGGCATCATCAGCTACTTGGACGCAGACTCATTGTATGGCAGTTGTCAGCTGGAGACACCGCAGCATCAAAAATTCCGTTGCGCGGCGGTTGGTAGTGGCGCAGTTTGCCTGTCATCGCGAGGGATATGGGCGCGCCGATTCGCGCCGGCGCGCGAAAGGCGCGCTTCCGTTTTCAAACTGCACCACTACCCGGCGGTTGCAGCCCGTGCCGCGCGGGATTAGCCTCAGCAGTTGGATCGTTATGCGTTTCTCCCCCCTGTTGATGATCGTGCTGCTGGCTGCCCTGCCGGGTGCGGCGGCATCAAAGCCTCACACCGTAACCCTGGGAAAGCCCACCTCCGTAAAGCTCTTCCTCGGTCCTTCCGAAGACCAGACGGTGGACATCGCCGTGCGCCCCCTCTACGTTGACACGAAGCTGAAGGAATTTACCACCGGTGACACGCACGAGGTTACCGATCGCCAGTTTGTGGTCCGGCGCGCCTACCGTATCAATGACACCCTGCCCGACGATGCGCGTCGAAGCCCGAAATGGCTTTGGCAGCGGGGAGGCTGGCTGCTGGTCGATCGCGCCTCGGGAAAGCTGTCGCTGCTCCGGCTGCCTGACTTCGACCCGTTCTATTCCGAGGTAAGCTGGTATCGCGACTATGCGGCCTACTGCGGTGTCTCATCCAGCGGCGAGCGGATAATGGCTGTGGTTGCGGAGATCGGCGCCAAGAAGCCGGTATTCCGCAAGGAACTGGGCAACGTCAGCATGGGCGATGCGCCCGACAGCAATTGCCCGGCGCCGCGATGGCAGCGGCAGCCTGCCCGCGTGACGTTCGTGCCCAAAGCCGGCGAGAAGTTCACCGAGAACGTGAGCGGCCGCTTTGCCGACGAAGCGCCGGAAAACGATTCGGATGAGCAGTAGTGGAGCTGATGTTGTGAAGAGCCTGGATGAGCTGCTGCGCGATGCGGAGGTGGCCCACGGACATCTGTGTGCGGGCCAGGTTCTGGGCGTGCGCCTGGCGATGAGGGGTCTGGAGCTGCTTGGCATCGCCGACCCTTACGGCAAAGACCGCAAGCGGCTGATCACCTTCGTGGAAATCGACCGCTGCGCCACCGACGCCGTCGCCGTCGTCACCGGCTGCCGTCTGGGCAAGCGTGCGCTCAAGTTTCGCGACTGGGGCAAGGTTGCCGCCACTTTCGTCGATCTGGACTCCGGCCGCGCGGTCCGCGTGTGCGCCCGGGAAAGCTCGAAGGCGCTGGCCCGGCAGATGCATCCCGAGATCAGCGACAAAAACCGGCAGCAGATGCTGGCTTACCGCGAGATGTCGAACGCCGATCTGTTCAGCGAGCAGTGGGTGAAGGTATTGCTGCCGCCGGAGGAACTGCCCGGCTACACCGGCGAGCGCATCGTCTGCGCCGAATGCGGCGAAGGCATCAACTTCCGGCGCGAGGTGCGCCGCGATGGCAAGATCCTCTGCCGCGGCTGCGCCGGGGAAAGGTATTACGAAGAGACTTCCTGATCCAGCTTCGCCGCCAGCGCGTGCTCGGCCACGTGCGCCACCCGCAGCACCGTTACCTCATCAAAATGTTTCCCCAGGATCTGCATGCCGATCGGCAGTCCTTCCCTGCTCTTCCCGCAGGGGACTGAAATGCCCGGAATGCCGGCCAGGTCGGCGGTCACGGTATAAATGTCCGCCAGATACATCGCAAGCGGATCGTCAATCTTCTCGCCCAGCCTGAACGCCGGGGTGGGGGCCGTGGGCGTTACGATGGCGTCCACCTTCGCGAATGCTTCCTCGAAGTCGCGGGCCAGCAGGCTGCGCACGCGCTGCGCCTTCAGGTAATAGGCGTCATAGTATCCCGCGCTCAGAACATAGGTCCCCAGCATGATCCGGCGCTTCACCTCCGCCCCAAAGCCGGCATCGCGCGTACGCCGGTACATCTCGCTTAGTGTCCTGCCTTCCGCCGATCGCAGCCCGTAGCGCGCGCCGTCATAGCGCGCCAGATTCGACGACGCTTCCGCCGTCGCTACTACGTAATATGTCGGTATGGCGTAATCGGTATGGGGTAGCGAGATGGGAATAATCTCCGCTCCGGCCTTCGCCAGCTCCTGGATGCCGGCCTCCACTCCGGCGCGCACCTCTGCATCCAGCCCCTCCCCGAAATATTCGCCGGGAACCCCGATCTTCATGCCCGTCACTGGCTGGCCAATGTGCTCGCGGTAATCGGGCACGGGAACCTCGACCGTGGTGGAGTCCAGTGGATCGCGTCCCGCCATCGCCTGCAGCATGATCGCCGTATCCTTTACCGTCCTGCCGAAGGGGCCGGGATGGTCCAGTGAGGAGGCGAAGGCGATGAGCCCATAGCGGGAGACGCGCCCATAGGTAGGCATCAGGCCGGCCACGCCGCAAAACGCCGCCGGCTGCCGGATTGATCCCCCGGTATCGGAACCCAGCGCGGCCACTGCCATGCCCGCAGCAACGGCCGCAGCCGAGCCGCCCGAGGAGCCGCCCGGCACACGCGAACGATCGCGCGGGTTGCGGACAGGATAGAATCCGGAATTTTCGTTGGACGAGCCCATGGCGAATTCATCGCAATTGGTCTTGCCCAGGATGATGGCGCCCGCCCGCTCCAGCCGCGTGACCACGGTGGCATCGTACGGCGCAATAAAGTTTTCCAGGATTTTCGAGCCCGCGGTGGTACGCACATCTTTGGTCGTGAAGACATCCTTGATGGCGATGGGAACTCCGGCCAGCGAAGGAAGACCGTCGCCTTTATCGGCGAGGGCGTCGATGCGTGCAGCCTGCCGCCAGGCGCGTTCCTTGCTCAGCGTCAGGTATGCGCCAACAGGCCCGTCTTCACTCGCGATCCTCTGGTAGAAGGCATCCACCAGCGCTGTGGCCGTGACCTGTCTCTCCAGCACCGCCGTGCGCGCCGCGTCGATCGTGAGTCCCTCGATGTCCATCAGACTATCGCTCAATGACTTTGGGAACCTTGAAGAAAGTGCCGTCGGAGGCGGGCGCGTTTTTCAGTGCCTCCTCGCGCGGCAGGCATGGCCGCGGCTCGTCGGGGCGCATGGCGTAAAGAAAAGGATTGTCCTCTTCCTTCGTACGCTCGTCGTGGCGGCTCCCCACCTGGGCCATCGGCTCCACGCCGCCGGTGTCGAGCTGGTTGAGCCGGTCAATGTAACCGAGAATCGAGTTCAGGTCCTGCAGTAGACGGACGCGCTCCTCGGCGGTGAGCTCAAGGTGGGCCAGCTCGGCGACATACAGCACATCTTTTTCTGAAACCATAACGTGACGTTCGTCCCTCAGCGTTGCGCCTGGGTCGCCGCGACGAACTGGATCCTGTTCACCCGCTCCGGGGTGAGCTGGCTCAGGGCTGCCAGGTATTGAGCGCCGAAACTCTGCAGTTGCTGGCGCCAGGCCTCATCGGGAACTGCAACCGTCAGCACGCCGTCGGCAAAGCTCAGGGCGGTTGTGCGCTCCGCGATTTTGCCGCCGCACGCCAGCGGCCACGCCAGCAGTGGGCCGCCCTCGCCCTCGCGGCGCACAATGTCCGCAAAAATCTTCTTCAGCGTTTTGCCGGCATGCTGCATGGGGCAAAGGCTTCATTGTAGACCAGGCCGGGTGTTGCATCGCTTCTGCGATTCGTGGTCCGGTCTTCGCGATGTGCCTTTCGCCATTCGCTGCTCGCCAGAAGGTAGCAACAGGAGCACGATGCCCCGAACAAAAGCCGCTGCCTTATCGGCTCGCCGGAGGAAATTCGCTCAGCACGAACGACAGCGCTTCTTCGCGCGTGTGCAGCGTGCCTTCCAGTTGCGCATCTTCCACCGCAGCGAGCATGGCGCGAAATTGCGGACCGGGCCGGTAGCCGAGGTGGATCAGATCTTCTCCATTGACGAGCAGTGCCGGCCTGATTTCTGCTTCCGAGCTCTGCTGCAGTCGCCCGCGCACCAGGTCGTACGTATCCAGTTTTCCGTGGCTGCTCAGGCAGTCCATGCGGTGCAGCTCCAGATGTTCTTCGAACTTCGACAGCCGGATGAAGCGTTTGAGGGTCGATTCCTTCATGCGCTCGACGTCGGCAAACCGCATGTGATTGGCGACCAGGGCGGCGATCTGCTTCGTCTCCTCATTGGAAAAGCGCAGCCGATGGCAGATCTCCTCTGCCATGCGCGTGCCGATCTCGACGTGGCCGTCGAAGCGTATACGGTCGGGGGCGATCCGGAAGGTCGGCGGCTTGCCCACATCGTGCAGTAGCGTGCCCCACGCCAGGGTGAGCGAGCACTTCGGCGGCAGCTTCTCCAGCAGCAGCAGGGTGTGGATCCAGACATCGCCTTCGGGATGGAACTGCGGCGGCTGCTCCACTCCATGCATGCGATCGATCTCGGGCAGCACCTCTTGCAGCAGACCGGTGGTATCCAGCAGCTCGAAGGCGGCGCGCGCGTGGCCTTCGGTCAGCATCTTCGTCAGCTCGTCGCGCACGCGCTCGCGGCTGACCTGGCGAATCAGTGGGGCAAGCTGCCGGATCGCGGCAAGTGTCTGCGGCTCGATGAGGTACTGCAATCGGGCCGCAAAGCGCACGCCGCGCAGCATCCGCAGCTTGTCTTCCTGAAAGCGTCGTTCCGGCTCGCCGATGGCCCGCACGATTCCGGCGTTCAGGTCTTCGCGCCCACCGACAAAATCCAGCACCCGCTCGCCATCGAGCGGGTCCATCAGCAGGCCGTTGATGGTGAAATCGCGCCGTTGTACGTCTTCGCGCGGATCTCTGGAGTAGCTCACGTGGTCGGGATGACGGCCATCGGAGTAGGCGCCATCGTTGCGGAAGGTCGCAACCTCCACATGATTCGGGTGCTCAGAGGGTGTCGCGGCCCGGGGAACGTCCTCCGGTGCGGGAACCAGCACCACGCCGAACTGCGCGCCTACCGCCCAGGTCTCGGGGAAGATGCGCATCACCTCCGGCGGAGTAGCATCGGTCGCGACATCGTAATCCGCGGGCACCACTCCCAGCAGCGTGTCGCGGACGCAACCTCCCGCCAGGTAGGCCTGGAAGCCGCGCTGGCGCAGCTCGCGAACGATATTGATGGCGTGGCTGCGCATCTGTAGCAACTGACAATCAGCGACTACAGGCTATCTCATAATTCGTTTTGAAGGGGCACGGCTTCAGCCGTGCCGTCTGGAGCCGTGGGAAATCCGGGTTTTAGCCCCTGAGGGCAACCAGGGTTGGGACGCATGGTTCATGATGAGATGGCTTCTGGTTGCTCGCCGCTGGTTGCTCGCCGCTGGTTGCTAGTTGCTACTTTCCCGCCGCTGGCTCTCCAAACCGTACAATATTTCCGTGGCGGATGTTTTCATCCTCGGCATCGAGACGTCCTGCGACGAAACCGCGGCCGCCGTGGTCCGCTCGGGTGAGGAGCAGCTCTCCAACGTCGTCTATTCGCAGATCGCCACTCACCAGCCTTTCGGCGGGGTGGTGCCGGAACTGGCTTCGCGCGAGCACCTCCGCGCCATCGTTCCCGTCGTGCGTAAGGCGCTGGAAGATGCCTGCCGGGGCTACGCGGGCATCGATGCCCTGGCTGTGACGAAAGGGCCGGGACTCGCCGGCTCCCTGCTGGTCGGGGTAAGCTACGCCAAGGCACTGGCCTGGACCCTCGAGAAGCCCCTCATCGGCGTGAACCACCTGGAAGGCCATATTCACGCCGTGCTGCTGGAAGAGCGGCAGAACGGCAACCGCGAGCTGCAGTTTCCCGTGCTGGCGCTGGTGGTAAGCGGCGGCCACACCCATCTTTTCCTCGCCGAGCGCCGCAATACCTCGTGGGTTTACCACGATGTGGGACATACCCGCGATGACGCCGCCGGCGAAGCCTTCGATAAGGTGGCCAAACTGCTGGAGCTGGGATATCCGGGCGGGCCCGTAATCGATTTTCTTGCCCGGCACGGAAACCCGCGGGCGGTGAAGTTTGCTCTGGCGCAGATAAAGCACCGCGACCGCAATCCGCAAAACCGCTCGGGCGACGGCAGCCGGGTCGACTTTTCCTATAGCGGCATCAAGACCGCAGTCCTGCGGTATGTGGAGACCCATGGGATGAAGTCGGCCATCGAGCAGCGGCGGCGCGCGCTCGCCCATATCGCAACTCCCTCGGCGCAACAGGTACTGGCCGCCTGCGATACGCAGACGCTCGACCTGGCCGCATCGTTCCAGCACGCCATGGTCAACGATCTCGCCGGCAAGACGCTGACCGCCGCTCGCCTGCATAATGTCGCAACCGTTCTGGTCACGGGAGGCGTCGCCGCCAATTCCCAGTTGCGCAGTACCTTCGAGAAACAGGCTGCCGAGGAAGGGTTGGCCATCCGCTTCCCTTCCCGCAGGCTCTCGACCGACAACGCGGCCATGATCGCCGCTGCCGCCTATCCGCGGTACATAGCCGGAGAGTTCGCCGATGCAGAGCTCTCCGCGGATGCCGCCCTGCGGCTGCGGTAACACAGGACAGCCGGGCACCCAGTTGTAAAACCCTATTCGCCGGTCAGGATCTTATACTGCGCTGCCGTCAGCGGCACCACGGACAGGCGTCCCTGGCGCACCAGCGGCGAGTCGGCAAACCGCGGGTCTGCTTTGATCTCTGCCAGCGACACCGATTTTGCCAGCGCCTTGCCGGCCCCGATCTTCACCACCGGATTCCAGGCGTCGGCTGCGTCCACCGATACCACCGACGCCGTGCCCACTGCGGCCTTGTGGTCTCCGGTTTCGTAGATGACGAGCCTCTCCCCAGGCTTCATCCCGCGAAGATGCTTCAGCGCGACGGGGTTCGACACTCCGTCCCACGTGGTCTGCTTTTCCCGCTGCAGATCGGCAAAAGAGTATTCGGAGGGCTCGGTCTTGAGCAGATAGTCCACGGAATTCCATCTCCTTCTGGAGCACACATTCTATCCGCTCCCGGCGCCGGCCATCTCCGTGCCCCGGCCAGGCCGCCGCCTCGCTTCGTCCGTCCATCGCCGGAGCTGCTGCACTTGTGCCAGGCACCGCTGGCATGCTAACTTGCGCGGTCGACAGCTTTTCCGCCCGGCTGCAACCGCCAGGCAGCGTCGCCGGCGAGGTCTTCATGAGTACCCAATCCACCATATCTGCGGACAAAGAAAACCAGGCGCACCGCCCCTACGTGCCCCACCATCTCGACATGCCGGAGTTTACCTTCCGGGCGTTGCTCATCGGGATGGTGATGACCGCCATTCTCGGTTCGGCGAATGCCTATCTCGGCCTTAGGGCCGGGATGACCATAGCGGCCACCTATCCCGCCGCGGTCATCGGCATGGCCTTGCTGCGGCTGATGCGGGGCTCGCTGCTGGAAGAGAACATTGCCCGAACCGTTGGCTCCATCGGGGAATCGGTGGCCGCGGGTGCCGTGTTCACAATTCCCGCGTTCGTCATGGCAGGTTTGTGGCCGGGCCTTACCCGGGCGAAGTACTGGAATTCCGTGGTGCTGATGATTATCGGCGGCACGCTAGGCATTCTGCTGGTCACGCTTCTGCGCCGGGTGATGGTGGAAGACCGCGAGCTGCCATTTCCGGAATCGGTTGCCGCCTCGGAGATTCACAAGGCCGGGCAGCAGGGCTCGAAGGCCGCGAAGATCCTCTTCGCCAACATGGGATTTGGCGGTTTCCTCTACCTGCTGGGCGCCATCAACGTCTTTTCCCCCAACAACACCTTTGCCGTCAACATCAGTGCCCTCGGCAGGAAGCTTGTGCTGCGCACCGCCACCAACCCCGGTGTGACAACCACGATCACCGGCGGCGCCTCCGTGTGGACCGCTCCTGACGTCAGTCCCGCTTACCTCGGGGTGGGCTACATCATTGGTCCCCGCCTGGCAGCACTGAACTTCGCCGGCGGCGTTCTGGCCTGGGGCCTGCTGGTTCCGCTTTTGACCTTCCTGCTCGGTCCCTACCTCCAGCGCGACGCTGGACACCCGCTTTCCTGGACTTTGCTGGCGGGATCCATCTACTACTCGATTGTGCGGCCGATTGCCGTAGGTGGAATGCTCGTTGGCGCTTCCTACACCCTCTTCAAGATGCGCAAACAGCTTGCCATGGGGCTGGGCCGCGCCGTCTCGGACCTGAAGAAATCGGCAGCCGTGCACGCTACCAGCAACCGCACCGAGCGCGATCTGAACTCCAAGATTGTCTTTCTGGGGGTCACCGTCGTATTCGTGGCGATGATCGCGCTCTACTACTACTTCATCGCCGGCGGTGGGAACCTGAAATCCTCGACGGTGGTGGCGGGGGCCGTGGTCGCCGCCGTGGTGATGATCGTCCTCGGCTTCTTCTTTGCTGCCGTCTCGGGCAATCTGGTGGGCATGATCGGTTCCTCCAATAATCCGGTCTCGGGTCTCACCCTGTGCACCCTGGTGATTGCCGCGCTGCTCATGGTGGCCCTCGGGGTTTCCGGCGCCGGCGGCGTTGCCGCCGTGCTCGGAGTCGCTGCCGTCATCTGCGTTTCCTCCGCCGTGGCCGGCGAAATGCTGCAGGACCTGAAGGTCGGCTACATCCTGGGCGGGACGCCCTCGAAGATGCAGATCGGCGATCTGATCGGGGTGCTGGTGGCCTCACTGGTGCTCTTCTTCCCTCTCTCCATTCTCGATAAGGCCTATCACTTTGGCAGCCCGGCACTGTCGGCGCCCCAGGCCGGACTTATGTCCATGCTGGCCAAAGGCATTGTCGGCGGCGACATGGCGTGGCCGTTGGTCGTGGTGGGGATCCTGATGGGCTTTGCCCTCATCCTCATTGAAGTGCGCAGCGTGATGCTGTTCGCGGTCGGCATGTATCTCCCTCTGGGAACCACCTTCGCCATCTTCGTTGGAGGACTGGTGCGCTGGCTGACCGACAGCTTGCGCGACCGCCGCGGTTTCAACGAGGCGCAAAAAGCGCGGGTGGATAATGCCGGAGTGCTGACCGCCTCGGGCCTCATCGCCGGAGAAGCTCTGTGCGGACTTGTCATCGCCGGCCTCGTCGGTTCAGGCCATGACGTAACCCTGTTCAAATGGACAGCCCCCTTCATCACGGCGCTGGTGGCGCTGGCGGTGTTGATTGGCGTCATGGTTCGGGTACCGCTGGCCAATGCCGGCAGTCCAGATGAGCCCGCCCCCCCAACGGCCATCATGTAACGGGTGTTGGTCGCGCCGGAGCTGCGGGTCCGGGGGCTGCGGCGGCATCACCCCCGGGAGTTTACGTCGGGCGGCATGCAACGGCAGCGGGCGAGAACTGCTCTAAACTACTTCGGGTTTCTCATTCAGCCTGGTTGAGGTGATTATGCAAAGCTGGAAGAAAGCAATTGTGCTGGGATCGATCGGCGCGGGCGCAGTGCTCATCCTTACGCGCCGCCGGCCTGCCGGCATGGCATTTGCCGCCGCCGGTCTTGCCATACTGGCATCGGAGTATCCGGAAAAGTTCGAGGCGGTATGGGAAAACGCCCCCGATTATCTGCACAAAGGCATGCAGATTTTTTCCACCCTGCAGAAACTGGGGGAAGGCTTTGCCGAGGAGGCCGAGCGGCGCAGCGTTAGCGCCTGGCGGGGAATTCGCTCCGAATTCGGCTCCTAGCCGCCTTCTTCAGTCCAGCTTGAGCCACGCCACAGGCCTGGAGACACATTCAGATATCCCCGTGCCCTGCTTGTCTGCACGGTGAATTCCGTACTCAGATCTTTCAGGAAAATCAGGAGTCTTCCGGCTGCGGGCCTGGATGGATGGTTTCAAGGCGGCGCTGGTGTTCGGCACTGCTGGGCTCGCTCCAGCCATTCTCCTGCTCCACCACGCGTATGATGGCCAGCCCCTCCGTGGGATCCAGGCAGGGCGTCTCCTGGTCCCAAATCCGCTCGAGCATGCCATCCCGCACCTTCGCCTGCATCTGCGGCGGCTCCCCGGTGGCGATGACGACGCCCCGATCGGCCTGTTCCGCCGGGCTCAGCACCACGAACCGGGCATGCAGCACGGCCTCGTTGAAGCTCCCGAAGACGAACTGAAACGCCTCCGGGTGCTCCGGGATTCCCCCATCTCCGGCGTAGTTGAGCACGTACTCCTCGTCCAGCGAGTCGCCGGGCGCCAGCATGAAAACAGGCCGGCCGTAACGTTCGATTGGCGATTGCGTGCCGTCGGGATGGAGGACCCGCAGGCCCACCACCTGCGCCTGCTGCGGGGGCATGGGAATCGCCTGCGCTGCCGAAAAGCGCTTCGTGGTGTGGACGTAGAGGGAAACGCTTCCATCCGGGCGCGAGATGGCAACGTGGTCGTCAAGCAGCACAACCCCGTCTTCGCCGGGATCGGTCGATGCCTCATGCGCCAGTAACCCGGCATCTCGGCGATAGCGCGCGTAGAAATCTGCTGCCAGCGAAGCCTCTTTCGCGCCAGCCGCTTCCCCCGCCGCTGCCGCAAGCCGGTGATAATTCTCCGCATTCGGCGCTACCCGCATCCACGAGGCCGCGGCACGCTGCGCCGCCTCATCTTCCCCTGCCACTTGCAGCTCGCGGACCAGCATCAGCCGCGCCGCCCGATTCAATGGCGCTGCCGCGAGCAGACGTTCCAGAGAGCGTGCCGCTTCGGCATGGTTTCCCTCCTCCGACAGCAGCCGGGCGTAATCGAGCGACTCCGGAGCGCAGCCATCCAGCTTCTGCTGTACCGCGCTGGCCTCGGCGGAGAGCCCTTGCGCCCGATAGAAGTCGATTGCGCGGCGCAATGCCTGGCAGGACGGATGTAGCGCGATCCGCTCCGCCCAGAGGGACAGTTGATTCGCCGGGGCGCGCGTTCCCCGGGCGTCGCTCAGAGTTTCCAGCGCCCCGATGTCGCCGGGCCGCTCCCCCAGCACGTGCTCGGCACGGCTGATAGCCTCCGCGGCCTTGCCTTCACTCAGCGCTCTCCGGCCCAGCATCTCATCAACTACCAGCGCTTCAGGCGCAATCGAACTCAGTCTCGACCAGGCTGCGGCGGCCTCCACTGAATTCGGAAATTGTTCCGTACGCGCCTGCGCCAGCAGAAACTGCAGCGCCGCCGAATCGCTTCCGGATATTGCCTTGATCTGTCTGGCCGCTGAGGCGAATTCCCCGGCTGCGTAGTCTCCGGCAGCCAGAAGATACGTCAGTTCCTGAACCGACAGCCTGGCCGGTATTGGGCTGCGCTTTTCGTCGGGCGCTCGGACGATGGATACGCGCAACGGTGTCGCCGAGCCGTCCAGCTTCAGCAGCAGGCGGTGAGGGCCGGGCGGCACCTCGATATTCGCCGACTCACGGCTGCGCGCCGCGCTGGTGCTGAGCACGTGTTGCCCGTCCACATAGATCTCTGCCATGCCGCGCGCCTCGGCCTCCACTGTCCAGCTCCCCTCGGTCAATGAGGCAAACCCCGCAGCGGCATAGAACACACCGGGATGTGAGAGATAATCCGGCAGCACGATCCAGCCGTCGGGAAACTGGAAGTTCTCCACCGCACGGCTCTGATAGGAACTTCTGCCGAGGTCGTCATCAGGCGAGATCGGCTGCTGCTCTGAAACGGACAGCAGTTGATGTCCGAATGGCCCCACAATGCGCCAGTCGGTAAGAATGCCGGCGGCGCGCGAGACCGAGTAAGCGTCGAGTCCGGGAGCACCGTCCATCGCGGACTTCAGCAGAGCGGCACGGAGCTCGGGCCAGCTTGCCGGTGAACTCCCGAGCAGCGACTGAATGCGGGGAATCATCTCCCGGAACGCGGGAGTATTTGCCGCCGACTCGCGCATCCGCGTCGCAGCCAGCCATACCCGCGGATCGTCAGGCGCTCCGGCGCCCAGCTCGCACAACCGCATGGCCGCATCCAGCAGGGCCGTCTCGTCAGCTTCCATTCCGGCCACTTCCATGCGGACGAATAGCGCCTCGCCGTCCCTGCGATCGCGCCGCAACGCACGGCCCGCCAGAGCGCGGGCGCGCTCGGGGTTCGAATCGACAAAGTAGGCTCGCGCCGCGGAACGCGAAAGCGCGGCGTCGCGCAAGGGAGCGGCATGGGGCGCCGGGGCGACGTGCCCATCGCCGGGCAGGGTGGCGGGCTGCGCAACATCCCCTCTGCCTTCAGCGCCGAGCCGGGCCATCGTCCGTTCCTGGCACAGCGCAGGCGAGAGAGCCAGGGCCAGATACAGCAAAGGAAGTGGGCGGAAACTCTTCATGGCGCGCGAGTGCCTCTGCCGCGATAGCGCGGGTCAACTTGATACAGTCGCAAGGCTCGTATCCGTAACCCCAGCGTAGCCGATGAATCCTGGGTTGGAAATAATGCTTTTGCCCGAGTTCCTACAACTTTCGTTCACGCGATGGGGGCCAGCCAGGCGTGAGTGAGAACTGCGCCCGGGCTTCACCTGCAGGAGCGCCTGGCGCAGCCAACTGCCGCCAGCAGGTATACTCTCTGAATCCCCATGGCGACCAAACTGGAGGAAATCATCGCTGTCACACGGCGCGGGCTGGCCGGCCCCAGATCAGCCGAGGAACTGCGGGCGCTCGATGTCGCCGCGGGACGCCACAAACCGCGTGGATTTCGCCAGGCCCTGCGCGCAGGGGCCCGCACCGGGCCTGCCATCATAGCGGAACTGAAGAAGGCATCTCCGTCGAAGGGGCTTATTCGCGCGGATTTTGCCGTGTCCGAGCTTGCCCGCGAGCTGGAGGCCGGCGGGGCTGCGGCCCTTTCCGTGCTGACCGACGAGCGCTACTTCCAGGGATCGCTGAAGAACCTGGAGCTTGCCTCAGAAGCCACAAGGCTTCCCTGCCTGCGCAAGGACTTTATCGTTGACGAGTTCCAGCTCCTTGAGGCGCGCGCTCATGGCGCCGATGCGATTCTGCTGATCGTCGCCGCGCTCCGCGACTCCGAACTGCTGGAGCTCAGGCGGCGGGCACTCGCGTTCGAGCTCGACATGCTCTGCGAGGTACACGATGCGGCGGAGTTGCAGCGCGCCCTGGATGCCGGCTTTGACACCATTGGGGTGAACAACCGCGATCTGCGCACCTTCAGGGTTGATCTCAACACCTCATTGCGGCTGGCCGAACACATCCCCTCCGGTGTGCTGAAGGTCGCGGAAAGCGGCATTGAGAGTGCCGAAGATGTTGCGCGACTGCGCCAGGCCGGCTTCGATGCTTTCCTGATAGGAGGAAGCCTGATGCGCTCTCCCCACCCGGGCGAAGCTTTGCGGGAATTGGTGACGCAATCCATGGTTGCCCGCTGATGAGGGGAGACTGGTGCCGGTGACCTGGATAAAAATTTGCGGCACAACCAGCCTGCATGATGCGCAGTTGGGCGTGGCGACGGGCGCCGATGCGCTGGGGTTCGTCTTTGCTCCCAGTCCGCGGCGGATTGAAATTGCAGCGGCGGCTGAGATCGTAAAAGGCCTGCCGGATTCCATCGAGAGGATTGGCGTATTCGTCAACGGAGCTCCGGAGCAGTTGGCAGAAGTAGCCGAGGCGGCAGGATTGACCGGAGTGCAATTGCACGGTGACGAACCTGCTGCCCTGCTGCCAAGGTTCCGGCGGATGCTGGGCAGGCGCACGATCGTCAAAACGCTCCATGCGGGGCAGCTATTGGGCGCGGCGCGCAATGGGCTCGAGGAATATCTCGCCGCGCGCGACAGCGTCGATGCCATCCTGCTCGATTCGGGATCGCCCCGGCAGCGGGGAGGAACGGGTGTTGCGTTTCCGTGGGAGGAACTTGCAGGGCTGGCCGCGACGATTCGGCAAGCGCTGCCGCTCGTCATCGCCGGCGGACTGACTGCCGGCAATGTCGCCCGCGCACTTGAGCTGTTCGCGCCATGGGGCGTTGATGTTGTCACTGGCGTGGAACGCGCGCCGGGGCAGAAGGATGAAGCTAAGCTGCGCGACTTCGTCGCGGCGGCGCGTGCCACGAAAGCGGCGGTGAAGTGAAGCCATGGAAGAACCCTCCAGCACGATGCAACCCTCGTCACCCGCTGCGCGGCCCGGCTGTGCGGACGTGAAACGTCCGCGCGCCGCCCGAGGACGCTTCGGCGCCTATGGCGGGCGGTACGTTCCCGAGACGCTGATGGCGGCTTTGCAGGAGCTTGAGGCCGCATATTCGACCGCGCGCAGGGACAAGTCCTTTCGTGACGAATACCACCGCCTGCTGGCCGACTTCGCCGGCCGTCCCACGCCGCTCTTCCTGGCCGAGCGCCTTACGAGCCATCTGGGCGGCGCCAGGATCTACCTCAAGCGCGAAGACCTGCTGCACACCGGCGCCCACAAGATCAACAACTGCATCGGGCAGGCGCTGCTGGCGCGGCGCATGGGCAAGCATCGCATCATCGCCGAAACCGGCGCGGGTCAACACGGGGTTGCCACGGCAACCGTCTGCGCCCTGTTCGGCATGGAGTGCGTGGTCTACATGGGCACGGAAGATATGCGGCGGCAGGAGCTGAACGTCTTCCGCATGCGGCTGCTGGGGGCGGAGGTGCGAGGGGTGGATTCCGGCTCGCGCACCCTCAAAGACGCCATCAACGAGGCCATGCGCGACTGGGTCACCAACGTCCGCACCACCCATTATCTGCTGGGCAGCGTTCTGGGCGCGCATCCGTACCCTACCTTGGTGCGCGACTTTCACCGCGTCATCGGCCAGGAGGCGCGCCGGCAGATCCTGAAAGCCGAGGGCCGGCTGCCGGTTGCGGTCATCGCCTGTGTCGGCGGCGGCTCCAATGCCATCGGCATCTTCCATGAATTCATCCCTGACCGCGAGGTCAGGCTCATCGGCGTCGAGGCCGGCGGACGCGGCCACGCCCTCGGCGAACATGCCGCCCGCTTTGAGGGCGGAGGTCCCGGGGTGCTGCAGGGAACCTACTCGTATGTGTTGCAGGACCCCTCCGGGCAGATCGCGGCCACGCACTCGGTCTCTGCCGGGCTGGATTATCCCGCCATCGGTCCCGAACACGCGCTGCTGCACGATGAGGGACGCGCCGAGTATGTCTCGGCCAGCGATCAGGAGGCGCTGGATGCCTGCCGCACGCTGGCGCGGATGGAAGGTATCATCCCGGCCCTGGAGTCGGCGCACGCGGTGGCCGAATGCATGAAGCGCGCTCCTGGAATGTCGCATTCAGACATAGTGATAGTTAATGTCTCCGGGCGCGGGGACAAGGATATCGGGATTCTGCGGGAGAACCTGCAGTTCTGATAAGTGAACAGGATTCTGCAGAGAGTATCACTTTGAACGCGACCAGGGTTCTGATTGTCGTCCTGAGCGGAGCGTCCGTGTAGTCTTTCCGACCCGCTTTGTCACGGGTCGGGTGGACGCGCAGTCGAAGGACCTGCTTTCTTCGCGAGGACAGCGGGTCCCTCCACTCGGACCGAAGTCCTCGGTCGGGATGACAACCGATTTTGGGGTGCGCACCGAACGTTAGCATCGTGCCAATGAGCCTTCGCTTCAAAAAGCGTCCCGGCCTGGTCGCCTATATTACCTGCGGCGATCCCGATCTCGACACCTCGCGCGATGTCGCATTGGCTGCGATTCATGCCGGAGCCGACGTGATCGAGCTGGGCGTGCCCTTCAGCGATCCTGTGGCCGACGGACCGGTGATTCAGCGGGCCAGTGAGCGCGCGCTGAAACACGGCACCGACCTGGCCGGTGTGCTCGAAACTGCAAAGCAAATCCGCCGGCAATCGGACGCCGGTCTCATCATCTTTTCGTATCTGAACCCGATCCTCCAATACGGTCTCGAGAAGTTTTGTCAGGCGTCGGCGGACGCCCGGGTCGACGGCGCGCTCGTCACTGATCTGCCTATCGAAGAGGCCGCGGATTATCTGCGCGCGATGAAGGCTCACAGGCTGGCGCCGGTATTTCTCGCCGCTCCCACCAGCACGGATGAGCGCCTGCAGGCCATCGCACGCCGCTCGCGCGGCTTCATCTATGCGATTTCCCGCACCGGGATCACCGGCCCGCGGCAGGAACTGGCAGGCGATGCGCGGGCCCTGGTCCAGCGCCTGCGGGCGCACACCAGCCTGCCGATTGCAGTGGGTTTCGGCGTCTCCACCCCGGAGCAGTTCGCCGAAGTCGGCAACTTCGCCGATGCCGCGGTAATCGGCAGCGCCATCGTTCAGCGTATTGAACAGAACCCGGGCCGTGAAGCCGCCGCTGTGTCAGAATTTCTCTCCTTCCTCACCCAGGCTGCGCAGCATGCCCGGGCCAGCACGTAAGCCGGCGGAGGAAGGGCATTCGGGTCAGGACCGCCATGGACATCGATGGATGGCGCAGGAAGATCGACGATCTCGACCGCACGCTGGTGAAACTGCTGAATGAACGGGCGCGCTGTGCCCATGAGATCGGCAAGCTGAAGCGCAACTCGGAGATGCCGGTTTACGAACCGGACCGGGAAAAGATCATCTTCGAGAACATCGAGCGTCAGAATGCAGGACCGCTGTCGCAGGTACAACTGCGCCAGGTTTACGAGCGCCTGATCGACGTGATGCGCCAGATCCAGCGTGACGAGATGGCGCCGGAAGCTGAGATTGCGGAAGACGGCACGGAACTGGAGCCGAACGACTGAAGGCGGTGGCCAGTGGTCAGTGATCTGTGGCCAGTCAAGAACCGCGAGTTGAGATTGCGGGGCAGACGCTAACAGCCAAAAGCCAAAAGCGAAGAGCGAACAGCGAAGAGCGGCATTCATGATCGTTGCAATGTGGGAGAGTGCGAGCGAAGACCAGATTCAGGGTGTTACTGACCACCTGATGAGGATGGGCTTTGCCGTGCATCGCACTACCGGTGCGCGACAGACGGTGCTGGCCGCGGTCGGCAAGCGCATCGACTTCGATACGCGCGAACTCGAAGTCCTTCCCGGCGTGCAGAACGTGCACCGCATCAGCGCGCCCTACAAGCTGGTGGGCAGGAGCTTCCGCTCCGAGGGCACTATCGTTCGCCTGCCGAACGGAGTGGAGATCGGCGGCAAGGAAGTTGTCGTGATGGCTGGCCCCTGCTCCGTCGAGTCCCACGAGCAGATTTTCACCGCAGCCGAACTGGTGCGCAAGGCCGGCGCCAGGGTCCTGCGGGGCGGAGCCTTCAAGCCGCGCAGTTCGCCCTATACCTTCCAGGGACTGGGTCTGGACGCGCTCAAGCTGCTGCGCGAAGCCGGCGACCGCCACGACCTGATGGTCATCAGCGAAGTCATGGAGATTTCCCAGATCGAGCTGATGATGCCCTACATTGACATCTTCCAGGTGGGCGCGCGCAACATGCAGAATTTCAACCTGCTGCGCGAGCTGGGCAAGGTGCGCAAACCCGTGCTGCTGAAGCGCGGTATCGCGGCCACCATCGAGGAGCTGCTGCTTTCGGCCGAATACATCATGTCGGGCGGCAACTACCAGATCATCCTCTGCGAGCGCGGCATCCGCACCTTTGAGACCTATACCCGCAATACGCTCGACATTTCGGCCATTCCCATCGTCCACAAACTGTCGCACCTGCCCATCACCTCCGACCCCTCGCACGGTACGGGCCTGCGCGACAAGGTAGCGCCCATGGCCTGCGCCTCCCTCGCCGCTGGAGCCGACGCCCTGCTCATCGAGGTGCATCCATCGCCCGACGAGGCGCTCTCCGATGGGGCGCAGTCGCTCTTTCCGCAGCAGTTCGCCGAATTGATGGACCAGTTACGAATGATCGCTCCGGCGCTCGGGCGCGCGATCTGAAGGGTGCCTGTGGCCCACAAGCGGTCGCGCAATTACCATAGGAACCCGGGAGGAATTATGCGTAACCTGTTGAGCACACTTCTTTGCCTCAGTCTTATCGCCACTCTGTCGGCGCAAACCACCAGCACCACTTCCCAGCAGCACGCGGCCACCGAAAAGACCGCCCAGAAGGTGGCGGAGCCAACCGCGGTCTTTGAAACCACCGCCGGCGATATTCACTGCACCCTGTTTCCGGACAAGGCCCCCGTGACGGTAGCGAACTTCATTGGCCTGGCCACTGGGACCAAGGAGTGGAAGGATCCCCGGACCGGCAAGATGATGAAGGGCGTGCCCCTTTATAACGGCACCATCCTTCATCGCGTCATCCCCGACTTCATGATTCAGGGTGGCGACCCGCTCGGCACCGGCTCCGGCGATCCGGGATACAGCTTCAAGGACGAGTTCAGTCCGGACCTCACCTTCGACCAGCCTGGCAGGCTCGCCATGGCCAACAGCGGACCCAATACCAACGGCTCGCAGTTCTTCATTACCGAAGTTCCCACGCCGCACCTGAACAACCATCACACCATTTTCGGACAGTGTCAGGACATTGACATCGTGAAGAAAATTGCCCGCATGCCGCGCGACGCCAGGGACCGTCCGAACGAGCCGGTGAAGATCATCCGCATCAAGATCACCGAACCAGGACATGCGGCCTCAGGAGCGCACAAGAGCTCGGAGGCGAAGGGAGCAGGCCAGCAGTAAACCCGGGCGAGCCGTGCCCCGCAAGCTGAGGTGTGTCGGATTGTCCCGCTCCGGCTGTGATCCGGTTCGCATTGCCGTGCCGGATCAGCCGGCAGGGTCAGATGATCAGCGCGCACGGATTGCGTGAATAATTCCCCGTGCCTGGTTCTCCCGCCAAAGTTATCCCACAGGGGCTGAACCGGGCACCCACCGGAAGCCCGTTTCTGCGGCTGGTAGCGGATTTTCATCTTCTCGCAATTCTTTTCCGGCATATTCACACATATTGCCTCGATGAAACAATCCGGCGGGGCGCCACGTAATCCAATGAGAAAGGACCTGGTGAAACATCATGCTAAGGGTTGACATAGAGAGTTCACGATATGCCGCGACCCTGCGCTGCTCGGGAAGGGTTGTGCTGGGCGTGGAAGCCGAAACTTTACGATGCATGGCCCAGTCGCGACCGGAAGCCCGGCTTGTGCTGGACCTTCGCCAGGTGCATACCATGGACGCCGCCGGTCTGGGACTGCTTGTCGAGCTTCATTGCTGGGCCCGGGCGCATGCCAGGAAGCTGATTGTCACCAATCCTGCTCCGCGCGTGAGCCGGCTTATGGAGCTGACCAGGCTCGAGTCCGTCCTGCACATCGCCGATTCCGGTTTTGGCCACAGGCCTCAGCCACCCACCGGCAACAGACAGGCTCTATCCGCGTGATCCGGCGTTCTTGCAGGGACGGGCACGTTGCCCCCGGCGCTCAGCGGCGCCAATCCGCCCTCTTCTTTGCCTGAGGCGCAGCGGCGGGGGAAGCTGCGGGCCCTGGCATTGCGCGGCCTGCGAAATCGTGTTCCGCCCCCCTCCTTGCGTTTGGTATATCCTGCTGCCAGCCGTTCGTCCACCAGCTATAGTTACGTGAATCCGGCTCAGGGTGCTCGCATGCATTGGGGCAAACGAAAGTTCCTCATCTTCGCGCTTTGCGCGCTCGCTCTCGCGCTGCTGCTCGGCTTTGTAATGACGTTGGATACCGGTTCGGGAGTTCTGCGCCGAAGTGTGGCCACAAAGTCCCGGGCTGAAACCACAATTGTGGACCAGGCGCCATTCCGTACCGCCATCAGCCTGCAGCCGATCGCCAACACCGCCGACGAACAGGAGCTGGCGACACAGGCCGTCCATGTAGCCGATCGCGAGGTCGATCTCGCCTTCGCCTCGGCGCTGCGCAGAGCGAAAGAAACCCCGCCGCCCCAGACCAAAGAGACGGTCGAAATCAACAACCGGATCAGGAAGCTGCAGGCCAGGCTCCAGTCGATGCAGACCGAGGTCGCGAGTCTGACGCAGCTTTCGCAGAAGCCCGGGAAAAAAGATCCGGCCGCGATCCAGCAGCGCGTGGAAATCACAAAGGCCCAGGTCGGGCTGTTGCAGGACGCGCTGGACGATGCGAAGCAGGAGCTGGTCCGCGCCGGCGGCGATCCCGAGGCATCGATCCAGCAGGAACTGGAACAGCACGAATCTCTTCAGCAGCACGGCTCCGCCGGCGCCTCAGCCGGCTTACCCGGCAAGCCCCAGGTTTTCGAAGCCGAAGGAAATCTGGTTTCGCAGTTCCGCGTCTGGCTTGCCCTGCGCGAGAACCGGCGCCGCCTGCTGCAGGCCAGGCAGCAGGCCGGCGATGCCGTCAGCCTGCTGACCAAAAAACACCAGGCGCTGGAAAGAGGGATGGGAGACAATTTCGCCCTCGGGGACAGCGTCTCCGACAACAACTCCTCTCCCGAGTCCGGGCCGGCTGATGCGGGCCAGCACGCCGCCAGGCTGGCGAAACTGAATACGCTGTCGCAGAACACCAAGACCCTGACCGCATACGACAAGCGTATTGACCTGGAGAAGCAGCTGGCCGCTATTTACGGCGATTGGATGGGCATCGTCGACGCTCAGCGCCGTCTGGTGCTGCACGCCATTCTGCGCTCTATCCTTTGGGTTGTGCTGGCGCTGCTGGGGCTGGTGATTGTGGAAGGCAGCATCGAGCATTTCTACTTCCGCCTTGGGCCCGACCGGCGGCGGATGGGGGCAATGCGACTGGCCCTGCGCTTCGTAGCCGAGCTGATCGGTGTTCTCATCATTCTGCTGGTGGTGTTCGGCCGCCCCAGCCAGCTCTCGACCGTGTTGGCGCTCGCCGGCGCCGGTCTCACCGTCGCGCTGAAGGATTTTATCGTCGCATTCTTCGGATGGTTCATCCTGATGGGGCGCAACGGCATCCGGGTCGGCGACTGGGTGGAAATCAATGGCATTGGCGGCGAAGTGCTGGATATTGGCCTGCTGCGCACCATCCTGCTGGAGACCGGCAACTGGAACGATGCCGGACACCCGACGGGACGCAGGGTCTCCTTCGTGAACAGCTTCGCGGTGGAAGGACACTACTTCAACTTCACCACCACCGGCCAATGGCTGTGGGACCAACTCGACATCCTCATCCCCGCCGGGGAAGACCCTTACGAGCTCACCAATTCCGTGCTGAAGCTGGTAACCGAACAGACCGAGTCGGAGGCCGCTCTGGCCGAACAGGAGTGGCAGCGCGTCACGCACACCTCCGCCGTGCAGAGGTTCTCCGCCACACCGGCGATTGAGGTGCGCCCCACCAATCTCGGAGTCAATCTGGTGGTGCGCTACATCGTGCACGCGCACGACCGGCACGAAGTGCGAACGCGGTTATACCAGGCAATTGTCGAGCTGCTGCATGCCAGGACGGTGGCCAAGGCGGGGGCGGAGGGGACGGTGGCCAGTTAGGAGGTTGCTGAAAGTTACGATTCAAGGCGGCTCGGGTAGAGCTGGCCTTCAGGCCAGCGTCCAAGCCCTTTATTATGGGCAGCCCGAGCGGCCTGGAGGATACGAGGAATTTCTTTCTTACAATTTTTCAGCGGCCACCTGAAACCGACGGCCGACGTCTGGCATTGGCTGCTCCGGTCAGGATTTCAGCCAGATAGCAGGAAAGCCATGTCCGAGCCGCCGGAAATCCGAATCGCTCGTTACCAGCGTTCCTTTCTCTTCGAAACAGAGGGCAGCGGCAAAGCTGTCGGCGTAGTAAAGCTTGTACCTGGCTTTCACCTCTGCGGCCGCTAACGCCCTTTCCGGGGTGGCGTCTACGACGCTGATTGGCAGGGGGAAAACTGCGCGTATGGCCGTGCGCGCCCGCTCGGCCCCGTATTCACGCAGGGCATAACTGTAAACCTCGCCGTAATTCACGGCCGACATCAGAATCCTCGACCGACGCCTCATTGCGTCCTTCAGCAACTCGTTCACTTTGCGCGCCGAGGGCTTTTGCTCAAGGAACGCCAGGACTGCGCTCGCATCGAAGACGTAGGTTTTCACCCCTTGCGCCTGCCCTCTTCACGGTGCCCCCGTTCCCACGACCCAACCAGGTCGCGATCTCCGGCAAGACAACCCATAACCCGGTCAATGTACTCCTCTGTCAGCGGCTGGAGCACAATGCGTCCGAACTGATCTTCGAGAAATCGCACCTTCGTCCCGGGCCTGATGCCGTACTTGCGCCGGAGCTCCGCCGGAACCACAAGTTGGCCCTTGGAAGTAAATGTAGCACTTCTATCTCTCATGTCTTACATGCTAGCAGATCGTCGGATCTGGGGCTATTTGCTCTTTCCTGCCAGCTCCCGGGCCACGCTGTCGAGCACTCCGTTGATGAACTGCACCGATTCCGGCGTAGAGTAGCGGCGTGCGATCTCCAGCGCTTCGTTGATGACGACCGGTCGCGGCGTCTTGGGGAATCCAAGAAACTCGGCGACGCCGGCGCGCAGCAGGTTGCGGTCGACGGCCGCCATGCGGTCCATGCGCCAGTGCTCGGCATTACGCTCGATGAGCTGGTCGATCTCTTCCCGCCGCTCGCAGGCCACCCGAAACAGCTCGTCGGTAAACCCGCGGACCTTCTCGTCCAGGTCCGTACGCTCGCTCCAGAAGGTTTGCCGCACCTGCTCCAGGTCCTGCCGTCCCATGTCGAGCTGAAACAGCATCTGCAGCGCCAGCTCGCGCGATTTGCGCCGGGTCCCGGGCTTGCTCATGGCGTGCCGTCCGCGGTAGCCGCACCGCGGCCCGCAACCGCCTGCCGCAACGACGCCATCTCCACCGCGGCCAGACCCGCTTCGAACCCCTTGTTGCCGGACTTCAGACCCGCGCGATCAATCGCCTGTTGCAGCGTGTCGCAGGTCAGGACCGCGAAGGCGTGCGGGACTCCGGTCTGCTGGGCGGACTGGCCGATGCCGCGTGTCACCTCGTTGGCGATGACTTCGTAGTGCAGGGTGTCGCCGCGCAACAGGCATCCGATGCACACGATTGCGTCATACCGCCCGGTCTCGGCGAGCTGCCTTGCGGCGGAGGCAATCTCAAAGGCGCCCGGCACATGGACGACGGTCACATCTTCCTCCCGGGCCCCGCATTGCCGCAGGGCCTGTAGCGCGCCTTCCAGCAGGCGTTCAGTGATGAACGAATTGAAGCGGCTGACCAGCAGAGCAAAATGCTTTCCGCGAGCGTCCAGCCTGCCTTCCAGGCCGCGATTCTCGCCCGGCTTTTTCGCGTAGGTCAGAAATCCCAGGCGCAGGCCGCTGATTTCGATTTCAAACAGCCGCGCCCCATACGGAGTGTCGCCGATTTCGCGCCGTATCCGCACCCCCATTTTCCGCACGGTGGTCCAGGCTGCATCGGCGTCGGAGACCTCCACCATTGCATCGACTCCAGGCTGGTCGCCCGCTGCAATGAATTCGATTCCGCCGCTGGGTGCGAGCATCTCAAGGCCGTGGCTGCCGCCTTCATGCCACTCATTGCCCGGCGCGAACCCGAGCGCGCGAAACAGCTCCAGCGCGGGCTGCAGGTCGTCCAGGGACTTGCCCAACACCCGGGGAAAAATAATCGACCGGATCATAGGAGTTCATTGTAAAGGCACCTTCCGAAGTTCAGCGCTGCCACTGCCCGGCGTCCCATCCGGCCTTCCGAATCAGGACCGGGCGCAGCACGCTGCCGCGGAAATCCTTTACGATGTTGCCTGGGCGCGTGGGCGCAGGTCCTGGCACCGTCCAGAATGCGCGCTCCCGGAGGCTCCCTATGGCGGATGTACGCCGGGGACTGATCATCGTCAATACCGGCCCGGGTAAGGGCAAGACTACGGCTGCCATGGGCACGGCGCTGCGTGCCGTCGGCAATGGCATGCGTGTGCTGATGCTGCAGTTCCTCAAAGGCTCCTGGCATTATGGCGAGCTCGACGCGGTGAAGGCCTTCGGCGACAACTTCGTCATGAAACAGATGGGCCGCGGTTTCGTAAAGGTCGGGGGCGCCGAAACCGATCCCGAGGACATTCGCCTGGTAGAAGAAGCATGGAACGAGGCGGAAAGTGCGATCCTTTCAGGACAGTGGGACCTCGTCATCCTCGACGAGATCAACTATGCCATCAGCTACAAAATGCTCGAGCCGCAGAAGGTCGTTGACACTCTCAGAAAGAAGCCCGAGATGGTGCACGTCATCCTTACCGGCCGCAATGCCCATCCCGACATCATTGCCATAGCCGATACGGTCACCGAAATGAGGCAGGTGAAGCACGCCTATGAGAAGGGCGTAGAGGCACAGCGCGGTATTGAGTACTGATGAGCTGCCCGCCGCCGCAATGCGCATGGGATTTCCCGAGCCGGCAATGGCGGGGCGATCAGCGCGCGGGCTGCGATTCAGGCGTGAACTGTGCCACGGCATTCGCCGCTTCCATTCCGGAACGGATGCAGTCGGGGACGCCGATGCCGTGATAGGCGTTACCGGCGAGCGCCAGGCCGGGGATTTCCGCCACCCGCCTCTCAATTTGCACCACCCGGGCAATGTGACCCGGTTCGTACTGCGCCATGGATTCGCGCCAGCGGTAAATGCGCGCGAAGAACGGTCGCGCTTCCAGCTTCACGATGTTGCGAAGTTCGCGATAAACGGTTTCCAGCATCTCCTCATCGCTCAGCCCCAGCACCGCCTCGTCGCGCGCGCCGCCGAGGAAGCAGCGCAGGATGCCCTTGCCCTCCGGCGCCCGATGGGGAAATTTGTTGTGCACGAAAGTGCAGGCCAGCATGCGCGTCCCTTCGCTGCGCGGCACCAGAAAACCGAAGCCGGCAGGCAGTTTCGCAAGCTGCTCCCGGTAATAGCCGAGTGTGACCGTCACCGACGAACTGTACGTGATTCCAAGGAGATCGCGCGAAAGCGCGCCATCAACCGCGTCCAGCAGCGCGCCGGCAATGTTGGCGGGAGTGGCAAGGATGATGGCATCGTAGTATTCTTCGCCGCCCATCTCGATGGATACGCGCCAGCCGCCATTTTCGGGATAGATGCGCCGCACGTGGCGGCGCAGGCGGACCGTTTGCGGATCAATCCGGCCGACGATGGCGTCCACCATCTGCTGCATGCCATTTTTTAGCGACGTGAACAGTGGACGCGGCGGCTGCCTGCGGGCAAGCTCGGCCATTCTGTTATGCGCCGCCACCATGGCGCGGCTGAGGCTGCCGTATTTCTCCTCCATCTCGACAAAACGCGGCAGCACGGCGCGCGCGCTCAGCCTGCGGGCGTCGCCGCCATAGACGCCGGACAGCAGCGGGTCCGCCAGCCGATCGACGACCTCCGGGCCAAAGTGACGCTCCACCAGCTGCGCCACCGTCTCGTCATCATGCATGGGACGCGGCGGATGAAGTAGCTCGCGCAACATGCGCAGTTTGGTATTCCACGAAAACAGCGGCGAAAGCGCCGTGGGTGCCAGCCGCGTCGGCACCATGAACATCAGCCCGTCCGGCATCACCGTCAGGCGGCCATGTACCACAATGTAGGTCTTGCGCGCGGCATCGTTGGAGCCGATGAGCTGATCCGCAATGCCGAGCTCCTTGCACAGCGTGAGCGCCCACGGCTTTTCGGTCAGGAAGGAATCGGGGCCGGCTTCCACCAGGCAGCCTTCCACCACATCGGAAGAAAGGCAGCCGCCGAGCCGCTGGCCGCTTTCAAGAATCGTGTATTCCAGGTCGGCGCCGCCGGCCCGCGCCTTCTCCAGATAGAAGGCGACGCTCAGTCCGGAAATGCCTCCACCGACGATGGCGATCCTCTTCATGCGCGCTGGATCTTCTCCGGTTCGATGCGGTTGCCGCGGGAGCGGTTCTGCAATCGCGCGCGCGCCAGCCCGGCCACCGCGCGTACGAACAGCGGCGAATCGTTCAGCGATTCCGCCCGGTAGAGCTGCATTCCGCGCTCCCCGGCAAACTGGCGAAACAGGATGTCCACATCGAACAGGATCTCCACGTGATCGCAGACAAAGCCGATGGGCTGCACGAACACGCCGCGGTGACCTACGTCTCTCAACCGGGGGATAGTGTCCTCCACTGTGGGACCCAGCCATTCGCTGCCCGACATGCCCTGGCTCTGGAAGGCAAAATGCCACTGCCCGATTTCCGGAACCTGGGCAGCGACCAGCGCGGCGGTCTGGCGCGTTTGCGCTTCGTAAGGATCGCCTTCGGCAATCGTGCGCTGCGGCACGCTGTGCGCCGTAAACAGCACTGGCAGAAGCGAGCCATGCTGCCGGCAGGCGCTGCCCCAGCCACTACGCAGTCTGTCGGCGAAAGCCTCGATCAGCAACGGATGATCGTGCCACTCCTCGACAAAGTCAATGGCCAACGGCGCACCCGCCCCGAACAGCACCTGCCTGTACAGTCCCACGCTGGTACGCGAATTGTGCGGCGCAAGGCAGATGGCGACTGCTTCTTCCACGCCTTCCGCCGTCATCTGCCGCAAGGTGTCGGCTATGAAAGGATGCCAGTTGCGCATTCCCACAAAAACCGCGAGACCCAGTTCGCGCGCGACGCCGTCGGCCTGGGCGCGCGTGATTCTGGTCAGCGGCGAGCTGCCGATCAGCGAATAGCGATGCTGCACCTCGCGTACCACAGCGTCAGACATCGGCCTCCCGCGGGAGATGTTCCGCAGGAATTCCGGAATGTCTTCCACCCGCTCGGGACTGCCGTGCGCGATCAGCAACACTGCCTGGCGGCTCATGTTTTCCCCGCTGAAATGGCGGCGGTCGCCGTGAAGTCATGCACGAAGCGGGCGAGGTCTTTTACGTTGTCCACCGGAGTATGCGGCAGGATGCCATGTCCGAGATTGAAAATGTGTCCGGGGCGGCCGGCGGCCATGCGCAGTATCTGCGCTGCTCGCTGCTTCAGCTCGCGCCAGGGCGCAAACAGCAACGCGGGATCGAGGTTGCCCTGCACGGCGCAATTGTAGCCCACCGTCTGCCAGCCTTCATGCAGCGGAATACGCCAGTCCAGGCCAATCACCTCCGCTCCCGTCTCCGACATTGAGGGCAGCAGTGTCGCCGTGTCGGTCCCGAAGTAAATGATGGGGACCCTCGTTTCCTGCTGCAGCCGCTGGATGAGCTGTGTGGTCCGCACCAGCACGTAGCGACGATAATCCTCGACGCTCAGGCAGCCGGCCCAGCTATCGAAGATCTGCAGAGCGTCGGCGCCGGAGCGCACCTGCGCGGCAGCGTATTCGGCGAGCACGTCCACCAGCTTGCTGAGCAACTCGTCCCAGACTTCGGGCGAGTTGTACATCATCTTCTTGACTTCCAGATAATGCCGGGAGCCGCCGCCCTCCACCATGTAACTGGCCAGCGTGAAGGGGGCGCCGCAGAATCCGATGATGGGCAGCTTCGGGCCAAAGTGTCTTGCGACCAGTGCGACAGCCTCGGCAACATAGCCCAGTTCGGCAGCGCGATCGCTACGCAGAGCGCCCACATCTTCGGCGGTGCGCACCGGTTTTTCGATCACCGGGCCTTCTCCGGCCGCGAAGTGGAATGGCAGGCCCATGACTTCCAGCGGCAACAGCAGGTCGGCAAAAACGATGGCCGCATCGACTTTCAGGAACTCGGCAGCGGTAATCGTCACCTCGGCCGCCAGTTCTGGTTTCTTGCAGATTTCGATGAGAGAGTGTTTCTTGCGAACAGCACGATATTGCTGCATGTAGCGGCCGGCCTGGCGCATGAACCAGACGGGAGTGCTTTCGACCGGGAGCCTTCGGCAGGCGCGTACGAAGAGGGAGTCGGGCGCAGACATAACCAGGTATCGTAGCATCCGGCCTCCCGGCCCGGCCGATGCAGGTCAGAAAACCGGCTCGCCGACTGCTGTGAGCCGCATCACCGACCCCTGTGCCCCCATTTTCCTATGCTGGCAACAGGCGATGTCCGACAGCACCTCAAGCCACGTGAATCCCTGGATTGTGACCATCGCGGTCATGCTGGCCACATTCATGGAGGTCCTCGACACCACGGTGGTGAACGTCTCTGTTCCGCACATGGCGGGCAACATGGGCGCGACGGTGGAAGAGGGCACCTGGGTCGTCACCTCCTATCTGGTGTCGAACGCCATCATCCTGCCCATGGCGGGCTGGCTGGCCACCCGATTCGGGCGCAGGCGCATGCTGATGATCTGCGTCGCCGGATTCACCCTGGCTTCCCTGCTATGCGGCATGGCGACCAGCCTGGACTGGCTCATCTTCTTTCGCGTGCTGCAGGGGCTGAGCGGCGGAGGCCTGCAGCCGCTCTCGCAATCGGTGCTGCTCGAGACCTTTCCGCCCAAAAGACACGGCACCGCCATGGCCGCCTTTGCGCTGGGTATCATCTTCGCCCCCATTCTTGGCCCCACGCTCGGCGGCTGGATCACCGACAACTATACCTGGCGCTGGATCTTCTACATCAACCTGCCGGTCGGCATTCTGTCGCTGCTGATGATCAGCCAGTTCGTCATCGATCCCCACTACCTGCGCAAACGCACCTTGGGCGGAGTTGACCTGTGGGGCATCGGCTTTCTGGCGCTCGGCTTCGGCATGTTGCAGATGGTGCTGGACACAGGCCAGCGCAAGGACTGGTTCGGCAGCAACCAGATTCGCCTGTGGACGGCGCTCTGTGTCATCGGCCTCGCCGGGATGCTGGTTCGCGAGCTCACCACCGCACATCCTATCGTCGATCTGCGCGTGCTGAAGGACCGCACCTTCAGCGCGGGAACGCTGCTGATGACGATGCTGGGCTTCGTCCTGTATTCCTCGCTGATGCTGCTGCCGATTTACCTGCAGACGCTGCTGAACTACCCGGCGTTTCAGTCCGGACTGGCGCTGTCGCCGCGCGGCATCGGGGCGCTGCTCATGACGCCCATCAGCGGCCAGCTCACCAACCGCATGGATCCGCGCAAACTGCTCCTGGTCGGCATCGCCGCCGGCGGGTATACCATGTTCCAGCTCTCGCACCTGAACCTGAACGCCGGCTACTGGGACATCTTCTGGCCGCAGATCATCCAGGGCGCGGCGATGGCCTTCCTCTTCGTTCCGCTCATGACGACCAGCATGGCGGGCATCGCGAAGGAGAAGATGGGCAACGCCACCAGCATCTATAACCTGATGCGCAACATCGGCGGCAGCTTCGGCATCGCCACCATGACCACCTTCCTGGCGCGCCGCGAGCAGGTGCATCAGAACCAGCTCATCAGCCACATCACGCCCATGGATATCCGGACGCAGAACATGTTTCACGGCCTGCGGAACTGGTTCGCCCTGCATCAGCCGCTGAGCGCCTGGGATGCCGCGCACAAATCCTGGGGCGCCATCTACCTCATGGTGCAGCAGCAGGCGGCCATGCTGTCGTTCGTCGAAGCCTTCTGGATCATGGGCGTCATCTTCTGGGCGATGGCCCCACTCCTGCTCGTGCTGCGGAATGCGCGCGACCTGCATCCGCACGCCCCGACCCGGCCGGCAGCCAGAAGGGCGGGGGCTCCGAGGGGTGAGCAACCCGAGCCGGAAC
>DATJAI010000060.1:0-35241 GCA_035516415.1 Binatia bacterium | reverse complement strand
GCATAGAAGATTAGCGTACCAGTATGGCGCAATGCCGAAAAACCAGACCCACCCTAGCCGGCCCGTTTGCTGGCCGCTCGCGGGGGCTTCGGCTTGCTCTTGACCATCAGATTCAACCCCACTGCCGCGCGGATGAGGTCCTTCAGCGCCGCCTCATCGATCTTCTCGCCTTCGTGGATGTCGATGGCGCGCCTGACATTCCCCTCGAGGCTGGCGTTGAACAGGCCTGCAGGGTCCTTCAGCGCAGCTCCTTTGGCAAAGGTTATCTTGACGACGTTCCTGTACGTCTCTCCCGTGCAGACGATGCCGCTGTGAGAGAAGACGGGAGTCCCCGGCGAGGTCGCCCTTACCCACTTCCGCTCTTCGACGATGTCAGGGTCTGCCTCGTGTATGATTGCGCGCACTTTCGCCAGCATCTTCCCGCGCCAGTCGCCAAGTTCCCTGATCCTGGCGTCAATGAATGCCGAGGCAGATTCCGCGGAGCCCGAGGTTGGCTTCGTGGGGTGACTGATCGCGAGGGACTTTTTCATACTCATACACAAGCTCCAATTCGCAATCTACCTTAGATGCGCCCCGCGTAAGCTGCAACCTCGGCCTGCTCACCCCCCTCCTCTGTGCGCAAGCTTGTGATGGCCGGGAATTTGCGCGCGAGTAATGGCTCAAAGGTGATCGCTGCGGACTCGGCTCACCCAGGCGGGTGCCCCACACACGCCGGGGTTGCTTGTGTGGGGGTGTTTCGTAACAGATAGCAATCACAACGATTGTAGAGATTTTTCACGTCAATTGGGTCAGTCAGTGGGATTGTCATCCCGAGCAAGTTTCTTTTGCGCAGCGAGAGATCTGGGCGTCTCGATTCGCGCTGGTGCGCGAAAGGGACGCATCCTTATTCAACCTGACCCATTAATCTGCGGCGCCCCACTCTTCTCTTTTTGCCTTGGGGAGAGGGTGGGCCCTATGGCGGGTGACCCCGGGACGACGCATCCGTCCGGGAAGCCCGCCGGCTCAGCAAACTTCAGCTGCAGCACGCTCCAGTCCTTCACTCGCACCAGCGATGCTTCCTGGTACGCCTAAGCAGGTGCCCCTCGATAAGGACGGAGGCTTTGTCAAGGTATAGTTATCCTGGGCGGCGCGTGAGAGCCGCTGTTTTGTGCTTCGGCGAGAAGAGTTGGTCATGGAAGTAAGCCTGGACTCTCGCGCTGAATCACCCTTGGGTGGAGAAGATCGCTCCACCAGCCATCGATACGGCCTCGAACTTCGGGCCATGATTCTCCTATGCGAACCTCCGGCCGCCGTCGCCGGCGTCTGGCCGTCTACATCGTGCAATATGGCTTCCATCTCCCGGTTTCCGGCCATCCATCCGAAGATGTCATCCACCAGCAGTTCGGGAGCCCGACCTGGAAACAGAAGTGCCTTCGCGAATTCCTGCGGAACTGATATTTTCGTCTCTCCCATGTCACGTTCGATGCAGCTTCAACTGCGTGATCTGAACCAGATTGCCGCAGGTGTCGTTCAGCATGGCGATCCTGGAGGCCTGGTGCCCCAGGTTCAGCCTTCTTCTGGCCTAACCTGGGATCACTGACGGGGCATCCCCAAGTGCGTACTCCTGTCCCGGGTCTCCGCTGTTCGACACCCAAGAATTTCCCCGATCACCGCGCCATGTGCCCGTGAATCACAGCGCATCTCAACATCAGCATCTGCCCAGGCAGTTCGTCGTACCCGCCCGGGTCTCAATAACCGTGAGACCCCGGCCACACGGCCAGAGGGCATCGGCATCCTGCGGCAGCTCGCGAAAGCTCGCATCCGCCCTCCCGGGCTGAGGCAAACTGAAAGCAGGCAACATCCTCTAACCGCCTACGGCTTTCTGCGCCGGCTTCGAACTCGAGAGCACAACAGAAAGGAAGAATTCTGGAAGAATGCTAATGAAAAGTTGCTCACCATCACGGTGTTCATGCTGGCGACGCTGGCCTAAGCGGCGGCACGATATTCCAACTTGGCCCGTCGGGTGGAGGGTGGAACTTCAACCTTCTTTATGGCTACAACGGCACTGGACTGGGGACTGAGGGAAATCTGGTCAGGGACGCCGCCGGCAATCTTTACGGCGCAAGCGTATTTAACGGCCTGTACAACCAGGGCGTAGTCTTCAGGTTGACGCCCACCAACGATGGCTGGATCTACACCACGATTCACGACTTGACCAGCGAGGATGACGGTGGATGGCCCAACGGTCTGGCGATCGACAGCGAAGGCAACATCTTCGGAACAACCTAATCAGGGCGGTCTGCAAAGTTGCGGCTTCTGTGGTGTGGTCTATGAGATCACGCCCTAGAATTTCACGCCGATTTCCCGAACCGGTCTGCAGGATTGCGTGCTTCCACCGCGCGTTGTTCCACGGAGATCAGGTCTTTGGCGCCATGGGCGGAGCTCAGCGCGCCAACTTTTTCTCCGGGTGGATGGGATGCACGCCACGCGGCGGGCGACGCGCTCCGTTGCGAAGCGCTTTGGCATCGAGCTTGAGTTCGGCGATGGTGCGGCTGAGAGTATTGCGGTGCATGCCCAGCTGGCGGGCGGCCTTGCACTGATTACCGTTGCTGTCCTGCAGCACGGTGAGAATGAATTTCTTCTTGAATTCGCATACCGCTTCGGAATAGGTAATGCCGCTCCGGAACATCTGCACGATCAAAGCTTCCAGTTGATCTTTCACGACGCCTCTCTCCCGTTTAATGTCTGTGGTGTGGCGATCGAACTCTATTGAGCACTGCTGCCGGCCGGCTGCGCGCCCGTAATGTGCTGGGGCACGCCTCGCAGCAGGTCCCATCCCTCCCAGAATCGCTGGCGCATCTCGGCCGGCGCCGCCCAGATGAGGGCGCGGCTGCTCACCAGCATCAGCGGGGCGAAACGCGATCGCGGCAGGCCCCACTGAGGAGCAAACGCGGCCAGCGCCAGCACGATCACCGCGCTAACGGCGAGACCGCGAACAAACCCGAAGAGGGCGCCGAGCAGGCGGTCGAACCAGCGCAGCCCAACCCCGTGCACCGCCCAGCGGGCAATCCTTCCCAGCATTCCCGCCAGCAGCACGACGGCGAAAAAAATCGTGAAAAACCCGGCCACGTCCGCCGTCCATCGCGAATTCACATAATGCGCGTACCAGGCGGCCGCCCGCGGATACTCCCAGGCCGCAAGGACGTATCCGACAACCACCCCGGCCAGCGAGAAAAATTCGTGGAAGAAACCTTCCGCGCTCGCCTGCAATGTCGAAAGCAGGACCACCAGCACCAGCAACCAGTCGAGGGCAGACAGGCTTGCCATCGGCTGTCCCTAATCGGGTAACGGATGTCCCGTCAGCCGGGTGTAGGCCTCGACGTACTTTTCACTCGTCCTGGCCGCCACGTCCGCAGGCAGTGCCGGCGCGGGCGGCTGCTTGTTCCACCGGATGGACTCCAGGTAATCGCGGACATACTGCTTATCGAAGGACTCCTGCGCTCCACCCGGGCGGTAACTGTCCTTCGGCCAGAATCGTGAGGAGTCGGGAGTCAGCACCTCGTCGGCCAGGACCAGGCCGCCCGGGGTGCGCCCGAATTCAAACTTGGTATCGGCAATGATGATGCCGCGCTGCTCCGCGTAAGCGGCGGCAGTGCGGTAGATGCGGAGGCTCAGATCGCGCAGCTGCTGGCTCAATTCGCGTCCGGCTAGCCTGACCATGTGCTCAAACGAGATGTTCTCGTCGTGGCCGCTGCTGGCCTTGATGGCGGGCGTAAAAATCGGTTCCGGCAGCCTGTCCGACTCCCGCAGTCCGGAAGGAAGCGGAATGCCGCAGACCGTACCATCGGCCTTGTACTCCTTCCACCCCGAACCGGACAGATAGCCGCGCACCACGCACTCGATGGCGATCATGTCGGCGCGCACCACCAGCATGGAGCGTCCACGCAGCTGCGGGGCATACTTCTGCAGCTCCCGCGGATATTCGCTGACCCTGGCGGTCGCCAGATGGTTGGGAACGACATCCTTCAGAAAATCGAACCAGAACAGCGAGAGCTGGGTAAGCACGCGTCCTTTTTGCGGGATTCCGGTGGCCAGCACGTAGTCGAAGGCGGAAATCCGGTCGGTGGCGACGAACAGCAGGTGGTCGCCGTCGACCCGATACAGGTCCCGGACTTTACCGCTGGCATACAGCTCCAGATCGGGAAAATCGGTGCGGAGCAGAACGTCGTAGCTTTCGGTTGGGCTTGTCACGGTAGAAGAACGATTCGCAGAGCCGTCGCGTATTTTAATTTTCCGAAATGGTTTGTCAATGCACCGTGAAAAAGTTTTTTTCCGGCCGGCGGAGGATGGCCGCAAAATCGCTTGACAAAAGCCGGAACGCGCGGAACCAGCATGGATAGCGGAGTTTCTGCAACCTTGCGCGATGACGCGGCGGCATGAACGCGGATGAGGGAGGCTTACGCGCAACTTGCGATTTGGAGCGCAAAGCGGGGCCTCATGTCAAGAGGGTGCGGGGGAAAATTTTTGGTGGCCCGGGAACTCAGTCGGCGGCGCTGCGGTGAACGGCGCGCGCGTCTTCCAGGTACTGAATTTCGGGAGCGCCCATCACCCCCGCCTTCTGCATGGCATCGCGCAGTTCGGCGGAATTCATGAACCTGCGGGCCTGCTCGGTGCTCTCCCAGTCGAGCAGCAGAAAAATGTCACGCGGGTCTTCGACGCTGTGGAACAGGCGGCATCCGGTTTCACCGGCGCGCTTGCGGGCGGTGTGGTGGGAATCGAAAGCCTCCTTCCAGCGGCTGTAATCCGCGACCTTATGACGAACCAGAACATGCACCATGAGAGCGCCTCCAAATCGTCTGTCATATGAAAAGATACGAAATCGGCGGCGGAATGTGAACTGGGAAATGGACCGGCCCACAGTGACGCCGCCATGACGATGGCCGCACGGCAGCAGCGCAATTGCACCGGCCGAATACGCTATACTGCATTCCGCCTCACGGGGAGAAGGGCCGCTTGCCGCGTCTTATCGTCCGTTCCTCCGATATCCATGCCGCGGGATGCTTCACGCTGGACGACATTCCGAAGGGCACGCGGGTGCTGGAGTACACCGGCGAGCGCATTACCAAGGCGGAAGGCGACGATCGTTACGACGGCCGGCCGTTCACCTATCTGTTTGGCGTGGGCGACGGCGAAGTGGTGATCGACGGTCACGGCATGGCCATGTTCGTCAATCATTCGTGCGATCCCAACTGCGAAACCGACGAGGAGGACGGCAGGGTCTTCATTGCCAGCATCCGGGACATCGCGGCCGGCGAAGAACTCACCTACGACTACTGGCTGTACGACGGCGACGACGATGCGCCCTGTTTCTGCGGCAGCAGGCGCTGCCGGGGAAGCATGTACTCGCCTGAAGAGCTGAAGAAGAAGCAGCGGGCGCGGGCCCGGCGTAAGAAGCAGGCGAAACGGCCGCCCGGGAATGGCGCCGCGCGCCCTGCGGATTCCACCGGGGAAGGAACCAGGAAAAAGCGCCGGCCCGGTTTATGACGCCGCAGCTATTGTGCCGGCCAGGTCGTCAACCTCGACGCCCATGTGCCGCAGATGATGCAGCATGTGCGCGACGTAATCGTCAAAGACAAACTGCAGGGTGAGGGGAGCGGAATCGCCAATGGTGCAGGTTCGCGACCAGCCAGCCTGCGGGACGGCTTCCGCCGCGGCGAGCAACTGCCGGTTCAGCGCCACCCACAAACCGATGAGCGTTTCCCAATCGCGTTGCTGATAGCGATGCAGCGCCACCCAGGCGTCACCGTCGTAGTCCGGCATGGCAGGTTTTTCTTCCAGCTGGGTACGCACAATGCGCTGGTGGTTGTTGGCAGCCGAATCCAGGAGATGCCCTAATTCTTCCTTTACGGACCAAGTGTTGGGCGCGGGCTTGTGTTCGACCTTGCCGGCCGGCAGGGCAGCCAGACGGGCGGGCAGGCGGGCGATCAGCCCGCGAAGAACTTCGAGACTCCTCATTGTTCACCTCGCGAAAACCGGCAGTATTATCTCTTATGCGAGCTTGGCGGTTCCACAGCCCGGCACCGTATAATCAGGATTCCTTCCATGAGCTATCAGGTCCTGGCGCGCAAATACCGGCCACAAAAATTCTCCGAGGTGATCGGCCAGGAGCACGTCACGCGCACGCTGAGGAACGCCATCGAGCAGGGGCGGGTGGCGCACGGCTACATCTTCAGCGGGCATCGGGGCATCGGCAAGACGACCATTGCGCGCATTCTGGCCATGGCACTGAACTGCCGTTCGCACGACCATCCGGTGCCGGAGCCATGCGGGGTGTGCGATTCCTGCCGCGAGATCCGCGCAGGCTCGGTAGGGTCGATGAATGTTATCGAAATCGATGCTGCGACTAATCGCGGCATCGACGAGATTCGGCGGATCACCAGCGAAGCCATCATTCCGCCTGCAGCGGGAGCGCGTTATCGGATCTTTATCCTCGACGAAGCGCATCAGGTAACTGAGGCGGCTTTCAACGCATTGTTGAAGACCTTAGAAGAGCCGCCGCCCTGGATCGTATTCATGCTGGCGACGACGCAGCCGGAAGACCTTCCGCAGACCATCCGCTCGCGCTGCCAGCACTTCAGCTTTCACGCCGTGCGCTTTGACGACATTGTTGCCCAGCTGCGGGGGATCGCGAAGCAGGAGGGAATTCAGGCCGACGATAACGCGCTGGCCATGCTGGCGGAGGTCGGCGACGGATCGATGCGCGATGCGCTGAGCATCATGGACCAGGCAATCGCCTGCTGCGGCACCACTCTGAGCGTGGATGTGGTGCGGGGACTGGTAGGGACCGTCCCCTCCCAGGTGCTGGAAGATGTGATGGATGCCGTGGCGCGCAATTGCAGCCAGGACGTGCTGCGCACCCTCGACCGTCTGCTGGTGGAAGGGCAGAGCCCGCAGCACTTCGCGCGGCAGATGCTGCGTTTCCTGCGCAACGTCCTAATGGCCAGGGTGGCGGGGAGCGATTCGCCGGTGCTGCAGATCTCCGCGGACGAGCGGGCGAGGGTGGCGCGCGTGGCGGAGCGCTTCAGTGAAGAAGACCTCTCGCGCTTCCTGCAGATCATGCTGCGGACACATGGCGAGCTGGGCTACAGGCAGGAGCAGCGCTTTCATCTTGAACTTGGTTTGCTGAAGCTGGTCCACGCGCAGCGGCTGCTGCCGCTGGAGGAGCTGCTGAGCGGCGAGGCAGGCCGGGCGGAGAGCGGCGCAGCATCGCCGGTCCGCGCGGCGGGTGGAACCGCGAAGCAGGGTGCGCCGGCGGGGCAGGGAAGTGCGGCATCGCGATACCGGGAGACTGAACCGGCATCGTCGCGCGCGCCGGCGGAGTCTCCGTTTGCCCGCCCTTCGCCCTTCGAGGCGGATCGCAGCCGCAAGAGCGGGCCGAAGGCGGAAGCCCAGCCACAGTCGAGTCCGGTTGCGCACGCGTCACCATCGGACAATCGATCGAATCCGGGTCGCATGTCTTCGAACGCGGAGACAACCGGGAGCAGTACCGGCACGGCGGTAGCTGTGGAAGCCGACCCGGCGGATGTCCCGATTGAGGTAGTACGCAACGCCGTACTGGCTGCCCTGGAAAATGCCGGCCAGCATGTGCTCGCCCACAACCTGGAAGCTGGAGAGTGGGTGGTGACCGGCGGCGAGCTTTCGGTCAGGGTGGCGATGTCGCAGGTGCTGATAGATGTGGCATTGGGGCCGGAAGCCAGGCGGATCATTCAGGCGGCAATCAGCCAGAGCGCGAACAAGCCGCTGCAGTTCAGAATGACGAGCAGCGGTGCAGCGGCCCCGGCAAAGCCGGAAGCGGCGCCCCGTCCATCGAACGGCGCGGGGGCGCGCAGCCGGGCCATGGCCGATCCCGTGGTGCAGCGCATGCAGGAGAAGTTCGGCGCCGAGATCCGCACCGTCATCGACCAGAAAGTTCGCGGGTGACATCATGGGTGGATTTAACTTGCAGGAAATGCTGGCACAGGCGCGGCAGCAGGCGGAGAAGCTGCAGGAGAAGATGCAGCAGATTACCATCGAGGCATCCTCGGGCGGCGGCAGCGTCACCGTGCGGATGAACGGACAGAAACAGCTGCAGAGCATCGCCATCGAGCCGGACGTGGTGAAGTCGGGCGATGTCGAGATGCTGCAGGATCTGGTGATCGCCGCGGTCAACGAGGCCTCACGCAAGGTGGACGAGGCGCTGAAGACGAGCCTCGGAGGCATGCTCGGCGGCATGGGACTGTCAGGGCTGTAATCAACCACAGAGCACGGAGACACAGAGGGAAATGAACCTGAAAACCTGTGTGCCTCTGTGTCTCTGTGGTTAATCAGGTTTTTGAGGGCGTTACATTGTCCAGATTCGCCGAGCCCATGGCTCGACTGATAGAAGAGCTGAAGAAGCTCCCCGGGGTGGGCGGAAAAACCGCGCAGCGCTTCGCGTTTCATATTCTTCGCGCCAGCGACGAGGACGCGGAGCTGCTGGCCGGGGCCATTCGCGACGTGAAGGCCAGCCTGCGCCTCTGCTCGGTCTGCAACAACATCACCGATATCGACCCCTGTACCTATTGCGCCAGCGCGACCCGCAACCAGCGCCTGGTTTGCGTGGTGGAAGAGCCGACGAACATCGCCGCCATCGAGAAGACGCGGCACTACAACGGCGTGTATCACGTTCTGCACGGGGCGCTGTCGCCCTTGCATGGAATCGGTCCGGAGCAGTTGCGCATCGCCAACCTGGCGAAGCGCATTGAGTCGGGCAATGTGGATGAACTGATCCTGGCCACCAATCCCACCATCGAAGGCGAAGCCACGGCGACCTATCTTTCGCAACGGTTCCGGTCATCGGGAATAAAGGTGACGCGCATCGCCACCGGCGTACCGGTAGGCAGCGACATCGAATACGCCGATGAGGTCACCATGCAGAAGGCGATGGAGGGGAGAAGGGAACTGTAGGAAAGCCGCTCTTCGCCCGGTCAGCCGTCCCACAGAGCGTGGTTTTTCATTTCAGCTACGGTGTCTTCAGATATCGATTGATTGCCTCTTCCCATTGCTTGCCGGCTTTTTCATCCTGTCGCGCAAAGTGCTGGACGTGATCGTTGGCCTCGGGCATAAGCGCAGTACGCTCATACACGACGGTCACGCCGGTCTTCTGCTCGCCCTCACGCGTGAGATGAATGTCGATCAGCGTGACCATCGCGTCACTCAGCACATACGCGTACTGAATGTGCCCGGCGGCAGGATCGAACGCGGTATTCACCCAGGTGCTCGCATATGCGCCATGCGCAACCTGAAAGACCATACCCTGCCGATCCTGCGCGGGATTCGGATAAACAAACTGCGGGTTCCAGTCCGGCGACCATTTGCGTTCCTCGTTGGCGCCGAACAGGGGAGCGGTGCGCTCGAATGAGGCGTTGGCGGTAAAGCTGAATTCGGTGCGCGTGTGCGCCAGCCTGCCTGAGGATGCCTGCTCCTGTGCCGGCAGGGAAGCGGCCAGGAGGCCAAGCAGAGATGCGGCAGCGAACATTACCGGCGAAGTTGTCATCGCTGATGCTCCTTCAGTTGGTGACTGTCCGCGGCCCGTAGCGGAAGCCCGTAGATGTCGCGGAGTTTTTCGATTTCCTTCAGGGTGGGGGGCGAGAACGGCGCCTTGCCTTCAAAGGCGTGCAACACGATGCCTTCCAGCAGGTCCCCGAGCGTCAGGTCCTTCAGCTCGGCAAGGGCTTTCAGCACCTTGAGCAGGCGCTTCTCCATGCGAACGCCGGTCTGGACGCGCTGCACCAGGATAGGGTGCTTTGAAGTGTCGACCATGGTACTAATATACCAATGTATATAAATAACGCCAAGGAAAATTTTTGCTTGACTTGCGATGCGATGTTCTGCATGGTATCGTGCATTGCAAGGTATCAGTCATGCCCAAGCAACTGCCCGCCGCGGTCGAGCCGGAGTCCAGCGAGAAATGGGAAGCCCAGATGCGCAAAGGCTGCCTGGAAATGGCGGTTTTGGCCAGCCTCTGCCAGGGCAAGCTCTATGGTCTGGAGATCCTGCGGGTACTGGAGCGCGATTCGCGGCTGGTTTTATCCGAGGGCACCATCTATCCGATTCTGAACCGTCTGCGGGCCATTGGCCTGCTGCGCTCGGAGTGGGTGGAGGCCGAAGCCGGCCATCCGCGCAAATATTACGAACTGACCCAGGCCGGACGCGATCGCGCGATCCGCATGGCGGAAATTTGGACCGAGTTTTCTGCCGGACTGGAAGCCTTGATCGAGCCGGTGCTGGGCGCAAAGGCGAGGAAGCAGGGGCGGCACCTGGGCACGATTCAGGAAAAGAGCGGGGTAACGGAGCGAAGAATATGACAACGACCGACACGCAGGCGAACGCTTATCTGGCACGGTTCAGGACGGCGCTGACGGGAATGACGCTGGCCGAGCGCGAAGACATTGTGGAAGAGATTCGCATGCATATCCGGGAGCGCGCCGGCGAGAAGGGAATCGACATCGATGAGGTCCTCGCCGGCCTTGGGCCCGCCGAGCACCTGGCGGAGGAGTATCGCACCGGACTGCTCCTGCAGCAGGCGCGGCGCAGCATCTCGCCGCTGTTGATTCTGCGCGCGACCTTGCGATGGGCGCGGACCGGAGTGGAAGGGACGGTCGTGTTCTTCATCGCGCTGCTGGGCTACACCATGGGTGGTGCCTTTCTGCTGCTTGCCTTGCTGAAGCCGCTGTTTCCCCATCACACGGGCCTGTGGGTGGGTCCGGGTGTTTTCGACTTCAGCTTCCACCTGGGCCGGGAGTACCCCTCGGCAACGGTTCACGAAGTTCTGGGCTGGTGGTTTATTCCCGTGTGCTTGGTCCTGGGATCGCTGGTACTGCTGGCGACGACAAAACTGATCAGGATGCTGACCAGGCAATTCCGCTGGCGCCGGCCGATTGCCGCAGCCGCGCACACGCCGGCCGCAATGGTGATCGCGGGCTGATGGTCTGAAATCGACCACAGGAGCCAGGAGTAGAGCCCTGGCAAGCCGGAAAGAATAGCCTGGTGACGAGTTAACCCTTCAGTTTGGCGAGCAAATCGGCGGGATGGACTGGCTTGGCCAGGATCTCGAATTCATGGCCCTGGGCGCGCGCGTTCTCCAGAAGGTCGGCGGTGGCGGCCTGGCCGGAGAAGAGAAGTATCTTGCAGCTTGGGAGAAAGCCGCGGATGCTGATGGCGGCTTCAATACCATTCATGTCGGGCATGATGACATCGCTGATGACCAGATCGGGTTTCAGCTCCCGGGCGCTTTCGACAGCGGCGGTGCCGGTGTAAACCGCCGAGGCATCGTAGCCATTCAGGTCAAGGATCCTGGCCAGAGTATCGGCGATCACCTGCTCGTCATCGACCACCAGAACCCTCGGTTTTCTGCCCGATTGCATCAGTCGCTCCTCCTGCGCCAGCCAAGCCAAAATGCCGATTATAGCGGAGAGACGGGACGGAGAGGTCCTATCCGGGAACTTACACCTGAGATGCAGAATTTACCTGCTGCGTCACACGATCGGGTCGAATTTCCACTGTATGGGCTGGCTTGCCGGGCTATTGCCTAGGAGAAGAGCAACTGAGGGGCCAACACGCAGCGGCCCCATATTGCCGCCTTCGTCACGTTGTGCGGTCGCTCACAACCGCCCGGTGATTCTCGTCACCGCCTCCCCGGTTGTGCTGCCGGTAGATTGGAGTTGGCCAAGAGCCAGAAAGCAAGAGGGAGAACGTAATCATGGCATACGTCATCACCGATACCTGCACCAAGGATGAACTCTGCGTGGAAGCCTGTCCGACCGACTGCATCCACCCCAAGAAAGACGAAGAGGGATTTGAAGAGGCTCCCCAGCTTTTCGTGGATCCCGAGGGCTGCATCGATTGTGGCGCCTGCGTTCCGGTTTGTCCGACAAACTCGGTCTTCGTCGCCGAAGAAGTTCCGGCCGACAAGCAGGAGTTCATCGCGAAGAACGCCGCGCATTACGGAAAGTAACCGCGGCTGGCGGCTCGGCGCAGGACGGCAGACCTTACCTGCCGGGGCGCCGCATGTGGTGGAATAGCGTGCCAACGCTATGGCAGTGCGGGTGCTGCTAAAGAGATTGCAGCAGCACCTGGGGGTTGGGGAAAAGCAGGCAGCTCGAGGATGGCAGAGTCGCGACAGCGCGATGGTACGGGCCTGCGACGATATTTAACATAATATCTGTTATCGGACGTAACCTCGGCAGGGCCTGAACCATTGCTCTGCCGCTCCGATCCTGCCCCGGCCTCAATCGGCCATCCAGAGATGCACGAGCATGCCGTTTTCTGACCGGCGTTCCGCGGGAAAGGGCCGCTTCCGCCTGTAATTACACTACCCTTTCAGATGAGCACCACCTTGGGATGAAACAGCGTGCCGGCGACGCGGCTGGCGACGCAGATCAGATCGGATTGCCCGGCGAAGACCTTTACCCAGCGCGAGCGCGACATCTCCGGCAGGTTCACGGTGCGTCCATGGCGTATTCTGGCGACATCGTCGGCCGTGGCCGTGACGGAGGGTATGTCCGGGAGGACGCGGCGCAGGTGGACGCAGAGCTCGTCCGTACCTCCTTCGGCGCGGGCCTGGGCGATCTGCTCCAGGGTGTGGCTCTGCTCCGCCGTGAACTCGGCGACGGCGGTGCGCCGCAGGCTGGCGAGATGGGCCCCGGTACACAGCTTCTGGCCGAGATCATGCGCCAGGCTGCGAACATACGTCCCCGATGAGACCCGGCAGTGGAATGCCACCAGGCCCTCCTGCAGGCTGGTGATGGTGAACTCCCGGACCTGAACTTCGACCGGCGGTAGCTCGACCGGCTGCTTACGGCGGGCCAGCCTGTAGGCGGGGACGCCGGCGATCTTCTTGGCGGAAAACGGTGGCGGAAGCTGCTGAATTGACCCTACGAAGGCTGCCGCGGCGGCCCTTAACTCTTCAAGTGTTACATTAACTTCCTGCGGCCTGCCCAGCGGTTCGCCGTCAGCGTCGTAGGTGTCGGTGGCAATGCCCAGCCGGATGGTCCCCTCGTAGGCCTTGTCCGACGCGCCATAGAACTGGCACAGGCGGGTCATGCGTCCGATCAGCAATGGGAGCACCCCAGTCGCCATAGGATCGAGCGTGCCGAGGTGTCCGATGGAGCGCTCGCCGAGGATGCGGCGCGTCTTCGCCACGACGTCGTGCGATGTCCATCCTGCCGGCTTGTCCACCACCATCACGGCGTTGAACGGCATCGTTCTGCTATCGTGGAGGCTGGCAGCCTGTTTGGTCAAATTGCGCTTCGGGTCCCCGACGATCGGAGTGGAAGCCGCTTCCCTGCCACGGCCGGCGGTGAGAGCCAGATATGATTCCGCTGAAGGACGACGCACCCCGGATCAGCACACCCCTGATCAATTACACGCTGCTGGTGCTGAACACCCTGGCATTTTTCTTCGAGGTCGCGCTGAACCCGATGGCGCGTCAGGGGCTGATCTTCACCTTCGGAGTAGTGCCGGCGCGCCTCACGGTGGTGCTGTTCAACCATGGATATGTGCCGTGGGACCTGATCTCCGGGCTGGGGACGCGTTACGTGCCGGCGGCGGCGGCGATCGTGCCGGTCTTCACCTCGATGTTTCTGCACGGCTCGTGGCTGCACCTGATCTTCAACATGTGGGCGCTGTGGATCTTCGGCGATAACGTGGAAGATTATCTGGGACACACGCTCTATCTGGCGCTCTATCTGCTCAGCGGAGTGGCGGCGGGACTACTGCATACGCTGTTCAACATCGGCTCGACGGTGCCCAGCGTGGGCGCCAGCGGGGCAATTGCGGGGGTGATGGGGGCGTATTTTGTGCTGTATCCGCGGGCGCGAGTGCTGACTCTGGTGCCGTTCTTCTTCGTGTTCCTCATGTGGCTGCCGGCGTGGATCGTGCTGGGATACTGGTTCATTGCGCAGTTTCTCAGCGGGGCGGCCAGCTCCATCGCGACCCACGGAAGCAGCTCGGGCGGCATCGCGTTCTGGGCGCATGTGGGCGGCTTCGTGGCCGGAGTTTTCCTCATCAAGCTCTTCCCTGCCCGCACGCGGCGGTACCACTACGGACTGTAGTGCCGCCAATCGCTGTTCGCCTGGCGATATCCGCTCCGCCGGTTGAGCTCACGGATTACTGCTTCGTCCAGGATTTCAGATCTCAGAGTCGATTCGCTGCAGTCTCTGGCGAAAACCGAATAGCGCCAGGTGAAAAAGCAACCGGCGCACATCATAGCGCGCCGCGGGCGGGATCCAGCATCAGCTCCGAGAGGTTCGCATTGGGCGGCAGCAGGACGGCATAGAGAACGGCCTGGGCGACGCTGCCGCGGTCGATCATCCGATTGCGGGGCGCATCCGGCATGATCTGGTCCCACATATCGGTGGCGGTCGCGCCGGGCATGAGGGCGGTAACGCGTATGCCGCGCGGGATGAGTTCCTGGCGCAGGGACAGCGTGAAGCCGAGCGCGCCGGCTTTGGCTGCCGTGTAGGCAGCATAGTTCGGGAAGACCTGTTTTGCCGCGGCCGATAGGTTATTGACGATGCTCGCTCCCGGTCGCATCAACGGCAGGGCCGCCCGGGTGCAGAGAAACATGCCCGTCAGATTGGTGGCGATGAGGTCCTGCCACACCTCCAGCGGCGTCTCCTCCACCGTTGCCACAGGCTGTGTAATTCCGGCGTTGTTGACCAGAATGTCGAGGCGGCCGAAGCACCGTTTCACTTCCGCGAAAAGCGCCTCCACGGCCTGAGGGTCGCGCACATCGCAAACCTGCGGGACGATCCGCGGCCGCCGGCGGCGTATCGCCGAGGAAAGCTGTCTGGCAGCCGCTGCGAGCTTCCTGCTGTTGCGGGCGGTAATGACGACGCTGCAGCCCTCGGCCGCCAGCGCATGCGCGATGGCATAGCCGATGCCGCGGCTGCCGCCGGTAACAACCGCAACCTTGCCCACGAGACGCGGCGCTGGCGGGGATGGGTTTCGTTCTGCTCCGGATGGCGACTGCGGCTTCTTCGCAGCCATCGATCAGGTTCCGTTGGCGTTGCGGGCGTGGATAAGCGACAGGAACTCCTCGCGGGTTTGCGGCGCACGGAAGGCGCCCAGCATGGACGACGTGACGGTGGCGGAGTGCTGTTTCTCGACGCCGCGCATCATCATGCAGAGGTGCCGCGCCTCGATGACCACACCGACTCCCAGCGGCTGAACGATCTTCTGGATGGTTTCGGCGATCTGCACGGTGAGGCGCTCCTGCACCTGCAGGCGGCGCGCGAAGACCTCGACCAGGCGCGCGACCTTGCTGAGTCCTATCACGCGGCCTTTGGGGATGTAGGCGATGTGCACCTTGCCGAAGAACGGCAGCAGATGATGCTCGCAGAGGCTGAACATCTCGATGTCCTTGACGATGACCATCTCGTCATAATCGACATCAAAGAGCGCGCCCTGCAGAATCTGCTCGGGATCTTCACGGTACCCCCGGGTGAGATCCTGCAGCGCCCTGGCATAGCGCTGCGGGGTGCGGCTCAGGCCTTCACGGCCGGGGTCTTCGCCCAGGCGGACGAGGAGTTCGCGAGTAAGTTCTTCAAAGCTCGCGCCGGTCAGCGACGGGGTTTCGATGGTGTCTTTCATTCTTAGCAATCAGCAATTAGCAATTAGCAATTAGCAACTAGTGTTCCGCTTTCCAGCGGTCAGGTCAGAAGCCGGCAAATACGCCGTCCCTGTGGTGATAAGGCCTTTTTCACGAGCGGAACCCGGCTCCTCCGGCATACTCGAAGCTGTTCATCGCCGTCTCTTCCAGCCTAACCTTTTCCAGATGAGCAGCCTTGAAGTTTTGCTTCAAAATGTCGTAAATCAGCCGGCTGAGGTTTTCGGTGGTAGGAACCGACGAGCTGAACTCCGGACGCAGATTCAGATTCACATGATCGAAGCGGTGCAGGATTTCCCGCCGCACGGCTTCGTCGAGATCCGCCAGATTGCAGACCATTCCCGTCGCCGGCTCAACCTGTCCGCTGACCGTGACCGCCAGCGCGTAATTGTGGCCATGGCCGTGGGGGTTGTTGCACCTGCCATAAACCTCGGTGTTCTGCCGGTCTGACAGAGCGTCACAATGCAGGCGATGCGAAGCCGAAAAGATGTAGCGGCGGGTCAGATGGGCCTTCATGTTTCTCCGTAGAAATCCACGAACAGGTCGGGCAGTTCGTAGACGCGGACCCGGTGCAGCTTCGCCATGGTGAGCTTTCTGTGCAGACGGTTCCAGATGGCGATGGCCAGGTTCTCGGTGGTCGGGATCTGATCTGCGAACTCGGGGACTTCCCGGTTCAGGTGGCGATGGTCGAACGGCTCGACGACTTCGGTGTTGAGAATTTCCTTTAACTGTTTGAGGTCAAGTACAAATCCGGTAAGGGGATCGGGTTCGCCCTTCACCGTTACCTCGAGGGTGTAATTATGGCCATGACCGTTGCGATTGGCGCACTTGCCGAAGACACGCTGGTTCTCCTCCTCCGTGAACTCCGGATTGTAATAGTAGTGCGAAGCGGAAAATTCGCACTTGCGAGTCAGGTAGACCATACTGGAAGAGCGCAGATGTAGCTGCGCCGTCGTACACTCCTCATCTTTATCACCCGAGCGCAGCGAGATTCTTCGCACGGGAACTTATTTCTTATTTACCCCGCGACGGGCTCGTCGTCGCCGAAACCAGATTCCCGCGGCAGCCGGTAACGCGAGCAAGCCCATGGCGCAGAGTCTACTTTCAGCACTGTACACCGGAGTGAGGCCCCCGAGTGATATGAAACTCAGCGTCCACCCTGGGGCAGCAACAGCAACAGCTTTTGCCCAACCTCCCCAAAACTTTGCCCACGCGCGAAACCGCTTACCAACATTACTGCCGGAGTAACGAGGATCCACGGTGCGAAAAAGTCAAGACCACCGAGAGCCATAGCGACCATGATGATGACGACGAGCGAGAGCAGGCCAGCAAAAACATCCGCCATCAGAGGACCCCAGAAATACCGCTCCCTCTCGCCAGCGAACATCTCTCCATCGCTCCTTGCCTGCCGCCGCTCGCTTGCTTCTTAGAACAGCTTACCCAGCACTCCGCCCCGCTTCGTGCTGGGCTAAGTTATGCCGTGCCTTCGGCACTCCTGTGTCGCCGCGTGGCGCGATTCCGGCAGCAACAACCATTGACCCTCGGTCCGGCACTCCATACGTCCGGCCTTTCCAGCTCACTGCTCCTCGCCGATGTGCCATGGCTGAGTTCACTAGCAGGGCGGCGAACAGCGGCAGACCAAAAATTGCCAGGCTATTGGAAAGCCGGTCGAAGTGGGCGCGCCGCAGTCGCGCAAAAAACAGGACCAGAAACAGCGTCGCCAGCGCTGCGGCGGCCAGTGCGGTCATGTTGTCCCCGCGGATCCACTGCACCATCGCCAGGGCCCCAGGGGCTGCCATTGCGGCAAATTCCAGCAGGCGGCGGAAGGCGAGCCGCCGGGGATGCGGAAACAGCAGGGCCAGGTTCTTGGTCCAGCCCTCCCACAGGGCGAAGAAGCTGCGGTACATGCGGGTGCTGACGAGGTCGCACCTGCGGAAACGGAGGCTGTGGCCGGCCCGCTTTACCCGCCCGGCCAGCTCTACGTCTTCCAGAATGGCTCCCGCCACCGCAGCATGACCGCCAACGGCATCGTAGACGTCGCGCCGGATGAGCAGGTACTGCCCATTGGCGGCGGCCGCCGGGGAATTGGGATCGCAGACGTCCTTCGTCCGGTATGTCGTGGCCAGTTCGGCGAAGATAACCGGCATCAGGGCGCGCTGGGCAAAGCTGTGGACCTCCTGCCTGGGCGACCAGGAAAGCAGAGCGGCACCGCACTCGCGCGCCTCCTCGAGGCCGGCAGCAATGGAGTTGGCGGCATGCCTGGTATCGGCGTCAGTGAACAGGAGCCACTTTCCCCGTGCGACTCGGGCGCCGCTCCAGGCGGCATTGCATTTGCCGCACCAGCCTGGCGGGAGCGGAGGGGCGGCGATGACCTGCGCCGGGAAAGCTTCCGCAATGCCGCGGGTGGCATCCGTGGAGTGATCGTCAACCACGATGATCTCGCATTGCGGGCCCGCCTGCCCGGCCAGGGTGCGCAGGCAATCCGCAAGGCAGGCCTCCTCGTTGCGCGCGGGAACGATGACGGAAACCTCGGGAATAATGCGAGAGTGCATGGCGAATCGGGCGTGGGCCGCTCGGGCTGAGCCTGATCGATTATTATAAAAGGCATGAAGTATTTCATCGTGGCGGCCGGCCTGCTGGGGTTGTTGCTGCTGGGAGGCTGCAATACCGGTTCGCATCCGCCGCGCATCGGCAGTGCCGCTCCGGATTTCACCATTCGCGACTCACAGCACAGCGTCGAGCTCAGCCAGTTGCGCGGCAAGCCTGTGGTGCTGAACTTCTGGGCGACGTGGTGCCCGCCATGCATCGAGGAGATGCCGTCGCTGGTGAAGTTACACAAGAGCCTCGGGGATGAGGTGACGATCGTGGCGGTCAGCGAAGACGCGGACGACAACGCCTACAGACAGTTCGTGCGCGACCATAATGTGGACCTGTTCACGGTGCGCGACACGCAGCAGAAAACCAACGAGCTCTACGGCACGTTCAAGTTTCCCGAAACCTTCGTGATCGACCGCAACGGAAAGATCGTGCGCAAGTTTATTGGCGCGACGGACTGGACCTCTCCCGAAATCGTGAATTACCTGAGAAAGCTTTAGGCCAATCCGGCAGCTCTCTCATGCTGGGACCAGGCCCGACTTTGTGCCGCGGGCGGGTCTGGCAGAACGACGGCTGACTGCAGCTCACAATATCTCGAGCAGAACCCCTCGCCGCTGCGATCAAAGCATCGCATTGGATGAGGTTTCATGCGCCGGGCCGGCTGTGGATTGGCGCGCCCGGGATTGCAGCCGCGCGCTTCGTGACAGGCCGTAAGGCGTGATGCGAGGGTTGCTGCCGGAAACAGATAAGGCGCCTCTCCTTCTGCCTTCCGCGCCGTTGGAGGGTCAGTACAGGCGGAAGTTCACCTCAACATTAATCTGCACGGCCACCGGCTTGCCGTCCAGGGTGGCGGGCTCGAATTTCCAGCGGCGGACGGCCTCGATGGCCTTCTGATCCAGCCCCATACCCAGGGCGCGGGCAACCTTAACGTCGCGCGGCTTGCCGTCGGGACCCACGATGAGCCACAGGACGCAGGTTCCCTGATACTTCGCCTTGCGCGCCTCGTCGGAATACTCCGGATCGGGAGTATCGAGGGCGCGGGGCGGAGAAACGCCGCCGCCCACGCGGAAGACGCCGCCACCGATGCCACCACCACGACCGGGACCAACGCCGGGGCCGGTTCCTGAGCCGACGCCGCCGCCCGCTCCCGAGCCGATGCCGCCACCGCTACCGGTTCCGTTGGAGGGAGGTCCGGAAGGCACGGCTGCCATGGGATTGCCCAGGTTTGGCATGTTGGAGGCCAGCTTGATCTGCGGAGGCACAACCACGGTGGGTTCGACCGGAAGCTTGGGATGGTCGTTACGGATGACCATGGCCGGAGGGGTGATCTGCTCCATGGCGGTTTTGGGCAGCTTGCCCTTGGGCGCCTGCAGCTTGTCACGATCACCGCCTCCACCACCGCCGCCGGAACTCTGTGCGCTCTTCTTCGACATGGGCAGCGGGGGCGGGGTGAGGTCGGGAGCAATCAGCTCCACCGTTTGTCTGGGGGTCTCGGCGTTCTTCACCGCACGGGCGCCCAGAATGGAAATCCAGATCAGCCCTGCGATCATGGCCGAGTGGACGACAAGCGAGACGCCGGCACTCTGTTTCTTATAGTTGTACTCACCCCAGATCGGGCGGACCCTTACCGGCCGGGAGGTCAGCTGCAATGGGGGCAACTTCTCCGGAAACAGCGCGGCGCGGACGTTTTCCAGCAACGATGTCCATAAGGACTCGTCCATGGTGGTCCGGGGGAGCAGATGCAGGTCATCCTGCGCGGTTGCGGGGATCAGCGTCTGATTAGCCATACTCCTAGTCCCTGGTCCTGCGGCCCGGCATGTCTCCAGGCCGCCGTACGGAAAGTTGCCAGAACCAAATCGCGCATCGGCAATGCCTGCCGTTCCCAGTGCGATGCGGAGCGAAGCCCACCCGGTTTGCCGGAGCGCGAGTCACCGCTCTTTGGCTTAGATGCGAAGTTGCCCACATCGTTGTGTGACTCAGCACACTATCCTTGAGACGCTGCCGGCCGGCAAAGGCGAGCGGCGGGGCAACCCGCTGATAGACGCGGATTTTGCTGCTCCCTATAATGAAGGGACAAAGCTGGCTGAATCTCATCCCAGAAAATCCGAGGCGGGGAGAAAACTCCGGAGTGCCGCTCGAGCTGAAATCGACGCTGAACCTGCCCAGGACCGGCTTCGCCATGAAGGCGAACCTGCCCAAAAACGAGCCCCGCATGCTGGAACGCTGGCAGCACATGGGGCTTTACGAGCGGCTGCGCGAGGCGCACAGGGGTCAGCCCATCTATGTGATGCACGACGGCCCGCCATACGCCAACGGGCCAATCCATCTGGGCACGGCATTCAACAAGACGCTGAAGGACTTCGTGGTGAAGTCGCGCAGCATGAGCGGCTTTGACGCACCCTACGTGCCCGGCTGGGACTGCCACGGACTGCCCATCGAGATCAAGATCGACGACCAGCTGGGGCGCCGGAAGCTGGACATGGATCCGCTGGCGGTGCGCGAGGAGTGCCGCAAATACGCGGCCAGGTACCTGGACTTGCAGCGCGAGCAGTTCCGGCGTCTGGGCGTGCTGGGCCGCTGGGAGCGGCCGTATTCCACCATGGACCCGGAATACGAAAGCGTGGTGCTGGAATCGTTCTACACCTGCTACGAACGGGGCCTGGTTTACAACGGGCTGAAGTCGGTGTACTGGTGCATCCACGACAAGACGGCGCTGGCCGAGGCCGAAGTCGAATACGAGATGCATACCAGCCCGGGTATCTGGGTGCGGTATCCGCTGACCAGCGATCCGGGGAAACTGGACGGGAAGCTCGCCGGCAGGAAGAAGGTCGCCACCATCATCTGGACGACGACGCCGTGGACGCTGCCCGCCTCGATGGCGGTGACGTTCGCCCCCGATGCGGAGTATGTGGCGCTGGACACGGGCGAGTGGATCTACATGGTCGCCAAAGCGCTGGCCCAGCAGACCATCGAGAAGTGCGGCCTCCGGGAGGCGAAGGAGATAGCGTCATTCCCGGGGACAAAGCTGGAGCACGCGACCTTTGCGCATCCTTTCCTGGAGCGCAGCGTTCTGGGAGTGCTGGGTGACTACGTCACCATGGACACCGGAACCGGTGCGGTGCACACCGCGCCCGCGCACGGCGCCGACGACTTCAACACCGGCGTGAAATACGGCCTCGACCTGCGCTGCGATGTGGATGATGCCGGCATTCTGCGCAGCGGCCTGCCCGAGTACAGGGGCCAGCAGGTGTTCCGGGCCAACCCGCTGATTGTGGATCTGCTGAAGAGCCGCGGGGTCTTGCTGGGGTACGAGGAGATCGAGCACTCGTATCCGCACTGCTGGCGCTGCCACAATTCCATCATCTTCCGGGCCACCGAGCAGTGGTTCATCGCGATGGAGGGAACGCTTCCCGGCGGCGGCACGCTGCGCACGCGCGCCCTGGAAGCAATCCGGAAAGTCAAATGGGACCCGGGATGGGGTGAAGAGCGCATCACCAACATGGTGGCCGGGCGTCCCGACTGGTGCGTGTCGCGGCAGCGCGTCTGGGGCGTGCCCATCGCGCTGTTCCAGTGCGAAGACTGCAAGGAATTCCTGAAGGATCCCGCGGTGAACCGCAGGGTGGTTGAGCTGTTTGCGCGCGAGGGCGGCGACGCATGGTACAGGCGTTCGCCGGAGGAGATCGTGCCGGCGGGAGCCAGGTGCGCGAAGTGCGGCGGCACAAAACTGCGCAAGGAGATGGATATCGTCGATGTGTGGTTCGAGTCGGGCTCGAGCCACGCCGCAGTGCTGGGACGCGAGCCCGGTCTGCCCTGGCCCGCCGATCTCTACCTGGAAGGCGGCGATCAGCATCGCGGATGGTTCCAGTCTTCCCTGCTGTGCGCGGTGGCGACCCGGGGCGAAGCCCCGTATCGCAGGGCCGCAACGGCCGGCTGGACGCTCGATCCGCAGGGCCGGGCCATGTCGAAATCGCTGGGCAACACCGTGGATCCGGTGGAGATTGCCGACAAGATGGGAGCGGAGATCGTGCGGCTGTGGGTGGCGTCGGTGGATTTCCGCGAAGATGTGATGGCCTCCGACGAGCTGATGCAGCGCGTCGCCGAAAGTTATCGCAAGATCCGCAACACGTTTCGTTACATTCTGGGCAATCTGGACGGCTTCGAGCCACAGCGCGACGGGGTGACGTTTGCCCAGATGCATCCGCTCGACCAGTACATCCTGCTGCGCGCGGCGGAAGTTACCAGGGACGTGCGCGAGCATTACGACACCTTCGTCTTCCATCGCCTTTATCAGCGGCTGAAGGACTTCTGCATCGTCGATCTGAGCGCGATTTACTTTGACGTGCTGAAGGACCGGCTGTACACCTCGGCCCCGAAGTCGCCGGCGCGGCGCTCGGCGCAGACGGCCTTATGGCGGCTGGGCGAGGCACTGGTGCGGCTGCTGGCGCCGGTGATGAGCTTCACCGCCGACGAAATCTGGCAGCATCTGCCCGCGGTCGAGGGCCGGCGGGAGAGCGTTCACCTGGAGCTCTTCCCTGCCCCGGAGGAGCTGACCGGCGCCGTACCTGCGGGATTCGATGTTGCCGGCATGGAGGCTGACTGGCAGACGCTGCTTTCTGTTCGTGACCAGACCCTGAAAGCGCTGGAGACGGCGCGCAATGCGAAACGCATCGGCAGCGGTCTGGAGGCGCAGGTGCATCTGGGCGCGCCGGAGAGCATTTACCCGGTGCTGGAGCGCTATCGCGATCAGTTGCGATATCTCTTCATCGTCTCTGACGTAGTATTGGAGAAGTTGCCGGCGAGCGATGGCGCGGGGCTGGCGATTGAGATCAGGAACGCTCCGGGAGAAAAATGCGAGCGCTGCTGGAACTACTCGACGCGGGTCGGCGAGGACAGTGCTTATCCTACGGTGTGCGAACGGTGCAGCGCGGTGCTTGCCGAGATTGAGGCGGCGGCGCGGGCGAGCTGATCTCGCCGCGGGGCGAAGCAGCGGCAGTTGAGCGGGCGGCGGCTGAGCTGAATCCCGGCTGATGGGGCTGAAACCCGGTGCTTCTTTCACCGGGGCAGCTGCGTCTAAAGAACAAGAGGGTGAGGGAGCCGCGAGTCGCGGAGGCAAACAGCAGAATCCATCGATGCGCAAATACTACTTTTTCATCGCGACGATCGTCCTCTTGCTGGACCGCATCGCCAAGTGGGCCGTGGCCAGCAATATTCCGCTGCAGGGCAGCGTGGTGGTCATGCCTGGCTTCTTCCGGCTGTACCACGTGCAGAATACCGGGGCGGCGTTTGGACTGTTCGCCGAGTCTTCGGCGCAGTGGAAAGTCGGCGCGCTTGTCACTTTCTCCGTGCTCGCCCTGGTCATCGTCTCCGCTCTGCTGTGGAAGAACGGGCACTCGCTGAGCACAACGACCATCGGACTGTCGCTGATCCTCGGCGGCGCCATGGGCAACCTGTGGGACCGGATGTTCACCGGCTATGTCATCGATTTTCTGGACTTCTATGTCGGGAGCTATCACTGGCCCGCGTTCAACGTTGCTGACGGCGCGATTGTGGTGGGTGCGGTGCTTCTGGTCTCCGAAATCGTCTTCGCCAAATCCGCCAATGAGACGCTGAAGAGCAATTCGTGAACTCCTACCGTTTGCTATAATCGCCTTGCTGCTTCCGAGAAGCGCCCTTAGCTCAGCTGGATAGAGCGACTGGCTACGAACCAGTAGGTCGGGAGTTCGAATCTCTCAGGGCGCGCCATTTCCTGCCCGTGTTCCTGCCGCATACAGAAGGAAGGTGAACGCCAAGTTCACCGAATCCTGCCCTGCGTTGAAGACAAGTGCGCGACGCCGCAGCCGGTCAACTACGGAGCCGGCTCGAAAGTCTTTCCCTCGCATACGGTGTCAACGGCTGCAGGCAGATCATCGAGCAGGCGGGACATGAACACATAGGCCGATGCTCCTACAGCGACGGCGGCTCGAGCCAAATCGCTTGACTCATGCGCCGACACGATGATGATCTGCGCCGGGCATCCGGCCTGCCGCAGCCGTCGAGCGATGTCAAATCCCGTCGCTCCCTTGAAGTTCATTCCCAGGACAATGATATTGGCACTGAGTGCCGTAGCAGTTCCCGCAACAGCCTCTGCATTATCGACAGTGGATACGGTTTCGGCATCTTCCTGAAGAAGATCTAGCAGCGTCTGCCGGACGGCAGGATTGGGGTCGGCAATGAGAATCCGGTTGCGCGCCACGCGACTTGCCTTTCCGCGAGAGCATACTGCTACCAATTGCAAGGCTAATGACGAATCTCCGCTTTTCCAACTTGCAAAACTGCGAGTCGAGCCCGATTCAATTGATAGCTAAAGGCGTACATAGCCCGGGGGTGGCCGGAAAGTGGTGCTGGCAGGCGTGACAATGTTCATTCGTCACAGGGGCTTGTGACGACTCTGTTTGATTCGTCCGATACGCATGCTAGCATTCCACCAGACTCCCAAGTCCCAAACTTACGCCATCGTCACCACTACTGCGGACTGGTAAGAAAGGACCGCGGGCCGATGATCGCCAGCACCATCTCGCATTACGCCATCCTGGAGAAGTTGGGCGAAGGCGGCATGGGTGTGGTGTACAAGGCCCGAGATACAGTGCTGGAGCGCCTTGTCGCGCTCAAGTTTCTTCCTGAGGAATACGCCGAGGATCCCGTGCTGCGCGAGCGGTTTCTTCGCGAGGCGCGTGCCGCGTCGGCCCTGAATCACCCCAACATCTATACCATCTACGAAATCGGCGAAGAGGACGGCAGAATCTTCATCGCCATGGAGTTCCTCGACGGTGTGACCCTGAAGGAACTCGTTCGGCGTGGTCCTCTCCGTTGCGAGCAGTTGCTGGGTGTCGCCGCTGACGTGATTGCCGGGCTCGCCGCAGCGCACAATGAAGGCATTATTCACCGGGATATCAAGCTGGCAAACATCTTCGTTACCCACGACGGACGGGCGAAGATTTTAGATTTCGGGTTAGCCAAGAAAAACGGGCTGAACCGCACGGTCGAAAACTCTGCCTCGGCCGATGAAGAGTCGCAGCTGACGAGTGGCCTGGCTGCGTTGGGTACGGCCGCCTATATGTCGCCGGAACAGGCGCTCGGAAAGCCACTGGACGAGCGCACCGACCTTTTTTCCTTCGGCATCGTGCTTTACGAAATGGCCACCGGGCGAGCTCCGTTCCGCGGCGACACGACCGGAATGCTTTTCCTATCCATCCTGCAACAGACACCCGAGCAACCAAGGGCGCTCAACCCTGATGTCCCTGAGGGGCTGCAGCGAATCATCGTCAAGTGCCTGGAGAAGGATCGCGCGTTGCGCTACCAACACGCCTCCGAGATTCGGGCCGACCTGCAGCGGCTGCCGCCAATCTCCGGCGGCCATGAGACTGCGCCGACCGCTCTGCCAGACCACGCGCAAGCAGGAGTTGCCGCCTCCTCCGAAAGACGATCGAGCGGATCTTGGCCTTCACACAGCCGCCGAGGTGACTCTCTTGCCGAGACACTTGCCCGAAAACCGCACCGCCGCATTTGGAAGAGCTTCTCCGCCGTGGCTCTGGTGGCCATCGTTTTCCTCGGTGCCACGCTGTTCCGTCTTCACTACAAGGCGCAGGCGTTCGCGGCGCAAAGCAGCGTGATCGTCGCCGATTTCGCCAACACAACCGGCGATCCAATTTTCGATGAGACGTTGCGGCAGGCAGTGGCGATTGATCTGGAGCAGTCGCCGTTCGTGAACGTTGTTTCCGATCGCAGAATCGCTGCTGCGCTCAGGCAAATGGAGAAACCGACGGACACGCGGCTTTCGCACGAAGTTGCACGTGAAGTCTGCTTGCGCACCAATAGTAAGGCTTTCATTGCGGGCTCGATTGCGCGGGGTGGAAATGGCTACCAACTTCGAGTTCAGGCATTGAACTGCGAAACCGGAGAAGTCCTCGCCACTATTGAACGTGAAGCTGCCAACCGGAACGAGGTTCTGAAGACACTCGACAATGCCGATGCACAACTCCGCCGCAAGCTGGGTGAATCCTTGCCGTCGCTGCAAAAGTTCAACAAGCCTCTGATGGAAGCGACCACCTCGTCTCTGGAAGCGTTGCAAGCCTTTACGCAAGGTCGCACGTTGGCCCAGCAGCAGGGAAACGCTGCGGCCTTGCCCTACATGAAACGAGCCGTGGAGCTTGATCCCAATTTCGCTCGGGCATACACATCTCTTGGAGCCACGTACGTCAATATCGAGGAACCTGCGCTGGCCAAAGAAAATTTTGAGAAAGCATTTGAGCTGCGGAACCGGGTGAGCGAGTGGGAACGTTTCTATATCGAAACCGCCTACTTCACGACCTTCGGAGATCCAGCCACAGCTGCGCAGGTTTGCGCGGCCTGGGTTCGCACGTATCCCGCTGACAGTTATCCGCACATCAGACTTGCGGCCCAGTATGGGGACCTGGGCCAGTTCGAGCAATCGGCCCAGGAGTTGCGGGAAGCCATCCGGCTCGCGCCTGACAATTTCGTGTCCTACGACAATTTGGCCTACGTTTACCTGCAGCTCAAGAGACCCGACGAGGCCCGCGCCACCCTGGACGCGGCACAAGCGCAGCACCTTTCGAACGAGAGTTTGCAGGTTGCCCGCTACGCTCTCGCATTCGTCGAGGGTGACAGTGCGACCATGCAGCAGCTGGTTAGGTCAAGCAAAGGCCAGCCGGGGTACGCCGATGAACTGGCCTACCGCGCCGCGGATACGGAAGCATTTTACGGTCGTGTAGCCCAGTCGCGCGTTGTGCGGCAGGAAGCCGTAGCGGGCGCCATCGTTGCCGACGCCAAAGAGCGAGCCGCTCGATATTACGCCGCCCAGGCTTGGGTTGAAGCTGAAGTTGGAAACGCCGCTTCCGCCCGCGAGTATACGGCGCACGCCCTGGGGATGAGCCAGGGGCGCGATGTCCTGGAGGGCACCGCTTTTGCGCTGGCGAGGGTGGGCGATGCCGCTAAGGCAGCCCGGCTGGCTGAAGAACTGGATCGGCAGTATCCGCTTTCCACGCTCGCACAGAACTACTCGCTGCCGTCAATTCGGGGGGTGGTCGAAATTGATCGAGGACATCCAGCCAAGGCGCTAGAAATCCTTAAACCTGCGCTGCAATACGAGCTGGCAACGGGATCCTTTGCCGATCTGCGGCCCGCTTACGTCCGCGGTCTGGCTTATCTTCAGTTGGGACAAGGCCGTGAAGCCGCGGCGGAGTTTCAGAAGCTGGTCGACAACCCCGGAGTCGTGTTGAATGCTATTAGCGGCTCGTTGTCGTACCTTCAACTGGCACGAGCCGAAATGATGAGCGGCGATCGGGATGCGGCGCGCACACATTACCAGGATTTCCTCGCGCTTTGGAAAGACGCCGATCCTGAGATTCCCATCTACCAGCAAGCCAAGGCCGAATACGCCAGACTGAAGTGAATACTCGACGCGGTTCCCCGCCGGCGTTCAAATTTGCGAGAAAGATGGTTTGCTAAAACGACATCTATCAGCCATTGTCCACTGCCATTGAGTTTGCCTCAGAGACGGCTTCGGTAAGTGGAACACGGGCAGCAATGCATGTGCCTTCGCCGGGCGCGGAGGTGATTTTGAACTCGCCGCCGGCCAGGTAAACACGCTCTCGCATTGAGATCAAGCCAAGGCCGGCGGCCAGCTTGGCTTGTTCGGGATCGAAACCGACTCCGTCATCGGCAATCAGTAGCGATAGCTCCGAGGGTGATCCATGCACCGCAACCTGGATGGATTTTGCCCTACTGTGCTTGCCGGCGTTGTGCAGCGCCTCCTGAACGATACGCAAAATGCTCAGCGCGAGCAGACCATCCATGTCCTTTGGAATTTCTTCACAAACACATTCCACCGCCATTTTGTACTGCCGGGAAAACTCGCGGCAGTGGCTCTCGATTGCGGCTGCCAGGCCAACATATTCGAGTTCGGAGGAATGCAACTGGTGCGAAATGCGGCTGACTTTCTCCGTCAGGGCCTTTAGCTGCTCGCAGAGCTCTGGGATCGTAGGATGTCGCTTGCCGATCATCCCCGAAACCGGCTGTCCCGCCCGTAGCATCTGAATTCGAAGAATTGCCAGCGACTGCCCGATGTCGTCGTGCAACTCGCGGGCGATGCGCGTGCGCTCTTTTTCCTGCGCGGTCGTCAGCCGTCGCGCAACTTCTCGGCGTGCGGTCTCAGCCTCATTCAGTGCGGCTCGCGCCGACTGTAACTCGGTCAGATCTTCGACTACTGCAAGCAGACATTTTTGGCCGTTGTAGTTGGCAAGCGAGAAAACCACACGCACCGGGAAGCTTCGATCGTCTCCCACAGCGGCTTCGCGCCGCGCCACATAGTACGGAATCCCGCCGCTGAGCAGCCGGTCGCGATGTACTCGTTCGTCTTCTGGGCCGCAAATTCTAAAGAACATGTCGAACGAGGCGTCAAGAAGCTCACCATTCGGAAGGCCCAACAGATCGCTTAAACACCGGTCGGCTGACAAAACCTGACCGGTGAAACTCACGTGCGCAGTACCAACGCCCACCCGCTGGCGGGTGCTTCGCTCTGGGCAGCTGTCGATCATCGGATTTCGACGTAAGTATAAAACGCATTGTGGGCGTCAATGACAAAGCCGTATCCCACTAAAGTGCTTGATGGCTCTCAGCGAGAAGCGGGGCGCGTCGAATGCGCCCCGGCGAGGTTACGGCAGACGAGGTGTGACTAGCTCCTGGGCCACTGTTTGAACATCTTCTGTACAGCTTTCCCGATCATCTGCTGATTCTTGTTGCCGTTGCTGCTCAGCATGTTCTCGGCAATGCCGCGCCAGAGCAGTTCCTGGGCCTTCGGGTTGTAGATACTGACGACCATGGTGGCTTCGATGTTCTGCTGCGGACTAATCTCCCCGAAGCCGCCTCCGATGCCGCGCATACCCCAGGCGTTCCATGAAGTCTGTTCCCGCTCGCCGCCGCTCGCCGTCAGGATGAGGTCAGGGTTCTGCGATTCCTCGACTTTCTGGAAGCCCTTCTGTGACATGGCGTTCTCGATGTCCTGCTTCGCCACCTGCGCAAGAATCGAGTTCTGGATCTGGTTCGTGTTGTTCGATCCCCATGCATAAGTGTGGAACTGCGCGAAGCTTATACCACGGTTGTAATTCACCGAGACCTGTTGCGCCATGAGGGGCACGACACACAGGAGCAATGAGCATGCAACAAAAGTCCGTGCTTTCATTCGATCCTCCAAACCCATACGAGACTTTCCGCAAATCGAAACATGACTAGCGCCTGCCGCCCCAACTGCGTCCGGCGGCGCCTCCGCCGCCCCATCGGTCGCCTCCCCAGCCGCTGCTCCCGCCGCCAAAGCGGCTACTGCTCCCGCCCCAGCCGCTCGAGTGCTGGTAATTCGAGAAGCGCTGGCTTTGCGTGTCACCACGCGAACGGTTTTGCGCTTCCTGATCGAGATCTCCGTACGACGACGTACCGCTCGGGCGAGAGCCGCTCTGCTGGTAGTTCTGCGGGTGCTCCTGATTACTGGAGCCCGGATAACTGCTGTTCGGATGTGATTGGTTGTAGGTTTGCTGGGCGGTGGTTTTGTTTACGTCGTTCCAGCTGCCGTTGTCATACTTCTGCCAGCCAGAGCCCGTGTTCTGATAGACGTTGCCGTTATGGTCGGCGTACATGTCTCCACTGGAAGTCTTACCGACCGCCGTATTGCCATATGCCGTGCTGCTTGCGGCAGCCTTGCCGCCCGACGAGGTTTGCGCCGTCCCGACAGAGCCGTAGGCATTGCTCGCGTGCTGCGTGTAAGCGGTCTCGCCGTTCTTGTTGTAGACCGACTGTCCCCACGAGCCGTACGCATTCGAGCCCTGACGGGTGGCTGCTGAGGCCCCGGTGTAGGGGTTATAGGCTTCACCCTGCGCGCGTGTGCCATAAGGAGTGCTCTCCTCGGCTCCCCGTGCATAGGTTCCAGTGTTCGGGTTATAGCTCGTGCCCCAGTGCGCGCTGCCGTAAGGCCCATACGCGGAACCTCCATAGCCATACGCACCGGTATAAGGGTTGTACGCGGTGTGGTACCCATAGGTCGCGGCATAAGGATAGTAGTAGCCGCCATAGGCATAAGGCGGATAATACCAGCCGGTACCACCGGCGCAGATTGCGCCCACCGCCATTCCCGCAACGAACGTCCCGAGATAGCCCGCCGTGTAACTCGCGGACACGTAGCCCGGTGAGCTCTGCACCTGCGTGACATACGTGACGTTATAAACGGGTGAGCTGGGCGGGATCGTGTAAATGACCTGAGGCACGGTTTGTGCTACAACCCAGGGTCCGTTCGGTGTGCCCGCATAAAACCACAACCCCTGATAACACAAGTAGTACTGGCTGCCCACCTGTATGACCCGATTGGGCGTATTCACCGCGTAATACATCGACGTGCCTTGAATCGGCTCGAACTGCGGCTGGCCGGCATAGGACACCTGGACTTTCTTGGCGGCTTCCGCCACGTTTACCGTTGCCGTCGTCGGTATCTGCGCTAGCAGCACGGCATCTTCGGCTTCCGGTGTTCCAGGGACGAAAGCCAACACCTTCCCGGCAGGATTATCGGGCGGAACGCGCTGGAAATCAGGCGGAAGGTCGTTGGTCGCAAACGTCCATGGGCCGAGGGGACTGGTTGCACTGAACCATCGGCCTGAGGCCAGAAAATAGAAGGTGTTGGTTGGGGTGTATCGAAGGATCGTGCTGTCGGTGTTCGCCGGATAAGTTAGCTGCGTGCCGGGAATCGACATCCATTCCGGCCTGCCGTTAAAGATGACGACCTCGGCGGGCTTACTGCTGTAATAAACCGCCGGAACTACCGAGGTGCTGCCTAGTGGGGGCGGTATGTATGGCTGCAGGTCGGACCAGTTGGGACTCAGAGTTACCTGCGAAAGGTCCGCGGGCAGGTACGAAGTAGCCTCCCAGTTCTCCAAGTTGGGTCCCTTCAGCCAGCCCTTGCCATCAAACAGGTAATACGTGGAAGTCGTCTGGTCGAGGAACAGAGGCCAGTTGGCGTTGACCACGGCTTTGATGTTGGACTGTCCGACTGCAGCTTCAACAGGCGTGCCGTTCACCATCAGCAGGATCGCCGGCCTGAAGCTGATGAAAATCACCGGTGGGTCGTTCTTCAACTGCACCGTCTTTGGCGGGTCCTTCTTCTTCACACTGGCCGCCAGGTGATCGACTGACATCGTGAGCACTGCTGCCGGATTCAGGAACGAGCGCACAAGTTGATCCATCTGCGCCGTTGTCGCCGGATCGAGTGACGGGAAATACAGGCTGGTGATCTGCGGATTGGTCAGTGTCACGATATGGGTGTCCATATCAACGCTCGTCTGCATGCGAATGGTGGCTACGCCGGGGTGCTCTTTGCCGCCGGTCGGAGCGATGGTGAAGGCCATCCGCGAATCAACCACCTGGAAGTTTTTCCAGTCGTCGACCTGCGGCTGATACATGACGAGCACGCCTCCGGCGTTGGTACGCGTTTGCGGCCAGCGTGGCTCCTGTGTCCACAAGCAGCCGCCCCATCCGGTGAGCAGGGCGTAGATCAAGGAAGCGTGAAGCAGTCCGAACAGGCTGCGGCGATGAATTTCTCGACGAAGCATAATCAGCAACCCTCCTCATTGCTCCCGACCACTATCAGGCGATAGTAGTCGAGCGCGGCGGCGAAACCGTGCCGCCGCGTCGAAAATGGCGTTTACATTCCGCCCGCGACGCCCTTATTGAGCAGGAGTTTCACTTCCACGCGGCGGTTCTCCGCCCGTCCGGATGCGCTTTCGTTCGAGGCTGCCGGATTGGTTTCGCCCATCGCGCCCGGCGCGAGAATGCGGCCTACGGGGACGCCGCAGTCCTGAAGCAGGTAGGCGACGACGGCTTGGGCACGCTGCTTGCTGAGGACCTGGTTGGCGGCAGCAGTGCCCGTGGAATCGGCGAATCCCGACACCGAGATCGCCCAGCCTTTACTGTAGGTGAGGCCCTGTTTGGCCAGGTCCGCGAGTTTTTGCCTGGCTTCCTGGGACAAGCTGTAATCGCCGATGGCGAAAAGGAGGTTGTACTGGTCTTTGGTAATGACTTCACCCATCTCGGAGAAGCGCTTTTGGGTGGATTGCGCAACTTCGTCGATACTCGCCTTGTTCGCGTCAATTTCACGCTGCGTTGCGGCGATTTCTTCTTTAGCTTGCGCAATGGCCGCCGCGTTGGCCTCGGTAGCCGCCTGGGTGGCGGCTATAGCCTGTCCATGTCTGGCCTGTTCCTGCACGGTTGGGTTTAAGCCCGCCTGAATCACCTCAGCCAGTGCCAGATCGTCTTCGTCAAAGTCGATCGTCTTCGCGACCACCTGGTTTTCCTGACCGCTGCTTTCACCTTCGAACTTCATCTTCAGCCCGGGAATCAGCACGTCCGGCGTGTCCTGTTTCTTGCGCATGCCGGTGAGCCCCACGGGATGTTGAATTTTCGTGTCGCTGTTGATGGTGACCGTGTAGACGCCTTCCGACGTCTTGACCGTCAATGTGTCTCCGTTGCGGAGAGTTATGACTCCTTTATTCTTTACCTTGTCGCCGCTCGCGAATGCGGGTGCGACGGCCGAGACAAGCAGGCCCAGCAAACAAGCTGCAATCACAATTCTTCTGGTCACGTGATTCACGCCTCCTTCAGGGATTCGCATCAAAGTTATTCCCAGCTGATGGCCAGTGGAACTATCAACTCTGCTTGTAGCGGGCTCAAAACTTGCCAGTGGCTAGCAGATCATCGGGGCGGAAGCGTGCATGTTTTCGACACCAGCTTGACGCTTTTCACTTCGAAGGCGGGAATCTCCGCAACTGTCGAGGCTGCCAGCGTCTTGGTCGCATCAATCGTCTTAACGGTCAGTTTACCGGTGACGTCCACCTGATGCCCGGCAAAGGGGCGAGTTTGCCTGTATTACGGGTGAGAAGATGAGACTTGCCAGACTTATCGACCAGTGTGTCACGACGAGATTTTCATCTGCCGCTTGATGGCGTATTCCAGGAGTTCGGCATTGGTCTTGAGGCCGAGGGTCTGCATCATCCGGTATTTGTGGAACGCAATTGTCCCCGCCTTCAGGTCGAGAATCGCTGCCGCTTCCTTCATGGACTTACCCTCGGCCAGCAACTGCAGGATCTCGCTCTGGCGTGCCGTGATTTCTTTCTCCCTGGTTTCAGCCCTGGCGCGGTCCAGCAGATGAGTCACGGTTTCACGGGTAATGAGGGGCGACAGGTAAGACTCCCCTCGCACCACTTTGCGCAATGCTGTAAGAAGCTCTTCGGCGGCCGATTGCTTCAGCACATACGCCGATGCGCCGCGGCGAAAGGCTTCTGCCGCAATATCGGTAGCCGTATTCATGGTCAGGAATACCAGCTTCACCTTCGGCAGCCTGGCTTTGATCTGCTCGCCCGCATCGAGCCCGTTCAGGTGCGGCATGGCAATATCCAGCAGGACAATATCGGGCTTCAGCGACGTCGCCGCGCGCACCACTGCCCGCCCGTCGGTTGCCACCCCGACCACCTCAAACTCCGGCTCGAGAGTGCCCTTGCAGGTTTCGGCCACCAGCCGATGGTCGTCCGCAATCAACACACGGGCTAATGGCTTGCGGTTCATGGATATCCTTCCTGATACAGCAATTCTATTGCAGCGAGTGGCCTGATTCCGTGATTTTCGTCACCAGCTTCACTGCGGCAATACACCGATTGCAGACCCAGCGCTGACATTATCCGCTGGATTCTTTTTCGCGATGACTAGCAAGAGTGCCAGTTACCTCTCTGTATTCTTACGGGTATGTTTCAGTTGTATTCCGGATCGATTGAGTCGCTCGGCTGCCTCAAGACGGCGGTGGCTCATTGCCGGCAAATCGTCAAGGAGGGCAAATGAAACGAGCAATCGCCGTAACCACAGGCACTGCAGGCCGCTGCCTCGCGCTGGCCGTCGGAGCCTTCATCGGGCTGAGTTTTTCTCTGGCAGTCGCGCAAAACCAGCAGCTCGAAGAGAAAATCATGGCCATCAAGCAGGCGCAGGCTCTGAACAAGCAGAAGCTTTCGCAATATACATGGCAGGAAACCGAGACCATCAGCATCAAGGGGAACGTGAAAGACACCAAGATTTATCAGGTGCAGCTTGGCCCGGATGGCAAGCCGCAGAAGACGGAGATCAGCAACGAAAAGGCACAGTCAGGAGGCGGGCGACAAGGCCGCGTGAGGCAGCGCGTCGTCGAAAAGAAGACGGAAGAATATCAGCAATATGGTCACGAGATTGGCGCCTTGGCCAAGCAGTACACGACTCCGAATCCCGACGCGCTCATGCAGGCCAGGCAGCAGGGCAACATCTCACTACAGTCCGGACAGGGCAGCACGATAAACCTGGTTATCAGGAATTACGTGAAGCCGAACGATTCGGTGACGATGACGATTGATGGGCAGACGAAGTCTCTCGTGCGTCTTAACGTGTCTTCCTACCTGAACGATCCGAAAGACGCGGTGACGATCTCGGCGAAATTCGCACGCCTGGCGGACGGCACGAACCACGTCGCGAACACAACCATCAATGGGGTGAGCAAACAGCTTACGGTGAACGATCAGAATTCCAATTATCAGATGAGATAGCAGCAGTGTGTCTACCGCGAGGGCAGCCACCTCAGGCTGCCTCTTGCTACCAACGATCGCCTGTTCCCGCTGATTGCATCCGCCGCGAAGTCTGACGTCAGCTCGCTGTCCTGGGCGGATACTGCTTGAACATCTTCGCGATAGCTGTGTTCACCTGGTCAATAAGCTTGCCCGGCTTCTGAGACAGATTCTGCTGCGCCATGCCGCGCCAAACCAGCCTCTTGTTGGCCGCGTCGATCAGATCAACAACCAGCTGACTTTGTGAATGGTTACCGTGGAGTTGCCGTATTGACCTGTATTCAGTGGCCCGAAAAAACTCGGATCGAAAGG
>DATJAI010000059.1:0-33033 GCA_035516415.1 Binatia bacterium | reverse complement strand
CGCCAGCCCTGCGGGATCGGGCACCAGCCACCGCCCCTGAGTCGGACTGTACTGGCGGAACGGGAAGTCATCGATGCCCGCCGTCGTGTCCTCCGTGTGCCCGGTGAAGTCGCGGTTGGTCGTGCCCGACTCGTCGTATACCTCTCCGAAGGGCGCATATTGCCGGTCGTACCACACATTGCCGCTGCCCCCCGTCACCCCCAAACGCGACGATCCCAGCCAGTCGGCGTGCTGATAATAGCCCGGTCCGACTAACGGGTGGATGGCAGCCGTGCCTGCCACCATGGGGTCAATATACCGCACCAGGGTTGAGCCATTCATGAACGCGAACTTTGCCCCTTCGGGAGCATACACCGCCTGGGTCGCGGCGGAGCCCGACATCCACTCCACCGTGCGCCCGAAGGCGTCGTACACGCCGCTTTCGCTGCCTGCGCGCTTTCCGTGCTGACTGCCGGTCCATTCCTGGCAAAGTGTATAGGGGGCGATAAAGCGGCGTTGTAGTATTCCCAGCGTGGGCCCTTCAGGCGGAACCGACAACTTCAACATGACAGCCGCGCCGGCCCGGTCCGCGGAGTCAGCCGGCAGGGCGTTGCACGGTCGCACTGCGGCGCCGGATGAGCGGACGCAGCGCCGCACCAGCCGCAGTCCCAGCGTCGCCCAGGCCGTCCTGCTGGGAGGGGCGGCAACGCAGATGGGCCTTGCGCTGCTGATCACAATCTATCTGGCGCGCGTGCTCACGCCGTCCGCGTTCGGCTTCTTCGCCCTGGTCAGCACCATCTTCGTTCTGGCGCGCAAATTCCTCGACCTCGGTCTCAGCAATGTGGCTGCGCGGGACATCGCGCGCGATCCCGGGCGCGAGCGGCCAATCCTGGAAGGCATGATGGCGTACCGCCGGACGGCAGGGGTGGCGCTCGCGCTGGCGCTGGCGATTTTTGCCCTGGCGCAGCGAGGAGAGAGCCAACGCTACGTTCTGCTGGCGGTCGGCGGAGTCCTGCTGTTCACCGAGCCAGCGGCGCTCGATCCGGTATTTCAGGTACGGCAGGCGCAGGGAGGGCCGGCACTGCTGAACGTGCTGGGCGGGCTGCTGATACTAGGCGGAAGCGTGCTCTTCCGGCGGCTCGGCGTGGCGGGAGCGGCCTTTGCGTGGCTGCTGGTGGTGCGCGAGGCAGCAACGTTGCTGTGCACCAGGATGCTGGCGACGCGCCTGTTGGGCTATCGGCCCAGACCGGGCTTTCGCGGGCGGGCCCTGCGGGCGTTCGTCGGCCCGGCGCTGATCTTCGGCCTCGCCAGCCTGGTGTACACGGTTTACTTCCACTGCGATGTCTTCTTTGTGTACGCACTGCGCGGCAGCGACGAGCTGGGAGCTTACGCGGCCGCCTTCCGGCCAATCAATCCGCTGCTGCTTCTGCCGTGGCTGCTGATGGTGCCGATGATACCGGTGCTGGCCCCGGTCGCTGCCCGGGACCGCGGGCTCTTTCTGCGGCATGTGAGGAGCGCGTGCGCGGTTGCGGCCGGCCTGGGTGCCTGCGCTCTGGTGGCGGGCGTGGAACTTGCGCCGGAGCTGGTCCGGCTGCTCTACCACGGGCGCTATCTGGAGGGCGGGCTGTCGTGCGTGAACGCCTTCCGCTGGCTGGCCGTCGCGCTGGGGCTGGTGTGCGTCACCACCGTGATGACCGCAGCCATGCTGGCCGAGAGCAGAGAAAAAGCGCTGCTGGCGATCGGAAGCGCGGCGCTGGTGGTGAATGCGGCGATGAACCTAGTGCTGCTGCGGCACCACAACTTCACCGCGGCAGGCTTCGCAACGGCGGCCACGGAGGCGCTGTTTCTGGCGGGAGCGTTGCTGGCCTTCCGGCTCGGCAGCGGGGGCAGCGCGCTGAGCTGGAACACCGTGCCGTATCTCTTACCCGCGGCGGCAATGGGCCTGATTCTGCGTGTTACAGCAGGCGGACCCGCCGTGCGCGTCTGCCTTGGCATCGCGTTGGGGCTGTTGTCGGCTGCGCTGATCCTTCTGTCGCGAGCCGCGAGAGAGTTCCGGAAAGAGATCGCTACAGCGTCGCCGGTATTCTGAGCCGCGCGCGTGCCGAAGGCCTGCACGCCGTGCGGATGCGTCCCGAGCGGCCGCCAGATCGCACGGGCTCATTTCTTCTGGAGCAACGACTCGATCTGCTGTCGCAGTACCCCGAGGTCAGCGGCGCCGACGTACTTTGCGGCGATGCGGCCATCGCGGCCGATCAGGAATGTCACCGGCAGTCCCAGGACCCCGCCATACGATTGGGCCAACTTCGCGTTTCCTATCGCGACCGGATAATTCATTCTGAATTGTTGGTAGAACTCGCGTACCGGCGCGGCGTCGTCGTCCATCGAGATGCCGATCAGCTGCAGTCCCTGAGGGCCATACGTGTTCTGGAAGGCGACGAACTGTGGGATCTCGGCGCGGCAGGGTGTGCACCACGTCGCCCAGAAGTTGAGCAGCACAACCTTCCCGCGGTAGTTCGCGAGATCGAGTGGCCTGCCATCCACGCCTTGCAGCGAGAACCCGGCCGCGGGCGAACTCACCGCGCCCGGCCGTCCAGCAGGAGAATGAGAACGCTGCCGCGCCCCCTCGTAAACCGCCACGGCAATCGCGATCGCCGCAATGAGCAGGACGATTCTTCTCATCGCCGGTAACTGGCCTCGCAGGATGGGAGAGCCGCGCTTCGGGGGAGACAGGAACGGCGACGCGGCTTCAGACGCACAAATGACGGCATGAGGTCAGAGTTCCCGATAGTTCAGCAGTCCTGCCCCGATGAGCACAAAACATACCGGCCAGATCCATGCGGGCAGGGAGCGGTCTTCCCGGGGCAGACGCAGTTCCAGCCAGCGCGACCAGCCCGCCACGACTCCCACGGTGGCCATGGGTGTGTGGCTCAGTTCCGCCATCGTCTCCTCGCGCACATTGGATATGGCGTGGGAGTGAGTGAGCAGCAGCGCCGCGCCGACCGCGCAGAGCAGGGGAAAAATCAGGGGCAGGACACCCTCCTGCGAAGGACTGCGGCGCACCCGCAGCTCGAAGATGGCGAAGGCGACACAAACCAGAGCGGCGGCGCGATGCTGAAAGATCTCCGGCGCGGCCCACGTAGCCCAGAAGCTCTTCGGGCCCAGCGGCCAGCACTCCGGATCGCCGCGCAGGAAGATGAAAACGGCGATGCCGATCATGAGCAGGGGCCAGTACTCGGCCCAGCCGGCGCGGCCGGTGCGTGCCAGCAGGGCGAGAAACCCCATGGCAAGCACGATCAGGCCCATCCAGTGATGGTTGTACTCCGACCACTTCATATCGTTCATCACGCGGATGGAGAGCGGCATGCCTTCGCTGCTGTAGGCCACGGTTTGCCGGGTGGGGTCGAGCTTCGAGATGGGCCGGCCTGGATAGCGCGTGGAGAGCTCGGCGGCGTTGGGGCTGCGCAGACGCGGCCACTCGGGTTTGAAGCGGGCCGCGATATGGGAAAGCTGGACGGTGTCATTGGGCAGGTCAACGGCGGGCGGCTGCGCGGTCATGGAGGCGGCGGAGAGCACGATGGTGATGCCGATTCCCACCTCGGCCTCCACCAGCCTGCGCAGGCGCGGGATGACCTTTTCCGGGCCGTATCTGCGCAGCATGAGGAAGTTGATTCCACCCAGCGCCAGCATGGCCAGCAGCATCGCCACCTTCGCCATCAGCATGAGTCCATAGGACGTGCCGACGAGCGAGCGCAGCGAACCTACGTAGGACAGGCTCATGCCGAATCCGCTGGCCACGAGCACGACGACGCTGACCAGCGCCAGCCGGGAGAAGCGGCGGGTCAGATACCACTGTGCGGTGCGCTCGTTGCCGACATGCAGGCCCAGCAGCAGGAAGGGCAGGCCGCCGATCCAGAAGCCGGTAGAGGCCTCGTGCAGAGCGGTAAGGATGATCAGAGGAATGCGGCCCTCAACGCGCGAGGCTGCATGGTCGGTCATTACCGAGGCGCCCAGCACCACCAGCACCAGAACAGCGGCGAAACCGGCCGCGTACCGGCCCTGGAAGCGGAGAACGGATGCGACCAGGGCGGCAACCAGTATCAGGCTGCCGGCGAGGAAGAAGTTGGCGCCCATCGCCTCGCGGAAACCGATTTCAGCTGACGCCATCAGCACCGCTGAATTGACGTAGAGATACAGCACCTGGACGATGGCCAGGCCGATGGCCGCCGCCCGAAACAAGCGCCACGAGCCCGACCGGACGGCCTCCAGGCTACCGGCCGGGAGCTCCGGGCCGGGACGCGCAACCCAGAAGATGAACAGCGCGCCCCCCAGCAGCAGCGACTGTCCAACCAAGGTTCCCGCGCTCAGCAGGACGGAGAGATATCCGAAGATGTCAACCAGCTTCAGCATGATGAGCAGCTAGTTCACCGTGAAATCGACTTCGCCGCTACTCATGTGGCCGTCGGAGGCAAGCGCGTGCCATTGCAGCCGGTACGCTCCCGGCTTCAGCCCGCCGATGTGCGATTCCAGAATGTCGGGCGCAGTCTGTCTGGGGGCTTCGACGGGAATGGTCGAGCCGTCCGGAGCGATCAATTGCAGGCGCGAGCGCCTACCATCGACACGAACGTTGAAGCGCAACCAGATCGGGATGTCGGGGCCCTTCACCGTGGAATTGCGCCCTGGTTTCGAGTCCATGAGCACCGCGTGCGCCCGGAGCGGTGTGACGACAGCAGCCAGGATAACGAGTGTGAAAAGAACCGAGAATACAGGCCCGTACAGGATACGGCGCACTGAACATACCTCCACAGCAGCAAGAGAGCGTTTGGATAAGCTGTTGTTGCAGAATACTACCTTTGCAGCCGGCACTCAACGCAGTCCATCGATCCGCCGGACTCAGGTACGACGATAGCTCTCTGCCTCAGGACTCCCCGCGCTTGCTGGCGTGCACGCCCACCAGCCGGCCGATCAGGACAGCGGGATACATGATGCCGATCACCGACTCGATGATGGCCAGAGCCCTGGCATGCGCATCCCAGGGAACGATGTCGCCGTAGCCAACGGTGGTCAGCGTTACGAAGCTGAAGAAGCTGAACTCGCTGGGAGTCATAAGTTTGCCGGGTTCGAGCGTGTTCCGGAAGGAGCCGGGTCTCAGGTGCCCGATCAGCATGTACGCCATGCCGAAGGTTATGCCGATCAGCAGATAGCCGGAGACCGCCCCGGCCAGAGTGTCGGCGGTCACCGTGGGATTGGAAACAATCGACCAGACCAGAAGGCCGGTGACAAACACCAGGAATACGAGCCCCAGCACCTGTTCCGCCAGCTGCAGGACCGGCAGATGCTCCGCCAGATCGATGAGGCGAAGCAGGATGGCCGGGACACCGAGAAGAAACGCGATCCAGCTTTTGCGTCCCCTGCCCAGCACGGCAAACAGGGCGGCGCAAAACACCACCACGGACAGCGCGCGGGGCAGGTTGTCGCGGGCGGAAGGCCCGCTGAAGAACGGATAGATGAGAATCAGGAGCAGCTCGGCGACCAGCAGGGTGGTATAGCGCCGCATGCGTTGGCGGAAGTTTCCCACCGCTGTCTTCGCTGAAGCCGGGGCGCTGCCTGGCACCAGAGTCCTCCTCGCCGCGTTTCTGCCTTCAGCCCGCATAATGAGTATTGCCAGGAGGCTTTCGATTGCAAAGCAAAATCTGCAGCCAGCCAGGAACTCCGGGCCGGGGTTCGGCAATTACAATCTCCCCTGAGGAAGAGCCATGAGCAGGCGCAAAGCCAGGCAGCGGCAGGGCGACGCCACCCGTTGCGTTCACGGCGGGGAAGAGCATCACGGGCAGGCAGCGCCGCTGACCACCCCCATTGTCCAGGCTTCGGTGTTCGTGCTGCCGGAGGTCGAGGGGCTGCGGCGCTACGCCGCAGGCGACGCCGGCATGTACCTGTATTCGCGGTACGGCAACCCGACGGTGACTGCGGTGGAAGAAAAAATGGCGGCGCTGGAGGGCGCCGAGGCGGCGATTGCCACCGCCAGCGGCATGGCAGCGGAGCTGATCGCGGTGCTCGCGGCCTGCCGGGCGGGCGACGAAATCGTCTCCATGCTGGACGTGTATGGCGGCACGGTGAAGCTGTTCGAGCAGGTGTTGCCACGCTGCGGCATGAAGGTGCGCTTCGTGCCTTACCGCGACATCGGCCGGGCCGAACGCTACTTCAGCGCCCGGACACGCATGCTGTTTCTGGAGTCGCCCACCAATCCCACGCTGCGCTGCGTCGACCTGGCGGCGCTATGCGAACTGGGCCGCAGGCGCAAGATCTGCGTTGTGGTGGACAACACCTTCGCCACGCCGGTGCTGCAGAAGCCGCTGGAGTTCGGCGCCGACATGGTGATTCACTCGGCGACGAAGTACCTTGGCGGGCATAGCGACCTGACAGCGGGCATCCTGGCCGGGGCAAAGCGGTGGATGGAACTGGCGCGGCCGACGATGATCCTGACCGGCGGATGCCTCGATCCCGGTTGTGCCTACCTGCTGTTGCGCGGCCTCAAGACGCTCGAGGTGCGGGTGGAGCGCGCCTGCCGGAATGCGGTCAGGATCGCCGAGATGCTGCGCGGCCATCCCCGCGTGGCGCGCGTCTACTACCCTGGTCTGGAAGAGCATGAGGGGCATGAAATCGCGCGCCGGCAGATGAAGGACTTCGGGATGATGGTGTCGTTCGACCTGCGCGGGGGCGGCCGGGCGGCGGAGCGCTTCATCGACCACCTGAAGCTCTGGTATCTGGCGGCCAGCCTCGGCGGGGTGGAGTCGACCGTCTCGTACCCGGTGCTGACGTCCCACATCGGACTAAGTGCAAAACAGCTGGAGCTGCTGGGCGTCTCGGCAGCGACGGTGCGGCTGTCGGTGGGCATTGAAGACTGCGACGACCTATTGGCGGACATCGATCAGGCATTAGGACGCGCGTGAGCGGATTAAGGAGCCCGGAGCGGCATGATCGCCGGAAGGTATCGCCGCTCCGCGGCTCAGCAATCAAAATAAGCATCCCACCTTGGGCTTACGCCCACAGCTAGCACAAATGCCGCCACTGCGCGGCTCAGGATGATTTCGATGCATGGATGCGGCGCTGAAGCGCCGCTCTACCATTCACTCCGCTCGCAGCGCCCTGGCCGGATCAATGGCCGCGGCCCGCTGCGCCGGGATGATGCTGGCCAGCAAGGCGCAGAATCCCAGGGCAACGATCGAACCCGTCAGCACCAGCGGATCCCATCCCTTCACCTGATACAACTTTGCGGCAATCAGGCGCGCGCAGCCAATGGCGATGGGAAGTCCGATGAGCAGCCCGATCAGCACCTGCACAAATGCTCCGCGCAGCACCAGGCGGGTGACGCTGCCGCGATCGGCGCCGAGTGCCATGCGCACGCCGATTTCGCCGGTACGGCGCTCGACACTATAGGCGGTCACGCCGTAAATGCCGACCGCCGCCAGAATCAGCGCGAGAATTCCGAACAGGCCAACCAACCGCGCCACGGCACGCTGCTGATCGAACTCGGCATCCACTTGCTCGCGCATCGGCATCATGTCCATCAGTACGAAGTTCGGATCGATGTCGCTCAGCACATGCCGCACCTGCGCCTCAAGCCCGGGTATGGTGCCATTGGTCAGGAGCACCGCGCCTTCGATGAAGTGGCTGGCGTCTTCGACGGTCTGCATGAGGCTGTCGGCATACTGCACCCGCTGCGCCAGCGGCACAAAGAACATGGGACGCAGCGGATGGGTATTGGCGGCATCGTTGTACTTCGCGTTACGCACAATGCCCACAATGGTGTAGGTATTGCTGTTCACCGGGAGGTCGAGGCCGAAATGCGCACCCAGCGGTTCCTCTCCCGGCTTGAAGAAGCGTTTCACAAAGGTCTCGTCCACTACCACGACCTTCTCCGTCGTGGCAGTGTCCTGTTCGCTGATGCTGCGCCCACGCACGATCTGCTGGCCCAGTGTCTCGAGATAGCCGGGGCTTACGTGATCCCAGGAGGAGCCGACCTCATCCGCCATGTTGGGCATGGGCTGGCCCGGGCGAATGACAATTTCCCCCCAGTTGTCCTGCAAGGGCGTGTACAAAGCCAGGGCCGCGCGCTGCACGCCCGGAATGTGCGCGAGCCGGTCCTGCAACTCGCGGTACATGGCGTCGAGTTTCGGCGTCGGGTAAGTAGAAAACGGTGCGGTTAGCGCGATGCTGACGCGGTTATCGGTCTCATAGCCGAGATTCTGGTGTTGCAGATTGACGAGGCTGCGCGTTAGCAAGCCTGCGCCCGCCAGCAGCACGACCGAAAGCGTGGCCTGCACCACCACCAGCGACTTCTGCGAGAACGACATGGTATCGCGGGTGCTGCGGTTCACGCCGCGCAACGCTTCGGCCGGATCGGCGTGCGAGGTGAACCACGCCGGGGCGGTCCCGAAGATGGCGCCCGTCACCAGCGACAGCGCGAAAGCAAACGCCAGGACCGGCAGGGAGGGCGTAGCGTCAATTGGGACGTAGTGGGCGCTGCGGAAGGCCACCGCCACAATGAACTTCACGCCCAGATAGGCCACGAGCAGGCCGGCCAGGCAGCCGAAGATCGAAAGAGTGACGCTCTCGGTCAGCGATTGCCGGACCAGCCTCCGGCGGGATGCGCCCAGCGCCATCCGCACCGACATCTGCGCCCGTCGCGAGGCGCCGCGGGCGAGCAACAGGTTGGCGATGTTGGCGCAGGCAATCAGCAGCACCAGGCAGCAAACGGTGAGCAGTATGCGCAGGCTGGCGCCGTAGTTCTCCTTCATTACGCCTACGCCGGTGCCGGCCGGTATCACGCGAATGACCTGCTTGGGTAAATCGGCCTTGAGGCCCGACATCCACTCGGCCGGCATGCCGCTGTCATTCACCAGCCATACGCGCAAGAGCTGCGTCAGCCGCGGACCCATGCCTGTGGTAGAAGCGCCGGGACGCAGCCGCCCGATCACCCGCAGCCATGCCGGAAACTGATTCAGAAGAGACTTTTTGTCGCGCAGCAGACGCTCCTGTTGCAGGGGAACCCAAATTTCAGTGGGATCGCTGCGCAGCGTCTCACCGAAGAAACCGGGGGGCGCGATGCCGACAATCGTAAACGGGTGCGCGTCAAGAATGAAAGTCGAGCCGACTACGCTGGGATCGGAGCCGTACTGCTGCTGCCACGCGCGGTAGCTGAGCACCGCCACGGGAGCGGCCGAGGGGTCGTCGTCAGAAGGAACGATGGTGCGTCCGATGAAGGCCCCCACGCCCAGTGTCGAAAAGTAGTTGCCGCTGATGAATGTTCCGCGCAGGGGCTTGGCTTGGCGATCGCTTTCACCTCGCCGAGCCGTGTAGTCCCAGCGCCCTGCCTGAAACGCGGCCAGCTCTTCGAATTCCGGTGTGTTCTCCTTCAGGCGCAGGTAGAACCTGTAGGAAAACATACCCCAGTCGTCCTGCGGGCTGCCCTCAACGCAGCAGTCGAATCCGTCGCCGATGCGGTAGAGCCGGGCGGGGTCCACAACCGGCAACGACTTCAGCATGACGGTGTGAATGAGCGAGAAGATGGCGGTCGTCGCGCCGATACCGAGCGCCAGCGTCACCATGGCGGTGAGGGTGAACACCGGAGCCTGCCGCATCTGGCGGAGCGCGTAAGCAATGTCCTGCCGCAGAGTTTGCATCGCGACCTCTGGCGGAAGGGTACGACGGGAACGAGGAGGATGTTCCCCGAAGTCGCGCCAGCAACCCCGGCCCGCTCTGCGGCGGTCAAATCCGTCGCGCGCCAGCAGTTACTCTGGATTCTGCGGTTTCGTTGACCCTAAAATTCGCCGCATAGTAACATCAAGCCCAGCCGGTGGAACGCAGGAGAAGGCTGTTTTCAAATCGTTGCAAAGATGACACTGCTTCGCCTCAAGCTTCCGGTCGCCGTAGCGCTTTTGTCCTGCCTGGTTCCCAGCTTCATCGCATGCGAAACGGAAGCACCCAGAAAATCGGCTGCGCTTCCCGCGCAGGCCACCGCTCCCGAAGCTGATCCGCCAGCCGCCCCCGATCCGCCGCCGCAAGCGCCCGCCAGGATACAACAGGCGCCGAAGCCGAATCCGGGGCCACAGCCCGATCCGGCGGAGATCGTCATCGCCCAGGCGGAAAAGCTTTACGCCGCGGGCCAGGCCAACTACCAGGCCGGGCATCTGGAAGCCGCCAAAGCCAGCTTCGACAGAGCCTTCGATACGCTGCTTTCCAGCAATCTCGACATCCACGGCGACGAGCGGCTGGAGCGCGAGTTCGACCGGATTGTGGAAGGCGTTCACGAGTTGGAGATGGCTGCTCTGCGGCAGGGCGATGGCTTCACCGAGCCACGTTCCGAACCGGCGCCCATCGACGAGGCCAACGACATTACCTTCCCCGTCGATCCCAACATCAGGGCCAAGGCCGAGGCGGAGATCAAGGTCACGAAGTCTGACCTGCCGCTGGTGCTGAACGACCAGGTGGCGATGTTCATCAATTATTTTTCCAGCCCGCGCGGCCGCATCACGCTGGAGAATGCCTGGGCGCGGTCGGGGCGCTATCACGACATGATTTCGCGGATCCTGAAGGAGGAAGGCGTTCCCCAGGACCTCATCTATCTGGCGCAGGCGGAGTCGGGGTTCCAGCCGCTGGCGCTGTCGCGCGCTGGCGCCCGCGGCATGTGGCAGTTCATGGCGGGCTCGGGCCAGCTTTATGGCCTGGAGCGGAGCTGGTGGGTGGATGACCGGCAAGACCCAGAAAAGGCGACGCGCGCCGCCGCACGCCACCTGAAAGACCTGTATAACCAGTTCGGCGACTGGTATCTGGCGATGGCAGCCTACAACTCGGGAGCCAGCACGGTGCAGCATGCGGTGGAGCGCACCGGCTACGCCGATTTCTGGGAGCTTTACCGGCGGGGAGTACTGCCCCAGCAGACCCGCAATTACGTGCCCATCATTCTGGCTGTGACCATCATGGCCAAGAACCCGGAGCAGTACGGGCTGCAACGGGTGGCGCCGCAGCCGCCGCAGCCCAGCGACACGGTCACGGTCGATTACCCCGTGGACCTGCGCCTGGTGGCGGAGTGCGTGGACACCTCGGTGGATTACCTGCAGGAGCTGAATCCCAGCCTGTTGCGGATGACCACGCCCAAGGAGGAGAGCTTTACCCTGAACCTGCCCGCCGGCTCGCGCGAAAAGTACGAGAACGCCATCGCCGCCATCCCCCTGGACATGCGGACTTACTGGCGCTACCACCGGGTGGAGTACGGGGACACGCTGGCGTCGGTTGCGCGCAAGTATCACACCTCGCCCTCGGCCATTGCCGAAGCCAACAATCTTGCGGCAGGCGATGTGCAGCCGGGCACGAAGCTGATCATCCCCATCGCGCCCGGGCGGCACGAGGCGGAGACGGTCGCCTACTCGCGCCACCCCACCCGCTACAGGGTGCGAAAGGGCGATACGGTGGCCTCGGTGGCCGATGACTTCGAGGTGCCGGTGGACAGACTGCGCCGCTGGAACCACCTGCGGGGCAACGCGCTGGCGCCGGGCCGCACGCTCGTCATCTACCGGCCGGCCGGCGAAACGCCGGATGCGGCAGCATCGGCGTCCGATGAGAAGCCGGGCTCGAAAGCCCATGCCCGGCACCCGGCCAGCGCCAAATACTACAAGGTCCGCAAGGGTGAGACCCTCAGCAGCATTGCCGAATCGAACCACACCTCGGTGGCCGCCCTGAAGCGCGATAATCCCAAACTGGCTGCCAATCTGCATCCCGGCGACGTGCTGGTCATCCGCAAATAGCAAGATCGCGGCAGACCAGCCGGCCTCCCCGCTCTTCCCTTCCCGCCGAGGTTCTGTTACAACAGGCGCGTTGCGGTAATCGGACACAAAATCCGTTTTTGTCCCGCCGAACCGCACGACTCTTGTGCGATCTTTGTGTTTGGTATAAAACCGAATTTTGCCTTGCGAGCTGCCTCCGTTAGGTTATGCGGAGTCCGGCAACATCAGAGAGGACAAGCATATGACATTCGATCAGACGCTCTATGGTCGTAGAGACGACGAAATGGACGACTTCGGAGACGGTTCCTACGGCGATTCCATGGAAGACGAGGAGTACGAAGAGGAAGAGGAAGAGGAGGAAGAGCCAGAGTCGGTCTCGGTGGTGGAAGAGGAAATTGATTTGATGGGCGAGCCGGAAAAGCCAGGACAGCCCGCGGGCGGGGGCGGCGCTCCCCGCAAGCCCGCAAAAAAGGCGGCGAAGAAAGCTCCCGCCAGAAAAGCGGCCAGGAAAGGCGGCGCGAAGAAGAAAGCGGCAAAGAAGGCGCCGGCGCGCAAGGCTGCAAAGAAAGGCGGCGCAAAGAAGGGTGCAAAGAAGGCTGCAAAGAAAGCGGCGAAGAAGGGCGGCAAGAAGAAGAGCGCCAAAAAGGCCCGCCGCCGGCGTTAGCGCCACAGGTCATTGCAAAGCCGCGGTACGAGCCGCGGCTTTTTATCAACGGCTGGACACAGGCGGCTGCGACACGGCTCACCGCATAGCGGTGAAATCGGGCACGTTGCACCGTGACTCAGGTCGTTGCGCCGGCACCGGCGCTGGGCCAGAATTTTCCCATAAGTACGGATGCCGTGCCGGTCGCAATGGCGATCTCACCCCCGATTGTCACTTCGCCTCCGGCGCGACATCCCTTTTCTGTTACATGCGGCCGCTACCTTGGACCGGAAGCTGAGCTGCAGCCGGAATCATCAGGCCGGCGAAAGATCTCCCACTGTTCTCGCCTGCAGCCCTTGTTCATCGCCCGCTGTTCTTACTTGCGGTAGACCGTGCCACCTTTCATCACGAAGCTCACGCGGGTGAGGACGCTGATGTCTTTGGTGGGATCGCCGGGCACGGCGATGACATCGGCGAAGTAGCCGGGCATGAGCGCCCCAATCTGTCCCTCCCAGCCCAGGAGTCTGGCGCCGTTGATGAGATCGGCCTGCAACACCGCCAGCGGGGCCATTCCGTACTGCACCATCAGCTCGAACTCGCGCGCCTGGGTGCCATGGGGAAAGGGACCGACATCGGAGCCCACCGCCATGGGCACGCCCGCGGCCAGCTGCTTCCTGAACTCCCGCGCGTGCAGGTCGAGCATCTCGTGCTCACGCTGCGCGGCGGCCGGATTGGGGGCATGGCCGGCGAAGTATTCGACGATGGTGAAGGTGGGGACGGCGGGGATTTTCTTCTCCCGCATCAGGCGCATGGTTTCATCGCCGAGCTGGAAGGCGTGATCGACGGATTCGACTCCCGCCTGAGCGGCAAAGAGCGCGCCCGGGTCGCCGGTGGCATGGACGGCAACCCGTCTGCCGGTCCGCGCCGCCTCCGCCACGGCGGCGGCGAGCTCCGCCTCGGTGTACTGGTACGGCGTGACCAGGCTTCCGTTCACGATGCGGTCCCTGCCGGTCTCATAAATCTTGACGAAGTCCGAGCCCTCCTTGGCCTGCCCGCGCATGACCTGGATGAGCTGCTCCGGGTTATTGGCGTAGTCGGCGTTGGAGAGGACATGCTGCGCGGGATTGAAGCGGTTGGCGTCCTCATGGCCGCCGAGAATATCGATGGCATTGCCGCTGATGCGCAACCGTGGGCCGGGAATCAGGCCGGCGTTGATGGCGCTGCGGACGGCGGTATCGGCCGAGCCGGCGCCCTCGGTGCCCATATCGCGTTCGGCGGTGAAGCCGGCCATGAGATCGGCCTTGGCCGCCAGCGTCGCCAGGATGGTGCGCTGGGGGACGGATTCCTCGACCGTCTGCAGGTCTTCGGCGCCGGGATGCAGGAACAGGTGGACATGCGCATCGATCAGGCCGGGCATCAAGGTCACGTCGCCGAGGTCGATGACCTCCGCGCTTGCCGGATGGCTGACCTTCGATCCGGCTTCGGCGATGCGCTCGCCCTCGACGAGCACTTCGCCGGGAGTGACGATCTTTCCGCTCTCGATGTCGAGCAGGCGCGCGGCGTGCAGGACAATGCTCTGTGGCTGGGCCTGCGCCTGGGCCAGGACAGGAACGAACAGGCTGAGAATCAGGGCTGCCAGGAATCGTGTTGCGGTCATAGCAGGGGAATGCTACCAGAAGCCCGGAGCCGGGCAGGGCAACTCCAGATCGCCTAGCGTCGCAGCCGCGCCTGATCGCGGACCCGCCGGGCGACGGTTTCCAGGAAGTCCTCATCGGACTGGCTGGCCTCCCGGCTCAGACCGGTTTTGCGCTGAATCATCTCCGAGAGGCGAACGGCGGTGTTGAAGCGGACCATGGCATCCAGGTCCAGGCGGCGATGCAGGAAGGTCTCGATGAGGACCAGGTCCTGCTCGGAGAGGCTGGAGAGTTCCGGGCGAAAGCCGGCTTCCGCGGGGCCGGCCAGGTTCCAGTCGGGTTTAACCTCGGAGGTCTTGCGGTCGTGAATGACGATGGTACCGGCGACGTAATCGCCGAGGCGCCTGTTCTGCCGGCTGACCACGATGGAAATGACGCCGACCAGATAGAAGAACAGGCCGTCGACGACGCGCATCAGGTTGCGTCCGATGCCTTCGATGGCCGTAATGGGGCGACCCGTGTCCTTGACCACACGGATGCCGGCAACACGTTTGCCCGGCGTCTGCCCGTGCCAGACAATCTCGAAGGCGGCGAAATAGCCCCAGTAGATGCAGAAGATCAGGAAGATGGCAACCGCGCCCGCCCAGGCTCCGGGAAACCACCGCAGGCGAACGGCAGGCACGACGAAGGCCGCCAGCACAATAATGACGAAGTAGAGCAGTCCCTGAATTACAGTATCCAGTGCGAGAGCGAGGAAGCGACTGCCGATACCGGCCGGGGCCAGCTCCATCGTGATCTGCTCGGGAGTCTGGATGGTTACATGGTCGCTGGGGTACACCCGTGATCTCCACCCTGTGGATTGAAAAGCGCCGTCCATACTGGAGCCGCCTGGAACAGTTGATGGACCGGGTACAGCATGGCGGCCTGAAATCGCTGAACCGCGGCGAACTGCGGGAGCTTGGCCTGCTGTACCGGCAGGTGGCCAGCGATCTCGCAGTGTTGCGGGGCGACCTCAGCTCGGTACACTTCGCCCGATATCTGAACCAGCTGCTGGCCCGGGCACACAATACCATTTATTCGGGCCACAAGACGAGCCACTCGGCCGTGCTGCGCTTCTACCGCGACACCTATCCGCAGGTGTTCCGGCGGAATTTCAACTACTGCCTCTTCGGTTTCGTTCTTTTTCTGGGGGGAGCGGTAATCGGCAGCATTCTTACACTGCAGGACCCCGACTTCCGGCTGAAGGTGATGGGCCCGGAGATGGTGCAGACCATCGAACGGCACGAGATGTGGACCCATTCCATCGTGGCGATCAAACCGCTGGCCTCCAGCGCCATCATGACCAACAATCTCGGGGTGGCGTTCACCACCTTCGCGGCGGGCATCACGGCAGGGCTGGGAACGATGTACATGATCGTATTCAACGGGCTGCTCATGGGAGTGATCGCGACGGCGTGCGCGCAGGCGGGAATGGGGCTGCAACTGTGGAGCTTCGTCGCGCCGCACGGGGTGCTGGAGCTGCCTGCCATTTTCATCTCCACGGGCGCGGGCCTGCGGATTGCCGCCGGTCTGCTGTTTCCCGGGGTGCTGCCGCGGCGGGAATCGCTGGCGCGCGCCGGCCGCGAGGCGGTGCAGCTGCTGCTGGGCTGCGTGCCCATGCTCCTCATTGCCGGGGTGATCGAAGCTTTCCTCTCGCCGACCGGGATCTCCGTGGCCATGAAGTTTGTGTTCGCGGCCTCGATGTTTACGCTGCTGGCGGCGTATCTGTCGGGAGTGACGGTGAAGCGGCCTACAGGCGGTTTTGCTGCCTGATGTCGAGGTAGGCATTGACCACCGCGGCCGACATGGCTGCGGTGTCGACTTCCACCAGCAGAGCGCCGCGGTCGCGCATGCGAGCCAGCAGGAGCTGGCGGCGTTGAATGATCTCCTGGGCAGCTGAGGCCTCATACATGCGGGCCGGGTTGATGGGGTCCTGAGCAGCCATGGTCAGCAGATCGGGCTGGCCGATCACGGTGAACAGGACGAGGTGCTGCGGCGTCAATTGCAGGGCGGCGTCAATGACCTCCGGCGTCATGGCGGTTTCGGCGAGGTCGGTCAGCCAGATGACCAGACTGCGCCGCTTCTGGCTGTTCATCAGCGCGCTGACGGCGCGCAGATGGTCGGCTTCGAGCGTGCCGGCGCGCAGGTCCACCAGCGTTTCCATGAGATGGCGCAGATGCGCGCTACCGCGCCTGGGCAGCACGCGCTGGGCGGGAGCGCGGTCGTAGGCCAGCAGTCCGACGCGGTCACCCGAATAAAGCGCGACTTCCGCCAGACAAAGCGCGGTATTGACGGCGTAATCCAGCCTGGCGAGGCCGCGGATGCGCGCCTGCATCAGCCGGCCGCAGTCAATCACCAGCCAGACGGTCTGGCTGCGCTCGGACTGATACAGCTTCGAGACGAGTTTGCCGCGGCGCGCGCTGGCGCTCCAGCAGATATTGCGGAAGTCGTCGCCCTGACGGTATTCGCGCAGGCTCTCGAACTCGCGTCCCACGCCGCGGGCGCGCGCCTGCCTCTGCTGCATCTCGATCTGCCGACTGCGGGCGAGGTGCAGGGATTGCTCCCGTACCTCCCGCAGGTTGGGATAGACGCGTACGGTCTGTTGCAGGGGAGCACGCGCCCATCGCTCGGCCAGCCGCAGCGGGCTCTGGTAATGGATGTAGACGTAGCCGACGGGAGTGTCCCCGCGGGCGGAGGGGGTAATGTCGTATTGCGCAGCGCCCTCGCCGCCCGCCGGGGCGGTCAGCTCGACCTGCGGAATCTGATTGCGCAGTTCTGCCGGAACTTCATCGAAGACATCGGCCAGGAGCGTGACCCGTCCGCCGTTGCGCAACAGCACTTCCACACTGCTGCCCACCGAGAGCGCCACCGGCCCGCTCCACCGGCGGGTCACGATCAACTGCTCCGGACGCGGCAGGCGATATAAATCAGCCACCGCGGCCAGCAGCAGGAGCACGTCCCAGGCAAGAATCCCGAGAGCGAAGCGCGGGTTGAGGAAAGCGGGGCCAAGCCAGACGAGGCCAATGGCCGCCAGCAGGAAGGCACGCCGCCCAAACGCGAATCCGGTTCGCCCATAGGGCTCGGCCGGCGACTGCCGCACCGCCGGAGTCAGGGCCGAGGAAGCGCTCACTGCGGGACCTCGATGGTGCGCAGCAGATCCTGAATGATCTGGTCGGGGGAGAGGCCTTCCAGCTCGGCTTCCGGTTTCAGCAGCACGCGGTGGCGCAGGACGGGCAGAGCGGCGCCCTTCACATCGTCGGGGATGATGTAATCGCGAGCGTCAAGGGCCGCCATGGCTTTGGCGGTCTGCATGAGGAAGACGGCGGCGCGCGGGCTTGCTCCCAGGGTCAGCGCCGGCGATTCGCGGGTGCCCCGCACTACCCGAACCACATAGTCGAACAGGCTTTCCTCCACGCGGATCCCGGTCCTGATTTCCTCCCGGGCGCGCGCCAGCAGCGCGGGGTCGAGCGCCTCGAGGCCGAGCGGCGAAAGATCGTGGGAATCGAAGCCCTGCTGGAAGCGGCTGAGTATCTGCGCTTCTTCCCGGGCGCTCGGGTAGGCGACGTTGATCTTCAGCAGAAAGCGGTCGAGCTGGGCCTCGGGGAGGGGATAGGTGCCCTCGAACTCAATGGGATTCTGGGTGGCAAATACGGTGAAGAAGGCGGAGAGCGGATGGCGGGCGCCGTCCACCGTCACCTGCTGCTCTTCCATACACTCGAGCAGGGCGGCCTGGGTCCGCGGGGGCATGCGGTTGATTTCGTCCACCAGCAGCAGATCGGTGAACACCGGGCCGGCATGAAAGGCGAAGGTGCTGGTCGCCATGTTGAGGACGTTGGTGCCCAGAATGTCGGCGGGCATCAGGTCGGAGGTGGCCTGCACGCGCTGGAACTGCAACCGGAGCGCGCCGGCGAGCGCCTTGATGGTGAGGGTCTTGGCGATTCCAGGCACGCCTTCCAGCAGGGCGTGACCGCGGCAAAGCAGGGCCAGCAGACACTGGTCCAGCATGGCGCTCTGCCCGACGATGACTTTGGACATCTGCGCGCGCAGGTGCGACACAACAGCGGAAACAGCTTGCATCTAGCGGCTCTCCTGGACCGGCTCGGGAAAAAGGTCCAACAGCAGGGAATATTCGTGAAGGCGTTGCACGAGGGCCAGCGCCTCGCGGACGCTGAGGTCTTCGAAGAAGCGCGCCGACTCGCAGCTCTCGAGCAGCGATTGCAGGTCCCCGGCATCGATGCGCCAACGGACAGAGACGGCGCGCGCCACCTCTTCAGCGGTGGCCGCCGCGCGAAGCCCGAGGCGCCTCCCCAGGGTATAGCGGAAGCGCTCATAAGAAACGTCGACGGCCACATTGCCGGCGCGCGCATGCTCGTAGAGCTGGCCAAGGGCACGCACGTACTCCAGCGGTGAGAGCCGCGACTCTGGCAGCGGCGAGCGTTGTGGACCGCTGCGCCGGGAGAAGGTCACAAGCACGGCACCGGCGATGAAGGCCAATTGTCCGAAAAGCCACGCCAGCTGCGGGTGGGCGATGGGGACCGGCGCTGCGGCGCGATGTCCGTGGAAGTATTCGTCCCACAGGACCTGGCGCGACCTGCTGCCGATGGCGCTCAGCAGAAACTCCAGATTGCCGGAGTCGCGCAGCCCGGCGTTGCTGAGCAAACTGGAGGAAGCCAGCCACAGCAGGCTGCCCGCGCCATGCGGGTATTGCATCACGACGAAACGTGACTCGTCGCCATAGAGTCCGATGCCCTGCGCCGGCCTCGACCAGGAAGCCGAGGTATCCAGCTCGACCTGCGGCGCGTTCCGCGCCTGGGCAGACGGCGCCTGGGCGGCAAATTTCTCCCAGCCCAGCGAGAGGGGCAGGGTGGCGGGCGCCGCATCGGAGACAAACACCGGACTGAGCGCGCCGGCGAGCATGATGACGCCGCCGCCGGTCATGAATGTGGCCAGCGCCGCCCTATCGGCCTCGGTCGGCAACGTGTTGGGATCGGTGAGGATGAGCAGGGTGTTGGCCGGATTGCTGAGCTCGGCGGGCGGCCGGCTCCAGCGCTCGACGCGATATCCCGATTCGCGCAGCACCAGATACGCGGCTTTGGCGCCCGCGGATGCCGCGGACCAGGTGGTGGCGTATTGCGCGTCCGACTCGCCGGGCGAGAGAAAGATGGCGAGCAGCGCGCTCAGCAGGAACACGGCGGAGGCGGCCAGCAGCAGGCGACGGTCCTCGGGGCTGAGCTTCAGCGGCATCCCAGCTGCTCCAGCAGGGCGGAGGCGCCGGCGAAGGTGTCGGCGCTGGCTTGATCGCTCCCGTACCAGACCCGCTCGAAGCTGCGCGTCAGCCGCTGCAGGGGATCGCGGCGCGCCTCGTCGTTGGCGAGCAGCCTGAGGTACTCGCGCGGCGTGCGCGCGGCATCGGGACGCCAGAGTCCCTGGCCCTCCAGAAAGGAGATGGCGGCCCAGTACAGCAGGTGAACGGCATCGCGCCATCGCCCCTGCTGCGCCGCGGTTTGGGCCTCGGCCTGCCAGTCCCGCCATGGCCGGGCGGAGAGAGGCTCCGGACTCCCGATGAGATTGGTGTAGACGCTGCCTTGCCGATAGTTGCGCACCACCCAGAAGACAGCCACGACGATGGCCAACGCCAGCAGCACCCAGATGACGACCCGGCTGACCACCGGGAAGGCGGAGGAGAGCAGGATGCGCTCCAGCAGCCGCGCCAGCCAGCGCTGCGCGGCGCTCTTCAGGCGGTCGTACCAGCTTTCACCGGCGAGGTTGTGAAACTCCTGCCGGGAAAGGACCTCGTCGAGCTTGCGGCGCTCCGCCGTCGCATCCAGTGCAGCTGACTGCATTGCCTGGGCATCGCGCAGCAGCAGATCGATGCTGGAGGTGACGAGTGCGAGATTGGCGGGAGTGCGCTGCCGGGCATAGTCGCGCAGTGGCCGGCGCAGGCCGTCGGCCTCTACGGTGAAGATGCGGCCGCCGCTTTCGACCCGCCAGCCGGCGGGAAGATTGCGCTCGGCGGCAGAGGCGGCAGCGCTGTCCGGAGCAGAGACGACCGCCTGGCGCAGCTGCTGCAATGCCGCGGTGTATTGCGCCAGATCGAGCGGTGTTTCCGCCGCCGACGCCGCGGAGCACAGCGTCACCAGCACCAGCAGGAGCGTTTCAAACCAGGGAAGACGCATTGGAAGAGGCGCCGGCGACGGAGGCGGGCGCGCCTTCGCCGAGAGCGTTCATCATGATCTGAATGTCGAAGGCTTCCTTGCGCACACGTTCGTCGTAATACATCAGCGACAGGCAGATGGTGACGACCGGCGTCAGCAGGCATTCGACGAGATAGTTGACGATGATGGAGGCGACGGCGACCAGCGGCGACACGGTCGCCAGTCCCGCCGGACCTTTGGTAAGTGCAACCAGCGCTCCCAGCGGCGCCAGCAGGCCCACATCCAGCGCGAGCACCAGGGTGAAGTAAAGAAGATAAATGGCGAAGACGCGGAAGCGGTGCCCGGCGGTAAGTTCCCGGCTGCGCGAGAGGCTCTCGCCGAATCCGGCGTCCTCCAGCACCGCCACGGGAATGGCGAGCGCGAACATGAGAAACAGGATGACGCCGGGAACGATGAACAGCACCAGCCCGATGCCGATGGCGATGCCGCTGCCGAACATGATGAGGAAGACCCGGAGCAGCATGCCGGAGACGCGCCCGTACGCTTCGCGCAGCGTGATGGGGCGGTCCAGATAGGCGGCTGAAACCACGATGATGGTGGCCGCGGCGGCCGCGGCCAGGGCCAGCATCTGGCAGATGCCGGCCAGAACCATGCCCAGGCCCGTGGCCAGAAGCTGCGAAATCGATGGCGTCTGGGGAAGCCACAGCAGGGCGGTGCGCAGGACGAACAGCGGAATGTAAGCCACGGCGGCGATGCCGGCGAAAACCGCGAAGCGGCTGCGATAGAGCTGGAAGGCGCGATCCAGCAGCTCACCGAGGCTCAGCGGCCGAAGCAGGACGGGCATAGAAGGCACCTGCGCAGATTCGCGCTGATACTAGCACAGGGGTTTTCCGCGCGGCTGATTTTCTGCGGCTCCGCCTGTGACTTTGGTCATCTTCCTGACCGGTGCCGTCACTGGATAATGCATAATTAGTCATCCTTCATACAGGCCGCGCAGGAGAGCTAATGGCGGAGCGTTCATCCTCGAAACTTCAACTGACGCTCGGCACCGGGGCGTTTGCGCTGTGCTTTGCGGTGTTTGGCTCGCTGTCGGCGATGATGCCGATCATCAGCCGGCACATGGCGCTCACTCCCGTGCAGAAGAGCGTGGCCATCGCCATTCCGGTGCTGCTGGGCTCGCTGGGGCGCATTCCTTTGGGCATTCTCACCGACCGCTTCGGGGGACGGATTGTCTTCAGCCTGGTCATGCTGTTCTCCATCATCCCCGCGTTCCTGATGGGCGGGGTCAGCAACTACGCGCAACTGGTGACATACGGATTCTTCATCGGAATAGCGCTGGCCAGCTTCTCGGTCGGCGTGTCGTTTGTGAACGGATGGTATCCGCCCGAGCGCCAGGGTTTCGCGCTGGGCGTGTATGGTGCGGGCAATATCGGCCAGTCGCTGGCGGCATACGGCTCGCCGGTGCTGGCGGCCGCCTTCGGCTTCCGCTGGGGCTTCTGGACCTTCGGCGTGGTGCTTTCGGCGTGGCTGGTGATCTTCGCCCTGCTGGCACGCAATGCCCCTGGCCGCGGCCCGGCGAAGTCGTTTGCCGAGATCGTCCGCCCGCTGAGCGACCGGCGGAGCTGGGTGCTGAGCCTGTATTACTTCCTCACCTTCGGCGGATTCGTGGCCATGGCGGTCTATCTTCCCACGCTGCTGACCGAGGTCTTCCGGCTCACACCGCAGGACGCCGGCTTCCGCACCGCCGGATTCGTGGTGTTGGCGACCGGCATGCGGCCAGTGGGCGGTGTGCTGGCCGACAAGGTGGGAGGACGCACCATCCTGAAGTGGGTATTTCCAGCGACTGCGGTCATGGCGATATTCCTTGCCTGCCCGCTGATGTCGACGTTCACCATCGGCGCTCTGGGCATGGCGGCGGCGATCGGACTGGGAAATGGGGCGGTGTTCAAGCTGGTGCCTGAATACTTCCCCCAGTCAGTGGGCGGAGTGACCGGCCTGGTGGGAGCCGCAGGCGGTCTCGGCGGCTTCTTCCCGCCGCTAGTGCTGGGCGTGATCAAACAGCAGACCGGGACCTTCACGCTCGGCTTCATTCTGCTGTGCGCGTTCGCCCTGTGCTGTCTGGCGGTCCTGCTGCGCAGCTCCTCCGCGCGGAAGCTGCAAACGGCAGTCGCAAGGTGAAGTCAGCCTACTGCAGCTTCGCCAGCTCGCTCACGTAAAGATGATTTTCCGGGAACTGCCGTGCAAGGCCTTCCAGCAGGTCGCGGGCCTGGGCACGGTCATGGTCGCGCACGGCGGCTACCGCCAGCAGAAGCCGGGCGTAGGGAAGCAGATAGCGGCCGTGTTCAGCGGTGAGGCGGAGATCGCGCAGGCCGTCCTGCTTGCTGGTCTGCGCTCCCGTCATGCGCAGTAGCCATCGCATGGGCGCCGACTGCAGGCTGAGCAGGTAGTTCTCGACTCCCACCGCCAGATAGGCGTCATAGTAATTGGAGTTGTGGGCAAGCAGCTGCTCGGCGAGGGCGCGGCCAGTCTTGATGTAGTTGAGGCTGGCGAGATCACGCTTTTCGATCAGGGCCGCATAGTCACCGCGCAGGCCGAGAGCCATAATCCTGGCAAATAGGGCATTAGCGTCGCCGGGTTCCGCAGTCAGGCGGCTGCCGGCAAGGCTGTCTGCCCTGGCCAGTTGCGCATCGAAGGCGCGCTTGATCTCGGGATCGGGCAGCAGCTTCGAACGCGCCCGGAAGCGGTTGTCGTCGGTGAACAGCTCGGACTCCAGCACGTGCAGGCGGTCGAATTCCGCGAACAGATAGGCGGCGGCGTCCGAGACCGGACCGAGTGGGTCCTGCGGGTTGGCGTTCTGCCACTGCTGGAAGACCTGGTGCGCAGCCTGGAACTGAAGGTTGTACATGTCGCGGTAACCGTCATCCAGCGAGGGCAGCGCCTGCGCCGCGGCGCAGGCCGTCCACAACACCAACGTAATCGCCACACCAGGAACTCGCATGTTCGTATTGGACGCTCCGTTACCGGAAATTGATGTCAAAAAATCGTAAACGTGGCCGCCCAGGGAGGAACCGGGTCGGCTTCAGAGACTGCGTTAAAACACGGTGTCGCCGCTCTGCGGCTTGTGTTTTGTCCCGCTCGGAGCGCGGGCTTACGCCCACGCCTAACGTCATCTCGCCGCTCCTCCACCCCAACAGGTCCAAAAGCGGGACTTTTAGGGGACCCCGGTAGCGCGGCTGTTTTCGCTGCAATTCGGCTGCTTACTCTACCACACAGATGAATTCCGAGTTGCGAGACCGTCTCTTCAAGCGAGGCATGAACTACCAGCTGGGTCATGCGATTGCGGCCGCACAGGCCAGCCTGGCGCGCTCCGCCTTCATCTGCCCTTGAACTGCGCCTGCCGCTTCTCCAGAAATGCCCGCGTGCCTTCGTTCTTATCTTCGGTGGCGCAGCAGACGCCGAAGAGCGTGGCTTCCAGGAACAGGCCGTCGGCCAGCGGCAGATCGAGGCCGCGGTTCACGGCTTCCATCGCATACTGGATGGCTAGGGGAGCGTTGGCGACGATCTTTGCGGCGATGGCTTCGGCGCGCGGAATCAATTCGGCCTGGGGCACAACTTCGTTCACCAGCCCGATGCGGTGCGCCTCCTGCGCCGTGATCATCTCGCCGGTGAGGACGAGCTGCATGGCAATTCCCTTGCCCACCAGGCGCGACAGGCGCTGCGTGCCGCCATAGCCGGGAATGAGGCCGAGCTTCACTTCAGGCTGGCCGAGCTTCGCGTTTTCGCTGGCCAGGCGCATGGTGCAGGCCATAGCCAGCTCGCAGCCGCCGCCCAGCGCGAAGCCGTTAATGCAGGCGATGACCGGCTTGCCCAGGTTCTCGATGCTGTCGATGATCGCCTGGCCCCGGTGCGTGTACTCCTTGGCCGAAACCGGCGTGTGCTGGGCCAGTTCGCCGATGTCGGCGCCGGCGACGAACGCCTTCTCGCCCGAGCCGCTGAGGATGGCGACGCGAACTTCGGCGTCGTCCTTGATGGAGGCGAAGGCCTGCTTCAGCTCCTCCATGGTGGCCATGTTGAGGGCGTTGAGAACTTTGGGACGGTCAATGGTGATGTAGACGATGTGGTTCTTTGTTTCGAGTTTGATGTTCTGGAAGTCGGGCATGAGTTCCTTTCACAGTAGCGGTCAGCCAAAGGGGTAATCGGCAATTAGCAATCAGGACCGGCCCGCCGAACATTGTCACCCGGAATTGCCCGGGTAGGGCGGCCCTTCAGGCCTGCGTCCCGCCGCCATTCAAAACGGCGACGAGTCGATGGCACAAGACACGATCATTTTCTGTAGCATGCCGGTTGCCCTTATCTGCGCCGACCGGCTCACGATGTTCGTTGTGCCGCCCCTGAAGGGCTCGGCCGTTATTACAAGCCTACCCAGCACTCCGCTGCCCAACCCCAATTCCGCTCCGTGCTGAGCTATCATTCTTCCGTCCCACTGCGTGGGACTCGATTTTCGGCGCTCAAACACATTGCCGAGAACCAAGTTCGCTTCACCGCCGCCCGGCCCAGCTAGCTGCCAGTTGCTGTTTTCCTACACAAACTTTCCCGGCACCGGCTTGCCCGGGTCGGCGTAATCGTAAAATCCCTTGCCCGACTTGCGGCCGAACCAGCCGGCCAGCACCAGGCGCTTCAGCAGCGGCGGCGAGGCGAAGCGCGGCTCCTTGAACTCCTCGAACATCACCTGGGTGATGTAGTAAGTCGTATCGAGTCCGACGAAGTCGAGCAGGGTAAACGGTCCCATCGGGTAGCCGCAGCCCAGCTTCATGGCTTCGTCGATATCGGTGATGGAGCCGACGCCTTCTTCATACGCGCGGATAGCGTCGAGCAGGTACGGCACCAGCAGACGGTTGACGATGAAGCCGGTCTTGTCGCTGGTGCGTACCGGGACTTTGCCCAGCCTGGTGCCGAACTCGACCGCTGCGTCGTAAACCTCGGGCGCGGTGGCAATGGTTTTTACCACCTCCACCAGCTTCATCATGGGCACGGGATTGAAGAAGTGCAGCCCGATGAAGCGCTCGGGACGCCTGGTGGCGGTCATCAGCTCGGTGACGGAGATGGATGACGTATTGGTGGCGAAGATGGCGTCCTGTTTCACGATGGAGCCGAGCTGCGCCCACGTCTTGCGCTTCTCTTCCACGTTCTCGATGATGGCCTCGATGACGATGTCGCAGCCGGCGAGGTCCTGCATGTTCAGCGTGCCTTTCAGGTGCGACTGCGCCGCGGTTTTCTGCTCGGGAGTGAGGCCGCCCTTGGCTGGACCGCGCTCCACCAGGCGCGACAGCGACTTCTCGATGCCGGCAAAGCCCTTGTCGAGAAACTTCTGCTCCTGCTCGAGCACCGTCACGTCGAAACCCGCGGTGGCGGCGACCTGCGCGATGCCGGATCCCATCAGTCCACAACCGAGTACACCAACTTTGCTGATATTCATGTGTGCGCATTGTCCTTCAGGAATAATTTCGAATTCTCATCTTGAGCGAAGACCGAGGTCCGAGCAGACGATCTGTGGTTCTCTTCTGCCGCCGCTAAAGCGGCTCGCATAAAGATAAACGCCGTTCGGCACGAGTAAACTCGTGCCCCGATACGAACCCAACAATCCCACTGATTCTCCGAGGCATGCCGCGTTGTACATGCCTTCGTGAACAGCGCTGGGTGTAAAGGATGTGCCCGGTCTGTAGCACCCTCTGAGCGAACATTCCAGAGCGCGCCAGGGAATGCTTCTTATCAGGGCTCGGCTCCGACGCCCAGATCGATGCCTTGTATCAGGGCACGGCTTCAGCCGTGCCGGAAGCCGCTCCTTACTTTTGGGCTTCAGCCCCTGCTGCCTTTCGCCGCGCCAGATACGTAAAGCAGTAAGGAAACTCCTCCGGCGAGTTGACCAACCCGCGCTCAACCGGATTCTGCGCGATGTACTCACGATGCCGCAGGAAGCTGTCACGATCATCCACTCTAACTTCCGAGAATCCTCACTGCCAACTCTCGCCAGTGTATCCGTGCTCCTTCTTCAAGCGCTACGAAAACCCGCCTTTGATGAATTGCAGGGCTTTCCCGATCGACATGTCAGCGCGTACAGTCAGCAGCAGATGCACATGCCCGGGCATGACGACGAAGTCATGAACGCGAAATTTTCCTGCGGCCACGTACCAGCGCAGCACATCCACGAATAGCATTGCGTTCCGCTCAGGCCGGAGTAATGCGCGTCCCATGCTGGTCTTCGTAGTGACAAAAAATGTGCGACACGGACGGATGATGCTTTTCGAATTGGAGTTACGAACAGGGATGGCCATGAGCAGGGGCTGAAGCCCATTTCATTCTACGCGCTGTCGGCATGGCTGAAGCCATGCCCTGATACGAGGCGTTATTCACGCTGATGCTTTGTGTAAGGGCGCAGCTTTAGCCGTGCCGAAAGTGTTTGTTGCCCGATGAGCTTTAGCCCCTGTTACCTGGGGGCTTCTCCATCGCTTGCCCCACTTCGCTGATTCGCGTGTTCTGCAGGGCCGCAATCTGCCATGCGGCGTCGTTCCTTACCGCGACAATCATCGGCCGCGCGTCCAGCTCGCGTGGAGCCTTCTCTTCAAAGAACTGCAGGAACTGGCGCAGGAAAACCAGGGCCACGTCGTGCCGCAGAAACCGGATCTTCTCCACGCTGTAGCGCACCGTGCTGCCCCGGTAGATGGTGCCGAAGATCATGCGATGGCCGGCCTCGATGGCCGCCCGCCCGCTGTAGTAGCCGCCGAGAATGTGGATGAACTCGGCATCCTCGGCAAACTGCGCGGCGAAGGACCCGGCATCGGCGGCGTTCCATGCCGCCTCCAGCTGATACACCATTGCGTGCAGTTCCCGTTCCTCGGCTGTCATTAATGATCCGGCTTTTTTGCACGGCTGCGCACCAGGTACCAGCGCCCGCCGATGGGCACCGCCGGCGCCATGAACAGCAACGCGGCAATCTGCGACCAGGCTATGCCGGTCATCATCATCGAGGCGATGGCGCCCAGCGCCACCATCACGCCCACAACCTTCGCCGCCAGCAGGTCGCGCCGGCCGCCTATGAAGCCGGCAATGTATCCCGCCAGCAGCGCAAACAGGATACCGTACACGATGCTGGAAATCTCGAAGCTGACGCTGGCCGCCGCGTGCGGGTTGTGACCGGTAATGCGGAACAACGCGAACGCCGCCAGCCCGAACACCAGATAGCCGAGAATGATGCCGCTGACCAGGCGCATCACAACTCCACGCATCGGAGCTGAGAACCGCTGCCGGGGCTGAAGCACCGCTTTTCGTGCGCTCCGTCCGGCACGAGTAAACTCGGCCCCTGATACAAAGCTGACAACGTACGGTGGCTACCGCTGCAGATTTTCCAGGATGACCGCGATACCCTGGCCGCCGCCGATGCAGGCCGTCGAAAGCCCGTAGCGCGCCTTGCGCCGGCGCAGCTCGTGCATCAGCGTGAGCAGCAGCCGCGTGCCGGTCGCGCCCAGCGGATGTCCCAGCGCGATAGCCCCGCCGTTCACGTTCAGCCTGCTGCGATCCAGCCCGAGCTCTTTTTCCACGGCGAGGCACTGCGCCGCGAACGCCTCGTTCAGCTCGACGACGTCCATGTCGTCCAGCGTGAGGCCGGCTTTCTTCAGCGCGATGCGGGTAGCGGGCACCGGCCCCGAGCCCATGATCTTCGGGTCGACGCCGGCAATTCCCCAGGCCACAATTCGCGCCATCGGCTTCAGGCCGCGCTTTTCCGCCGCGTCCAGCGGCATCACCACCACAGCCGCGCCGCCATCGACGATGCCGCTGGCATTGCCTGCGGTGACGGTGCCATTCTTGCCGAAGGCGGGCTTCAGCTTGCGCAGGCTCTCCATCGTCGTCTCCGGACGGCGATGGTCGTCTTCGGTGAACATCTCGCCGGTGGACTCGCCGCGCCGATTGCGCAGCGGCACGGGCGTCAGCTCCTCCTGCAGCCGGCCGGCCCTGTAGGCTTCGTCGGCGCATTTCTGCGAGCGCAGCGCAAATTCATCCTGCATCTCGCGGCTGATGCCCTGCTGCTCGGCATATAGCTCGGCGGTATTCGCCATGTACATACCGCAGTAGCTGTCAAGCAGCGCCACCATCAGCGAGTCTTCCAGCTTGCCTTCGCCGAATCCCACGCCCCAGCGCATCCCGCGGATCACGTGCGGCGCCTGCGACATCGATTCCATGCCGCCCGCCAGCACGGTGCCGGCTTCGCCCAGCTGGATCATCTGCGCCGCGCTGACCACCGACTGCATGCCGGAGCCGCACAGGCGATTCACCGTCAGCGCCGGCACCTCGATGGGAACACCTGCCTTCAGCGCCACGTGCCGCGCGCCATAGATGGCGTCGCCCGAAGTCTGCTGCGCGTTGCCCATGACGCAGTGGTCAATTTCTCCGGGCTCCACGCCGGAGCGCTTCATGGCCTCGACCGCAGCGACAGCTCCCAGCTCCTGGGCGGTGAAGTCGCGCAGCTTGCCACAGTAGCGTCCCATGGGCGTGCGGGCGCCGTTGACGATCGCGATATCAGTTCCGTTGCGCATGTCTGTATGGAGAGTAGTTCAGGCTCTGGTGCAGACTCCTGAGTTTATCAGCCGCAAAACACGCGCGGCAAACGCGGGCGGCCTTGTCCGCTGGTGGACAAACATTGCCGAATTCGGACGCAGCGCTCCTCCCGGGCCGCGAGCGATTCCAGCCATCTCCGCTGTTTGCAACCGGTTGCGCGGCTCTGTCCGGTGGCCACAAACGTGTACCTGCTGCACTCTGCGCCGTCCGTCGTGGCGAGCCGGCATCGAAGGCCAACATTAATCGGGAGGAGTAATGCAAAAGCTGTGGCAGGACCTTCGCTTTGCGATGCGCCAGTTGCGCAGAAGCCCGGGTTTTGCCCTGACCACCACCCTGACGCTCGCGCTGGGCATCGGCGCCACCACCGCCATCTTCAGCCTGATCAATGCCGTGCTGCTGCGGCCGCTGCCCTTTCCCGACCCCGACCGCTTGATGGCACCGGCAGCACTGGATCAGTCGGCAGGCAAACCCGGCCTTCCGGTCACCATCAGCTATCCCGATTTCTTCGACTGGCGCGCGCGCAACCATTCCTTCGAGGCCATCGCCTGCTACCGGCACAGCGCACGCACGCTGACCGGCAGCGGAACTCCGCGCATGCTTGAGATTCAGGTCGTCGCCTCTGATTTCTTCCGCGTGCTGGGGGTGAACCCGATTCTGGGCCGGGGATTTGTTCGCGAAGACGAGAAGCCAGGAACACATGTCGCTGTTCTCAGTCATGAGACCTGGCGTTCCATCTTTGGCGGCGCGCCCGATATCGTCGGCCGCAATATCACGCTCGACCGCAAGACGTACGTGGTCATTGGGGTAATGCCGAAGGGATATGCATTCCCGATGCAGAAGCCCGAGCCCGCGCTCTGGACTTCCCTGGCCGACGACGCGGTCGACCCCGAGCCGCTGACCAGCCAGCGCGGCGCCGACATGGTGGAAGTGGTGGGCCGGCTGCGCTCCGGCGTCACCATCGCCCAAGCCACGGCCGACCTCAGCCTCATCGAGCAGAATCTGGCAACCCAATATCCGGAGAGCAACAAGAAATCCACCGCCGCTACCGTTGTCCCGGAACTGGTGGACCTGGTCGGCAACACCCGGCCGGCGCTGACGGTTCTGTTTGCCGCCGTGCTGTTTGTGCTCCTCATCGCCTGCGCCAATGTCGCCGGACTGATGCTGGCGCGCGCCACCCGCCGCCGTCCGGAGATTGCCCTGCGCTCCGCCATGGGCGCCTCGCGCTGGGAGATCATGCGCCAGGTGCTGGTGGAGTCTCTTGTGCTGGCCATCTGCAGCGGCATGGCCGGGGTGGCGCTCTCCGTGCTCCTGCTGAAAACCATGCTGCGCTTTGTACCGCAGAATCTGCCGCGGCTGGATCAGGTTTCGGTTGATGGCACGGTGCTGGCCTTTGCGGCAGCGGCTTCCATCCTCACCGGAGTGCTGTTCGGTGTGCTGCCTGCCTGGCGTACCTCCCGGCTGGACCCCTCCCTGGCCCTGCGCGAAGGCGTGCGACATGTGACCGGCGGGCGCGCCCAGCATCGCCTGCACGACACGCTGGTCGTTGCCGAGACCGCCATTGGCCTGATTCTGCTGATTGGCGCCGGCCTTCTGATTCGCAGCTTCGTGCGCGTGCTGAACGTCGATCCCGGCTTCGATTCCCGCCACCTGCTGACCGCATACCTGAACCTGCCGGAGAACCAGTATCGCGGGCTGCAGAAGCCGCAGTTCTACGAGGAATTGCTGTCCCGCCTGCGGGCGCTGCCTGGCGTCGAGTCCGCTGTTGCCGGCGGTCCCATACCGCTTTCCCGCAGCTACATGATCATTGGCTTCACCATCGAGGGTCGTCCTGCAGCCCCGGGCGACGATTTCGTTGAGGCCGTGGGCATCGTGACTCCCGGTTTCTTCCGCGCCCTGCGCATCCCCCTGATCGCGGGCCGCGAATTTCAGCCCACCGACGACTCCCGGGCGCCGATTGTCGCCATTGTGAACCAGGCCTTCGCCCGCAAGTATTTTCCCGGACAAGATCCCATCGGCAAACGGATCAAGCCGGGGCTGGGCGACGACATCACCAACAACGTGCCGCGCCAGATCGTGGGCGTGGTGGGCGACGTGAAGGGCAAGACCCTGACCGCGGCCATGGAGCCGCGATATTACCTGCCCTACAGGCAGGCGATCATTTTCTCGCCGCCGCTCATCATCCGCACCGCCGGCGATCCCATGGGAATTCTCGGGCCGCTGCGCGACGCGCTGGCGCAACTCGACAGCAATATTCCGCTGTACCGCATCAGCACTGCGGACGATTACATCTCGCTGTCGGCGGCGCAGCCGCGCTTCCAGACCGTCCTGCTCGCCTCCTTTGCGGTCATTGCCCTGCTGCTGTCGGCCGTCGGACTGTACGCGGTGCTGTCGTACATGGTGGCGCAGCGCACCCTGGAAATCGGCCTGCGCCTGGCTTTGGGCGCGCAGCGCGACAACGTGCTCGGCCTCGTGCTCCGTCGCGGAATGCTGCTTGCCGCAACCGGCCTGGCGATTGGCATTTTCGTTTCTCTGCTGCTGACCGAGTTCATGCAGGGCATGCTGTGCGAGGTGCGGCGCTTCGATCCTCTGACCTTTGTATGCGTGAGCGCCGTGCTTCTGCTGGTCTCGCTGGCCGCAAGCGCCGCGCCGGCATGGCGGGCGGCGCGTCTGGACCCGATGCGGATCCTGCGCGAGCAGTGAAGTAGTGGCTAGTGGCCAGTAATTAGTGGCTGGTGAGTAGCGGCTAGCTGTCGATTCGCAGAGTTCGTCACGCTACATTGGGAACTGACCACTGACCACTGACCACTAGCTACTGGCTACCAGTCACTAGCCACTGAAAGGGGAAAGCATGGCTAACGTCGAACGCATTCGCCAGGAGGTTCCCGCCTCCTTCGGGCCCGACGACATCGCCCGCCAGGCCGAACAGGGATGGAAGCTGGTGGCCGTGGAATGGGAGCGCGAGCTGCCTGCTGCTGAGGGCGGCCTGCCGCCGGAAGAAGTTCCCTTCGGCCTGCAGGTGGCCAAAGACGCGTCGCGCCTCGAAGTCAATCCCACCGAGCAGGAAATCCTCTTTCTCATGATGGAGCTGACCGTCCAGGACGGCCCCTACTCGGCCATCGCCGAAGAACTGAACCGCCGCGGCTACCGCACCCGCCAGGGAATGCGCTGGACTGCCGTCTCCGTCTTCCAGATGCTGCCGCGGCTCATCGAGGTCGGGCCGCGCATCTTCGCCACTCAGGACTGGCAGGAACGCCGCGCCCGGCTGGCCCGCACCGCCGGCGGCTGACACTCCGTAGCACACCGGCGACGGGCCATTAGCCACTGGCCGTCGCCCGGTAAGCCCCCGGTCTGAAATCACCCTGCTTCCGCGTCTGCAAGGGCTCTCTCACGTCGCCCCTATCACCGATCACTGACGATGGTCACTGCAATTTGTGAAATTGGCGAGTGTTTCGGGGGAGACCCCCGGCCTTCTTTCGCACCACTCCCACCGGTTCCGCGAAAACGGGACCTTGACCTTCTCCAGGAGCACCGAAGCGCTCATGTCCGTCGGGGTCCCTTCTGTGAGCGAGACGACAATGGAGGCGAAGGTGATGCCCAGCAAACAGTCCCGGCAGGCGGGCGCGATGACGCGGGACTCCGGGCCACAGTATCATTGGTGGGAGCACCACACAGGGCTCTGCCGGTAATCCCCAAGCCTTCAGAACTACTGCCTCACGCCAGTTCGAACTTCAATTCCCCGAGTTTCTCCAGGCTGCAGGCAATCCTGTCGCCAGCCTTGAGCCAATCCCACTTCTCCTTGCGCGTAGCAATCCCGTTCGCGACTCCGTTGAAGATCACACCTCCCGGCGTGCCGGTGAAGATGACGTCTCCTGGCCGGAGGGAAATGCGCGCTGAGGTATAGCTGATGATCTGACGGCAGTCGAAGACCATGTCACTGGTATTGGACGACTGCCGCGTATCGCCATTGACCCGGCATTCCAGGTTCAGATTGTTGGGATCCACCTGCTCGGCGGTGACGAAGTAAGGACCCAGCGGGGCAAAGCCGTCTGAAGTCTTCCCTAACATCCACTGTCCGCCGGTTTCGAACTGGAGGTCGCGGGCACTGAAGTCATTGCCGGTCGCGTATCCGGCAACATAAGAAAGTGCATCCTTCTCGCTCACATCCCGCGCCTCTTTGCCCATTACGATCACCA
>DATJAI010000058.1:0-29313 GCA_035516415.1 Binatia bacterium | reverse complement strand
ATAAATTCCAATCTCGGTCAATGCGCGGGAGAGCACGGTGGTGGCGTCCAGGTGGGCGAAGGTTGTGGCCGGCGCGGGATCGGTAAGATCGTCGGCGGGCACATAGATCGCCTGCACCGAAGTCACCGAACCTTTTCTGGTCGAGGTGATCCGCTCCTGCAACTCGCCCATCTCGGTGGCAAGATTGGGCTGGTAACCCACCGCGGAGGGCATGCGGCCCAGCAGCGTCGAAACCTCCGAACCCGCCTGCGTGAAGCGGAAGATGTTGTCGATGAAGAGCAGGGTGTCCGCGCCTTCTTCGTCGCGGAAATATTCGGCGACGGTCAGGGCAGCGAGGGCCACGCGCAGCCGCGCCCCGGGCGGCTCGGTCATCTGGCCGTAAATGAGCGCCGCTTTGGATTTTGCCGGCTCCTTGATGTTGACCACGCCCGATTCCTGCATCTCCAGCCAGAGATCATTGCCTTCGCGCGTGCGCTCACCCACGCCCGCGAAGACGGAGAATCCGCCGTGCTGGAGGGCCACGTTGTTGATCAGTTCCATGATCACGACGGTCTTGCCAACCCCCGCCCCGCCGAACAGGCCGATCTTGCCGCCCTTCAGGAAGGGCTGGATCAGGTCGATGACTTTGACGCCGGTCTCGAACATTTCCATCTGAGTGGACTGCTCGTCAAACGCGGGCGCCTGGCGATGGATGGGATTGCGTTTGCTGCTACTTACCGGCCCCAGCTTGTCGACCGGGTTGCCGATGACGTTGAGTACGCGGCCCAGGGTCTCGCGGCCCACGGGAACCGTGATGGGGCTCTTCAGGTTCTGCGCCCGCATCCCGCGCACCATCCCTTCGGTAGGCTCCATGGCAACGCAGCGCACCCGGCCTTCGCCGAGCTGTTGTTCGACCTCAAGGATGACATCGAGCGGTTGCGGCGTGTTAAAGCCTTCGCTGGTGACGCGCAGTGCCGTGTAGATGGGCGGCAGCGCCGACTCGGAGAATTGCACGTCCACCGCGGGACCTGCGATCTGTATAACGTGTCCGATATTTTCATCTGCCATGATCAGTTTCCAGTTCTCAGTTGTCGGTTGTCGTCGAGAGGGTGGCGGTTTTTGTCGTTACAACGCAGCCGCGCCGCTGACGATCTCGATGATTTCCTTGGTGATGGCGGCCTGCCGCACCCGGTTCATGGTCAGTGTTAGCGAGTCAATCACCTCATCGGCGTTGTTGCTGGCCGAATCCATGGCCGTCATGCGGGCAGCGTTTTCGGCTGCCACCGATTCCAGCATGGCCTGAAAAAGCTGCAGGACGACATAGCGGGGCAACATGCCCCGGAAGATCTCTTCTGCCGGCTGCTCGTAAATGTAATCGATGTCGGGGGTGGGAAACTCCCTGGCCCGGCGCACCTCTTCGGTTTCCGGCAGCTCCCCCAGGCTGACGCCGGCCGCCATTGCGGCCTCGCCCATCCTCTCCCGCTCTTCCAGCGTAAACTCTTCCGCCAGGGCCACTTCGCGCCGGCCAATTTCCTGTACGGGCAGAACGCGCTGCGCGATGAGCCGCTGCGAGATCACCGACTTGAATTCGTTGAAGATCACATACACCGAATCGATTTCGGCGTTCTCGTAGGCGTGGATGACTCTCTCCACAATCTCGGCGACGGCCTCGTATTCCAGCTTGCCGAGCACGTTCAGGTGTTCGCCGACGACCTCGACCCTGCCGGCGCGGGTTGTGCTACCCTGCGGCCTGGCGGGATAACGGCGCCGCATGTAATCGCGACCCTTACGGCCGACCGCGGCGATACTGATGTTCTTGTCGCCGAACGCATCCAGGAATTTGGCGGCTGCCTTCAGCACATTCGAGTTGAATGCCCCTGCCAGGCCGCGGTCCCCGGTAACCAGCACCAGCAGTACGTTCTGCTCCGGCCGCTGCGCCAGCAGCGGATGCCTCGGCTCGCCAGTCTTCTCATCCACCAGATCGCTACGCCGGATCAGCGAGCGCAGGACGTTGATCATCATCAACGCGTAGGGCCGCGATGCCAGGGCCCGCTCCTGGGCGCGGCGCAGCTTGGCCGCGGCCACCATCTTCATGGCTTTGGTAATCTGCCGCGTGTTCTTCACGCTGCGGATGCGGCGCCGGAGATCGCGTATGTTCGCCATTTGTCGTTAGGCGCCCGCCTTTGCCACCGCCTCACGTTCGCTGGCGAAACGCCCCTTGTATTCCTGGATAATTTTGGTCAAGGTCGCCCGGATATCGTCATCGAGGATCTTTTTCTCCTCGATCGACTTCAGCACTCCGGGATTCGCGGTCTCCACGTACGCGTACAGCCCTTTCTCGAATTCACGCAGCTGCTCCACCGGCATGTCATCCAGCAGGCCCTGGGTCCCGGCATAGATGATGAGGATCTGTCTGGAGAAGGGCAGCGGCTGGTACTGTCCCTGCTTGAGGATCTCCGTCAGACGCTGGCCGCGGGCAAGCTGTGCCTGTGTGGCCTTGTCAAGGTCGCTGCCGAACTGCGAGAACGCCGCCAGCTCGCGGAATTGCGCGAGGTCCAGCCGCAGCGTGCCGGCAACCTGGCGCATGGCCTTGATCTGCGCATTGCCGCCGACGCGGCTCACTGAAAGACCTACATTGACCGCAGGACGAACACCGGAGTTGAACAGGTCGGTTTCCAGGTAAATCTGCCCGTCGGTAATGGAGATGACGTTGGTGGGGATGTAGGCGGAAACGTCGCCCGCCTGGGTTTCGATGATGGGCAGCGCCGTCAGGGAACCGCCTCCCAGACCATCGCTGAGCTTTGCGGCGCGCTCCAGCAGGCGGGAGTGAAGATAGAACACATCGCCGGGATAGGCCTCCCGTCCCGGTGGACGGCGCAGCAGCAGCGAAATCTCGCGATAGGCGACTGCATGTTTGGAAAGATCGTCGTAGATGCACAGGGCGTGGCGCCGGTTGTCACGGAAGTACTCGCCCATGGCGCAGGCGGAATAGGGCGCGATGTACTGCATGGGAGCCGGATCGGACGCCGAGGCGGAGACCACGATGGTGTACTCCATCGCTCCGTAATCTTCCAGCGTCTTGACCACCTGGGCAACCGACGAGCGCTTCTGCCCGATGGCGCAGTAAATGCAGATCAGGTCGCGCCCCTTGCTGTTGATGATGGTGTCGAGCGCCACCGCCGTCTTGCCGGTCTGCCGGTCGCCGATGATCAGCTCGCGTTGGCCGCGGCCGATGGGAATCATGGAATCAATGGCCTTCAGACCGGTAGCCATTGGTTCCTTCACCGGCTGGCGGTCGATGACGCCGGGGGCCAGACGTTCCAGCGGAATAAACTGCTCGGTGTTAACCGGTCCTTTGTCGTCGATAGGCTCGCCAAGCGAATTGACGACGCGGCCGATAAGGGCCTCACCCACCGGCACGCTCATGATCCGGCTGGTGCGCCTGACTTCGTCGCCCTCTTCCACCTCGGTGTACTCGCCCATCAGCACCACGCCGACCTGATCTTCTTCTAGGTTCATGGCGATGCCCGCCACATCGGGGTGCTTGGGGGCGAAGGAGAGCAGCTCGCCGGCCATGACCTTGTCCAGGCCATAAACACGGGCGATACCGTCGCCGATCGACATGACCTGACCGGTTTCGTCGACCGCGATCTTGGACTCGTAGTGGTCAATCTGCTCGCGGATGAGCTTGGTGATCTCGTCTGCTTTGATCTGCGCCATAAGATTTTGAAGGGGCGCGGTTTCAACCGCGCCGTGATCGGCCCATCAATTAATTGTCATCCCGAGCGGTGCGCCCGCGGCCTCTCCGACCCGCATCATTTGCGGGGTCGGGCGGGCGCGGAGTCGAGGGACCTGCTTTCGTTCCGCAGCGCTGAAGCGCCGCTTGCGGTTGTGCCGTCCCTAAACCACCCCAGCAAGCGCAACCCCGGCGCTTGTCGGGGGCCCCGGTACGGGACTCGGGTCATAAACATCATCGCTACCCAGGACTCCGCTTCGCTTCGTCCTGGGCTAAGGTATGCCGTGCCTTCGGCACTGCCGTTGCGTGCTTCCGGCGTCCGGTACTAAAACCCGGATTGATAAACTCGGCGCTGTTCTCAAACAGGCCGTTAACTCCTACGCCAGACTCAGCCCCTGCCGCATTTTCTCCAGCTGGCCCCGCACGGAGCCGTCGTAAATCGTGCTGCCCACGCGCACCGTCACACCGCCCAGCAATGCGGGGTCGGAGACATAGCGGGCGCGAACCTTCTTGCCGGTCATTCGCCCGACATGCCGCTCCAGCTCGCGCTGCTCTTCCGCTGACAGTGCGCGCGCGCTGGAGACCTCTACTTCCGCGAAGCCCAGTTGCGCGTCGAGTTCCGTCCCGAATTGCCGCGCGATATCGTCCAGCATGGCAATCCGGCGATGGTCGATCAGCACGGCCATGAAATTACGGATCGGTTTTACCGCTCCGATCTGGCGGGCGATGCCGTCGAGGACGGCGCGCTTCTGGTCAGGTTGTACCGATGGGGATTCCCAGACCCGGCGCAGCTCGATGCTCTCGTGCAGCGCGTCGGCAATAGCTTGCAGTTGCTGGCGGGCGACATCGCCGTCGATCTGCTGCTCGAGGATGACATCCACGAGGGCACGAGCGTAACGGCTGGCGATTGCGGCCATCCTATTTGCCGTCCTTGTCGAGCTGCTCGACGAATTCACGCACCAGCGCGTGGTCCGTGGACTCATCGACGCGAATTCTGCGCGCCGCCAGATCGACTGCCAGCGACGCAGCGTAGCCCTTCAGTTCGCGGCGCGCGTTGCGGGCGATGGCGGCAATTTCGGCCTCGGCAGTCTGCACGACCTTGTGTTTGTCTTCTTCCGCCGCCTGCCGGATGCGCTCCTCCTCTGCCGCCGCCTCGCGGTCCGCCTGGGCGCGGATTCCGGACACTTCGCTGTCCAGCCTGCCGAGCCGGGACTCGATATCGCCCAGACGGCGCGCCGCATCGGCGCCGGCAGCTCGCGCTTCCTCAATGGCCTTTTTGATGGTTGCCGTACGCTCGCGAAAAGCCTGCGGCAGCCTTGCCTTCAGCAGGACATAGAAGAACAGGGCAATACCGGCGAAGTTGAGCGCCAACGAGATGGCGAAAGATACGTCGTGGCCCAGGCCGATCCTGCGTCCCCAGTTCTCGGCGGTGTGAGCGGCTTTCTCGACGGTGTGCCCCAGAATTTCGCCGATGGCGGCATTGGCGTCCCCGGAAGAAGATTCGGCGGAGGCGTTGCCCTCGGTCTTCTGCTGCGTGGACCCGTGCTGGGCCTCTTGCCCCGCAACCCCGGACGTCAGCAGCAGGGCGACAAACGCGACCGCTGCCAGGCGGCACAACACCCGTCGGTTCATGCAGGACCGCCTGATGCGATGGCTCCGGCAGGTTTCAGAATGCTGCGAATGATTTCCGAGGCCAGCCGGTCGGCCTCGCCCTGTAAAGCCGTGCGCGCCGCAGCCATGTCCTGATCGAGGGCGGCGCGCGCTTCACGAACCTGCTGCTGGGCGTGCTGGCGCGCTTCCGCCAGTGCCTGCATCCTCATCTGCTGCGCCTGTTGCCGCCGCGCTTCCTGCGCCTTGAAGACCGCCAGCCGCGCATCCCGCAACTTCTCTTCGTATTCCTGCGTGCGCGCTTCGGCGCCGGCAATGTCGGCGCGCGCTTTTAGCAGCGCCCCTTCGGTGCGCTCGCGACGCTCGGCCAGGATTCGTTCCAGCGGCTTGCGCACCAGGTTCTGATAGATGGCATACAGCAACAGCAGGAGCACCGCCGTCGGAATGGCGTCAAGCAGTAATTCGCCCGCCTGTCTGAGAGTGGTATCCATGCCTTGTCGTTGAGTGCCTACCGCTGAAGATGCACTGAGGGCGCTAGAGATACACCTGGAACAATTGAAACTAACAGAGCTTATCGCGCGGTGTCAACGAACCTGGCCCCGTTTTCGATAGCCCGCGCCCCGGCTGACGACTACGGCGCGCTCTTCACGAACTCCGGCTGCCTGCCCTCGTGCCACGGATCGTAGCTTTGCGCGAAGATCATGCGGTCGCGGATTGTGGGATGGTTCCAGGCCCAGAATTCCCAGAACTTGCCGACATAGGGATAGTCGAGCGACATCTCGCCCAGAACCTGAAATGCCCTGGCCGCGTTGAGTGACGCCTCCGGCACAAGGCCGTGAATGACCTCCAGTCCGTACTGGTCTGCCTGGTGCTCGTAATGGCGCGACACGGCATTGAAAGCCGGCGTGGCCACAAATGTGAGCACCGACAGAACCAGCATCAGCATGGGAAGCGAGGCCCAGTCGGCGAGATCCCGCACTCCCCACCCAGGTCCATATCGCGACCCCGCCCAGTTCGCCAGGCGATACCCCAGGTAGAACAGCAGCAGCAATATCGCCAGATCGATGGCAAGTTCTTTCGGAATGTGATGCAGGACGTAATGACCCATCTCATGGCCGAATACGAACAGAGTCTCAGGAACGGTCATGCTTCGCATGGTCGTGTCCCATACCACAACCCGTTTGGTCGCGCCAAAGCCGCTCACGTAGGCGTTCAGGGTGGTGCGTTTCTCGCTGGCTTTCATCTCGAACATGCGCTGTGGCGGAATGTCCATGCCGGCGCGATTCACCACCTGCTCGATGCGCGCGATCAGGTCGGCATGATGGTCGCTGAGCGGCTCAAACTTCTCGAACAGCGGCTCGATCCAGACGGGAGCGATGAACAGCACGAAGACGAGGATGGGAATCAGCGCCAGCCAGAAATAAAACCACCAGCGGCGCGGACTGCGGCGCAGCACCGCGTACAGAATCCAGCCGAGGATGGTGGCGAAAATGACGAAAAGCAGCAGTCCCTTGCCCCAATCGCCGAACCAGGATCCCCAGCGCTGCACGGAAAGACCGTATCTCAGGCTGATATGGTGATCGTACATATCGAAAGGGAGCTGCGCGGCCTGGAGCACAATAACGGAGAGCGACATGACAATCGCAGCCTGGACGAAGCGACGCCGCGATGCACCTTCCGCCCAGTCGCGCAGGCGCGTCCCGAATCGCATGCGAAGCATCAGCCACAGAACGATGAATCCCCACAGCGCGGTTACCAGATACAGAGTGCCGTTCAGCAGATAAAGCGCGCACGCTTTTGCAAGCTTGTCTTGAGGCAGGGAGTACTGAAGTAAGGGCTGCGACGATGCAGCAATGGAATGCGGTGAGGAGCCCTGTTGCAATCCAGCGTCGGCCGCGGCTGCGAGGCAAACTAGGTGGAGCACAAGCGCAAGCAGCACGGCGCGCCCCAGGGTGGCCGGTATCGCGCGCGCGTGCGCACCGGCCAGGCGATGAAGCGGCACCCCATGTCTCCTGTTTTCAGGCACTTGAAGTCCTTCCCGGAAATGGTGCAACTGCTGGAAATTCAGCAGCTTATCACGATTTTCTCTTGACTTTTCCACAACCTCGTCTAAGATATAGACATCACCTCCGATCCGTTTCAGGATCGAATGGGCTCGGAGCCAGGGAATCGTCACCGCTCTCTGGCATCGGGCCCATTTTATTGCGGCCGATCACGCCGGACCGGTGACGATCTCTTCTAGCCATTGACTCCCCTGCTCCTATACAATCACAGGTTTCCTTGCTGTTACGCCATCCTCGTAAGGAGCAGAGCATCCGGCCAGACCGGCCGCTAACGCGGGCGACCGTTGCTCCCGCTATCGTGGTGCCAACATGAAAATACACGAATACCAGGGAAAGTCCATTCTGGCGAAGTATGGAGTGGCCGTGCCGCGCGGCCGAATGGTGCAGAGCCGCGAAGAGGCGCTCGAGGCCGCAAGGTCGCTGTTTCAGCAGGGCGCAACCGGCGTGGTGGTGAAGGCCCAGATTCATGCCGGCGGCCGCGGCAAAGGCGGCGGCGTCAAGCTGGCGAAATCGCCCGAGGAGGCCGCCGAACTGGCCTCGAAAATGCTGGGTATGAAGCTGATTACCCATCAGACGGGGCCGGAAGGAAAAATCGTGCAGCGCCTGCTGATCGAAGAAACGCTGCCCATCGCCAGCGAACTCTATCTGGGCATCGTGCTGGACCGCGTGGCCGGACGAAATGTGTTCATGGCCTCGGCCGCCGGCGGCATGGAGATCGAAGAGGTCGCCGCAAGGGATCCCAACGCCATCATCAAAACCCACCTCGTTCCGGGATTTGGACTGCGGGCGTTTCAGGCCCGCCAGGTCGCATTCCGGCTCGGGTTGGAGACAACGTACATCAAGGGAGCAATGGGCTTCATGATGGCTCTGGCGCGGGCAGCCGAGGCCACCGACGCCTCGCTGGTGGAGATCAATCCCTTCATCACCACCACCGATGGCCGCCTGTTCGCGCTCGACGCCAAGATGAACTTCGACGACAACGCCCTTTACCGTCATCCCGAGATCCTGGAGCTGCGCGACCTCAGCGAGGAAGATCCGCTGGAGGTCGAGGCCAGCAAATACAACCTGAACTACATCAAGCTCGATGGCAACGTTGGCTGCATGGTCAACGGCGCAGGGCTGGCAATGGCGACCATGGACATCATCCAGTACGCGGGAGGCATGCCCGCCAACTTCCTCGACGTCGGCGGAGGGGCCAGCGAAGAGCAGGTGACCCATGCCTTCGAAATCCTGCTCAGCGATAAAAAAGTGAAAGCGGTGCTCATCAACATCTTCGGAGGTATCCTGCGCGTGGACACGCTGGCCAACGGTGTGGTCAGTGCGGCGCGCAAGACCAACATCAAGTGGCCGATCGTGTTGCGGCTGGAGGGGACCAATGTGGAACAGGGCCGCAAAATCCTGAAAGAGAGCGGACTGAATTTCATCGTGGCAGAGACCATGAAGGACGCGGCCGAGAAGGTGGTTGCCGCCGCCGGGGAGGGTCGATGAGCATTCTGGTTGATAAATCGACACGCCTGCTGGTGCAGGGACTGACGGGACGCGAAGGTACCTTTCACGCCAAAAACGCTGCGGCGTACGGCACGAACGTTGTCGGTGGCGTGACTCCCGGCAAGGGCGGTACGACGCACGAGGGCTGGCCCATCTTCAACACCGTGGGGGAGGCGGTCGATAAGACCGGCGGCAACGCCACGGTAATCTTCGTGCCGCCGCCGGGGGCGGCCGACGCCATCATGGAAGCCGCCGACGCCGGCGTACCGCTGATCGTCTGCATCACCGAAGGCATTCCGGCCATGGATATGGTCAACGCCTGGGAGTTCCTGAAAACCAGGAAATCGCGCCTGATCGGGCCGAACTGTCCCGGCATCATCTCGCCGGGCAAATGCAAGATCGGCATCATGCCCGCGCACATTCATAAAGAGGGAAATGTCGGCATCGTCTCGCGCTCGGGCACTTTGACCTATGAGGCGGTCTATCAGTTGACGACGCGCGGCATCGGACAATCAACGGCCATCGGAATCGGCGGCGATCCCATCATCGGCACGAATTTTGTCGACGCCATCCGGCTGTTCAACGACGACCCCGAGACGGAAGCCATCGTGATGATCGGCGAGATCGGCGGCAGCGCCGAGGAGACTGCGGCGGAGTTCATCCGGCAGAACGTGCGCAAGCCGGTGGTGGGCTTTATCGCGGGGCGGACCGCGCCTCCGGGACGGCGCATGGGCCACGCGGGAGCGATCATCTCAGGTGGGAAGGGAACGGCTGCGGAGAAGATCCGGGCGATGGAGGCCGCCGGCATTCACGTAGCGCAGTCGCCCGCCGACATCGGCGAGACGCTGGTGAAGGCGCAGGCAGCGGTGATGAATCGGTAGGTAGCGAAAAGCGACCTATACGAAGGACACACAACGAGGAATGAAAACACTCCAACGCACTCTTTCCATCATCAAGCCTGACGCTGTCGAAAAGGGAGCGGCGGGCGACATCATCAGCACGCTTCTGCAAAACCGATTCCGCATTCTCGGCATGAAGATGCTCCACATCAACAAGAGCCAGGCCGAGGGCTTTTACGCCGTGCACGCGCATCGGCCGTTTTTCGAATCGCTTACAAACTTCATGTCGGGCGGGCCGATCATCGTCATGGCACTGGAAAAGGAAGATGCCATTGCCGATTACCGCACCCTGATGGGCGCCACCGATCCGGCGAAGGCTGACGAGGGCACGATCCGCAAGAAGTGGGCCTCCAGCATCGAAAAAAATGCGGTGCACGGCTCCGATGCCGAGGACACGGCGCGCTTCGAGCTCGGCTTCTTTTTCGCCGGTTACGAGCTGGCGAAGTAACGGCTCCGGATTGCGGCCGGAAGGCGGGCCGCGAATTCTCTCAACATAGAAAAAGCCATCCCTTGCAGGACGGCTTTTATGCTGCTGGCGTTACAGCGGAAATCAATACTGCTGGGCTGTAGTCTTGTTCATACCCTTGCTGCCTTGGCGGGCGCTGGTCTGCGCGCCGACGGTAGGCGCGACCCTCTCCGCCTCCTGCAGATGGCTTTCCAGCGTGGGCAGCGTCTTGCCCGCCCAATCCTTCAGGGTGGGATCGTGGGCTGCCGTGGATTCATGCCTGAACTCGGCCACGTCCTTCTTGTGGTCCGTCACCATGTCGCGCATGTATGCCTTATCGAAGGCCGCGCCGTGCAGCTTCGAGAGGCGCTCTTTCGTCATCTTGTCCTTTGCGTCAAGCCCGGTGGGCAGTGCGACACCCCTCTGCGAAGCAAGCTGCTTGAGCTCGTCGTTGGCTTTGCTGTGGTCTTCAACCATGCGCTTGCCGAACGCCTTGACTTCGGCGCTCTGGGCGTTCTGTTCGGCCAGTTGTCCCAATTCGACCTCGGCCATCCCCCCCTGGGCAGCCTTGTCCATGAAGTGACGATCAGCGGTAAGCACGCCGCCGTTTGCGGTAGACCTGGTGTTCTCATTGGCGGGCGGGTTGTTTTGCGCTAGCGCCGTTATGGCCAGCAGCAGCGATGCCGCCACGGCCAGAAGGCTCTTTCGTACGATATTCATTGCCATATTCTCCTTTTCGAAGCCCCTCCGAAGTGGCCGGGCAAGAGCCTGCTCCACGCATCGGTGAACCAGCCTCAGTGCAGGACTCCGGATTGCAATTGCCTATTAGGATTGGCCGATGGCAACTGGGGTTGTCGCATTGGAGCGTGAGATGGCTTGGTAGAATCGGCAGAGACCGCTCTGTCCGGCAACTCCGCAGATGAGAGTCGCACCGTTCAGCCGGCAACCTGGATTCGGCAGCAATACGGGCCCGTTTGTTGACCTAAGGGAGGATGTGTGAATACGAGGGCTTCCGCAGCTCGGAAGAAGGCCAGCAGAACTGTTCCAGCCGCGCTAAAGCGGGAGTTGCCGGCTTCCTCCAGAACGGAGAGCCGTGTTCTGGCGCTGCTCCTCATCGTTGCGACTATTGCCATCTACTTTCCGGTAACCCATCATCCCTTTGTCAACTACGATGACTCGGTTTATGTCCTGGACAACACCCACATCAAGTCCGGTCTTGACCTGGAAACTATCTCCTGGGCATTCACCACGTTTTACCAGGCCAACTGGCACCCTTTGACGTGGCTGTCTCACGCTGCCGATGTCCAGTTGTTCCATCTGGAGCCCGGCGGCCATCACGATGTAAACCTCCTGCTCCACGTCGTCAACGCCATGCTGTTGTTCTGGGTGCTGCGTCGCGCCACCGGTCAGGTGGGACCAAGCGCCATGGTGGCCGGTCTGTTTGCGCTGCATCCCCTCAATGTGGAATCGGTGGCATGGATCGCGGAACGCAAGAACCTGCTGAGCATGCTGTTTTTCCTGCTCGGGCTTGGCGCGTATCGCGGGTACGCGTGGGCCTTCAGCGATCCGAAAACAGCGACTGCCCGCAAGGCCGACGGCGGCCGGCCGCTCCCGGGGCGCTATGCCGTCGTCATGCTGCTGTTTGCCCTGGGGCTCATGGCGAAGCCGCAGATCATCACCTTTCCCTTCGTTCTGCTCCTGTGGGACTACTGGCCGCTGCGCCGGATGAAAGTTGGCGGATCGGCAACGGCAGCGGCGGCGGCGACGGCGACGAGCGAAGCTTCGTTGCCGCAGAGAACCTTCTGGTGGCTGGTGAAGGAGAAAATCCCCCTCTTTGTGATGAGCGGCGGCAGCGCCGTGGTCACCATGGTGGCGCAGAAGCGGGGCGGAGCGGTTACTCCGCTGGCAAAATTTCCGTTTTCGATCCGGCTGACTAACGCGATCGTGTCCTACGCAAGTTACATCGGCAAGACATTATGGCCGGTCCGTCTTGCTCCCATGTATCCGCATCCATGGCATGCGTTGCCGCTGCGGGAGGTACTTCCGTCGCTGCTTCTGCTAGGCGGCATCACGGCCCTGGCAATCGTGGGTCGCAGATACCGCTATCTGCCGGTGGGCTGGTTCTGGTTTCTGGGGACTATGGTCCCGATGATTGGCCTCGTGCACGTGGGTGGTCAGGCGATGGCTGACAGATATGCCTACCTGCCGCTCATCGGCGTCTTCATCATGCTGTGCTGGAGAGTGGCCGAGCTGGTCGCGAGGTACCGTATTCCGCCGCTGGCTGTTCGGAGCGCCAGTGTTGTCGTCCTGCTCGCGCTGGCGATTGTCACCCATCGTCAACTCGGGTACTGGAGCGACAACATAAGGCTGTGGACGCACACGCTGCAGGTCACCAGCGACAACTATATCGCTCACGACAATCTGGCGCTGCTGCTCATGGAGCAGGGACAGACGGATGAGGCGCTGAAACACTACAATATCGCGCTGGCAATCTACCCTTCCGACCCCACCAGCAACCTGCAGCTCGCGGTCTACGATCATCAGCATGGCCGCCTCCGGGAGGCAGTCGGACACTACGACCAGGTGATGAGCATAACCACGGACCGCCACAGCCGCTCCCACCTGCTCAGCAACAAAGGGCTCGTCTATCTCGATCTTCGGGACAACGGGGAGGCGCGAAAGAATCTTGAGCAGGCTGTGGAGCTGGATCCAGGCAATTATCGCGGTTGGCTGGGTCTCGGGGTAGTGGCTGAGCGATCTGGCGACCTGAACGTCGCTATCGAAGATTACCGGCGCGCCAACAGCATCAAGCCTCTGAAGGTTACGTATCAGTTGCTGGCGAAGGTGCTCGAACAGACTGGGCGTAATGCAGAGGCGCAAGCAGCCCGGGAGCAGGCCAGGCTGTCGGAAGAAGAGTCGGCTTCCCAGGTCGTGTCCAATCCGTTTCTCGAACATTAACCAGCCCACAGGCGCTAGACCGGCTCCCTAGCCCGGACGGGCTGGCTGCCTTGACGCTGGTGGCGCATGGCAATAGAGTCGAATTCACGGGAGACTGGTTTTTTGGATAACCTGGTCGGCAAGCGCATCCTGCATTACACCATTGGGAAAAAGTTGGGCTCCGGTGGCATGGGGGTGGTTTATGAAGCTGAAGACAGCCGCCTCGGCCGGCGCGTCGCGCTTAAGTTCCTGCCGCGAGAACTGGAACAGGATCAGCGTGCTCTGGAACGCTTCCAGCAGGAGGCGCGGGCTGCCTCGGCGCTGAACCATCCCAACATCTGCACCATTTATGCCATCGAGGAGTGCGACGGGCAGCACTTCATCTCCATGGAGCTGCTGGAGGGGCAGACCCTGGGCGAAAAGATCGACGGTCATGCTCTGCCTCTCGTCACCATTCTCGAAATCGCCATTCAGGTCACGGATGCGCTGGACGTGGCACACGGCAGGGGTATCGTTCACCGTGATCTGAAGCCGGCGAACATCTTCGTTACCACGCGCGGGCAGGCCAAGATCCTCGATTTCGGACTTGCCAAGCTGACCCACGACCGGCGGGCAGCGCTGGAGACCGTCGGCGGCAGTACTGCTGCCACTCCCATGCTGACTTCACCCGGAACTGCCGTAGGAACGGTGGCGTACATGTCACCGGAGCAGGCCCGCGGCGGGGAACTTGACGGACGCAGCGATGTGTTTTCCCTGGGATCGATCCTCTATGAGATGGCGACGGGCAGGCTCCCCTTTGAGGGCAACACCTCGGCGGTCATCTTTCAGGGCATCCTCGACCGCAACCCGCGTCCACCGGCGGAAGTGAATCCTGTCATTCCGCCCCGCCTGGAAGAGATCATCGACAAGGCGCTGGAAAAAGACCCCGAGCTGCGCTATCAGAGTGCGGCAGAGATGCGCGCGGACCTGAAGCGGCTGAAGCGCGACAGCTCGGGGCACGGCTCGCGAGCCGCTATTGCGGCAGCTCCTCCGGCTTCCCGTTCCACGGTTCCTGCCGGCGCTCCACCTGTGCCTGAAAGCGATGCGGCACGGCGCCATCGCAGCGGCTTCCCCATCATTTTCACAATCAGTCTGCTGATGATCGCCGCGGGATTGTATGGCCTTTATACCCGCTTCCTTCGCTGGCGCGGCGATGCCGGCCCGGTCCCCTTCCAGAACATGAGCATGGAAAAGCTGACCAACTCGGGCCGGGTGCTGGCGGCCACGATTTCGCCCGACGGCAAGTACGTGGTCAACGTAGTGGACGAGGGACAGGGCCAGCAGAGCCTGTGGATGCGGCACATCGCCACCGGCAGCAACGCGCAGATCATGGCCCCGATGGAGGTAACGTTCCGCGGACTGACGTTCTCGCCCAACGGCGATTTCCTGTTTTTCGTGCGCTCCGATCCCCAGCATCCGGGCGTCGGATTTCTTTTCCAGATTCCGGTGCTGGGTGGCACGCCACGCAAACTGGTGGACGATGTGGACAGCGCGGTCAGTTTCTCGCCCGATGGCCAGCAGATGGTCTATCTGCGTGACAGCACCAGCGATGCCAGTTCGAGCATCATCATTGCCAGGGCTGATGGAACCGGCGAGCGCGTCGTTTCCCGGCTCCCGCTGCCCGGATATCACGATCCGGCATGGTCGCCGGATGGCAAGTGGATCGCTGCCACGATACTGGATCTCGGCAGTCAGGACGTCGGACGCCTCGTGCTGCTCAACCCCGAGAGCGGCAAGGAAAAGACGATTTACGCGGGAAATGCCATCCTGCAGAAACCCGCATGGATGCCTGATTCCAGGCATCTGGTGGTGATCTTCCATGATGTCTCCAGCGACTGGAATGGACAGGTGGGAGAGATCGCGGTGGCCGCAGGCAAGCTGCATCGCATCACCAACGATCTGAATTCATACAGCAATCTCACGCTCGGCGTGACCACGGACGGCAGGCAACTTGTCGCCGTGCAGAATACGCCCGAGGCCGGCATCTACACCATGAGTTCGGATCCGAACGGCAGCGTAAACGCTAAACAGATCGACAGCCGTAGCGATGTCGGAGTGGGGTGGCTGCCCGATGGACGTTTGCTCGCGATGGATTATGACGGGCACATCTCCATCATGAACGCCGATGGCAGCAATCGCAGCGTCATCTATCAGCAACGCCTTCCCATGGGAGGTTTGTCGGTCTGCCATGACGGCCAGCACGCCCTCTTCTATATGCCTAACAGTCAAACCAAAGGAATGAACATCTGGCGGCTTGATCTGCAAAGCGGATCGGTAGCGGCACTGACGCAGGGAAAGTCGGACCAGAATGCCCTCTGCTCGCCGGACAGCAAATCGTTCGTGTATACCACGATGATAAAGGGCAGGAGGCTGCTGATGAAGATGCCGCTCAGCGGCGGTGAGGCGAAACAGCTCAGCGACCGGGTCGTCGATTTTGGGGTCGTGTCGCCGGACGGTCAGCAGATCGCCGCCCTCACTGCAGAAGGCACGGGGGTTAACTTTCGCGCAATGATAGCGATTCTGCCCGCGGCGGGAGGATTGCCGGTAAAGACATTTCCACCCCTGCTCTCGATTTCCAATTACTTCCAGTACTCGGCCGACGGACAGGCGCTCTATTATCCGGTTACGGGCAAGGGTGTTTCCAACCTCGTCATGCAGCCCGTTGGCAACACAGGCGCCACCCTGGTTACGCATTTCAATAACCTTCAGATTTACGGCTTTGACTACGACTGGAAGAACCGCCGCCTGGCGGTGGCGCGGGGGCGATGGAACAGCGATGTCGTGCTGCTGAGCCAGCAGCAGGCGCAGTAGCCCCAATTGGCAACCATCAGAGCTGCGCGAAAATGTCCCTGAAATCGTAGAAGCCGGCCTTGCCCACGATCCATTCCGCCGCCAGCACGGCACCCTCGGCAAACGTCCGCCGCGACTTCGCCTCATGCGTCAGCACAATGCGGTCCCCCGAGGAATCCAGCTGCAGGATGTGCGTTCCGGTCACCTCGCCCTCGCGCTCGGAAGTGATGTCAACCTGCACCTTGGCCGCCTGCTCCAGAACGCGCTGCATCGCGACAGCCGTTCCCGATGGCGCATCTTTCTTGTGGATGTGATGGACCTCGGTGATGTGCCCGCTGTAGCCGTGCGTCAGGGCAGGCGCAGCCGCCTTCATAATCTGGAAAAACAGGTTTACGCCATAGGAAAAATTCGCGGCAAAAACAAAGCCGGTTCTCGCCTGCCCCACCGCAGTGCGAATGCGTTCCATCTCGCCGTACCAGCCCGTGGTTCCGACCACGATCGGCTTGCGCGCCCGCAGGCAGGCCTCAATATTCGCGATTACCGCCTGCGGTGTGGTGAAATCGATCACCGCGTCGACGTCGCGCAGGTGGTCCGGCGTCAGCCAGGTACCGGCTTCATTCACATCGACGTCGATGGTCTGCACCTGGTGCCCACGCTCGCGCGCTACCCCGGCAACCAGCGAGCCGGTCTTCCCCGGCCCCAGAACGACCAGCTTCAACGACTGTTGGCTCAATCGAACACCTCGGGATCGACATCGGAGAAAAACTTCGCGTGCAGGCGTCGCACCGCCTCGGGCACGTCGGCCTCGTCCACCACAAACGTCAGATTGATCTCCGACGCTCCCTGCGAAATCATGCGCACGTTGATATTGCCGATAGCCTGGAAAATCTGCGCCGCTACGCCCGGCGTGTCGCGCAGGTTCTCCCCCACCAGGCAGACGATGGCCTTTCGCCCGGAGTATTTCACGAAGGCGAGCTTCTCCAGATCGGCGGCAATTGCCGGAATCGCCTCGTTAGAATCGACGGTGAGCGAAATACTGACCTCCGAGGTCGAAACCACATCGACGGCGCAGCGATGACGGGCGAACACCTCGAACACCTGCGCCAGGAAGCCGTGTGCCATCAGCATGCGGGCGGCCACGATGTCGATCACCGTGATGCGGCTCTTGGCGGCGATGGCCTTGAAGAGGGAGCGCGAGCGCGGCGTGCGCGCCAGGATGCGGGTGCCCTGGTTCGATGGATTGCGCGAATTCAGCACCAGCACGGGAATATTCTTCTCGACGGCCGGTAGCACGGTCGCGGGATGCAGTACTTTGGCCCCGAAGTAGGCAAGTTCGGCAGCCTCCTCAAAGCTGATGACCTTGATCCGCCGTGCGTCGGGGCAGATGCGCGGATCGGTAGTCTTCATTCCATCGACATCAGTCCAGATCTCGATGCGCTCGGCGTTCAGGCCGGCGCCAACCAGCGCCGCGGAGAAATCGGAGCCGCCGCGGCCGATGGTGGTGGTGGTGCCCTCGCGCGTCGCCCCGACGAAGCCTCCCATGATGGGCACGCGCTGCTGCTCGAGCAGCGGCCGCACACGCTCCTGCAGCCGGTCGTCGATCTCTTCCACCTGGGGCACGGCGCGGCTGTGCTGTGTGTCGGTGATGATTACCTGCCGCGGATCGAGCAGGGTCGCGGGAATATCGCGCGCGGTGAATGCGGCCGTGGCGATCATGCTGGAGAGCCGCTCGCCGAAGGACACGACATAGTCCGAGGTGCGCGGTGTGAGTTCGCCGACGGCGGAAATGCCGCGCAGCAGCTCATCCAGCGAATCGAATTCGGAGCCCAGCTCACCGTGTAGCGCCGTATGAAGGCCGGTTCCCAGCAGCTCGCCTGCGGTGAGATAGTGGCGTTCGCGAAGTCCGCGGCAGATCTCCAGCGCCTGGTCGCGTTCACCTCGTCCGGCGGCGGCGGCCATGGCCAGCAACTGGTCGGTGACCTTCGCCATCGCGCTGACCACCACAAACGGCCGCTCAGTGATGCGCGACCTGACGATGCAGGCGACGCGGTCGATGGCCGTGGCATCCTCAACCGAGGTGCCGCCGAACTTCATCACGATCACGGCAGCAGGCCCCGGGCCTTGAGCAGTTCGGCGTTGAGCAACGCCGCGCCCGCCGCTCCGCGGATGGTGTTGTGGGAGAGCACCGTGAACTTGTAGTCAAGCACGCCGCAGGCACGCAGCCGGCCGACACTCACCGTCATCCCGTTACCGCGGTCGACGTCGAAGCGCGGCTGCGGGCGGTCAGGCGCGTCGTCGTAAACCAGTGGCCGCGCGGGCGCCAGCGGCAGCTTCAGCTCCTGCGGCGTGGATTGAAATTCGTTGAACGCCGCGATGACTTCCTCCGGGGCTGCCTTCCGCTTCAGCTTCACCGAGACCGATTCGGTGTGCCCGTCCTCGACCGCAACCCGATTGCAATGCGCAGTCATGCTGAAGTCGGCCTGCTCAACCTGATCGCCATCCAGGCGCCCGAGGAGTTTGCGCGTCTCCTCCTCCATCTTCTCTTCCTCTTTGGCGATGTACGGGATGACATTGCCGAGGATGTCGAGCGAGGCGACGCCGGGATATCCCGCACCGCTGACCGCCTGCATGGTGGCGACAAAGACAGACTCGATGCCGAACTTGCGTTGCAGCGGAGCAAGCGCCACAACCAGTCCAATCGCCGAACAGTTGGGGTTGGTCACGATGTAACCGCCAGATTCCCTGCGCCAGCATTGGCGCTCCAGCAGCGCAAGGTGATCGGCGTTGACCTCCGGAATGATCAGCGGGACGTTCTGCTGCATGCGGAAGGCGCTGGAGTTGCTGACCACGGCACAGCCGGCGGCGGCAAACTGCGGTTCCAACTCGCGGGCGATACCTGCGTCCAGGGCGGCAAAGATCACGCGCGGAGCGCCATCGGGAGCGCCGTTGGAAACCGTCATCCTGCGCACGCGATCGGGAATTGGGGTCTTCAGACGCCAGCGGACGGCATCGCCATAAATCTGTCCGGCAGAGCGGTCGGAGGCGGCCAGCCACGCCACCTCGAACCAGGGATGATGTTCCAGCATCTGGATGAAGCGCTGACCGACGACTCCGGTTGCGCCAAGAATTCCGACCGGGATTTTCGACTGCGACATTTTTCTGATGGAAAAATCAAGTTATATCATGTCCGGACCAAAGGGCGGCTTGCTGCTCGACGCTGTTTTCAGGCTGGATCCATCGTTCGTGCTGGCGTGGATATTCCTGAGCACGGGAACGATCGCGATCTTTGTTGAGAGACAACCGCCAGCTACTGGCCCCGGTTACCGGCACTTCACCACGTGCCCGGCCTTTCCGCGTACGAGGGTGAACGGCGGCGGCTGCTGGGTCTGGTCTGCAAGCACGACCTCCAGGTGCATGGTGTCGCCGCTGATGCTACCCCTGTAGGTGGCTGGAAGCTCGTTTGCGCTGCTGTCTTTCTGTACCGGACCTCCACGCTCCGGCGCAAATGTACCCGAAACGCTGAACGCCCCGCTCGCATCGGAACTGATGGGGTGGGTGATGCTGCCGCGGGCGCAGTCAAACTCCAGGGTTGCGCCTTGGGCATCCTTTTTCATCGAGACACCGTTGCCGCCCCAGATCTCCGGTGAGTTGCTGCTGTTGCCGATCTGCTGGCAGCCGGCACTTGGGCCACCCAGCAATAAGACAGCAAACAGAACATTGCCCAGAATCTTCGGGATCATCAGTGTTGCTCGCAAAGGAATGGCTGATTGTCCTGTCACATGTTAACTGATTCTGACTGACAGTTGCGCGATGAGAGCAGGCCAGCGGATGAGGCAGTTTGCCTGCTTCGATGACCGGAATGATGCCTGTTCCGAAACGCGCCTGCGCCGGCGCCAGTAAAATTTACTTTGACATCTCCCCGGAGCTGTATTAAGGTAAGCCATCCTATGTCAGCTTCTCACCCGATTTTCCGCATGACAGCAACAACAGCGTGCACAGATGTGCGCACAAGCACATCCAGCTCAAGATCGGGCGGGAGGCGGATCAGCAACAGCTCCTAGGCATCATTCAAGGATCAGAGCAATCCGGACCCACCGCCCGAAAGGGTGGTGGGTTTTTCATTTTGGGATGCAGGTCACGGAGCCGGACATGATCGTAATGAAGTTTGGCGGGACTTCGGTAGAAGACGAACGGGCAATTGAGCGCGTGTCGCGAATTGTGCTCGCGCGTCTCGAGGAACGTCCGGTGGTTGTGGTGAGCGCCATGGCAGGCGTAACGGACTCGCTGCTGGCCATGGCGCGCGCGGCGGCCTCCGGCAGGATTCAGGAAGCGCTGAAGCTGCTACGCGGAGTTCGCCGCCGGCATCTCGGCATACTCGACAGTCTGGCGAACGGATCGGCGGAACCGGTTCGCCAGGAATTGCTGGCGCTGCTCGAATCGCTCGAGGAGATGCTGCGTGGCGTCTCCGCCCTGGCCGAGCTTACGCCCCGCACCACCGACCACATCCTCTGCACGGGCGAGTTGCTCTCCAGCCGCATCGTCAGTGCCGCGTTTGCCGTGCGCGGCATGAACCCGGCGCTGGCGGATGCGCGCGAGTGCATCGTGACCGACGGAAACCATACCAATGCCGTCCCGCTCTTCGACTGGACGAATGAGCGCGTGCGGAGGCGCTTGCAGCCGCTGCTGCTTGCGGGCCGGGTTCCGGTGCTCGGCGGCTTCATCGCTGCCACCATTGACGGCGTGCCCGCGACGCTGGGGCGCGGCGGATCTGACTTCTCGGCCGCCATCCTGGGCGCGGCGCTGAACGCGAGGCGCATCGAGATCTGGACCGACGTCGAGGGCATGATGACCACTGATCCGCGGTTATGCCCCGAGGCGCAGCGCATCGACGTGATTGGCTTTGAGGAAGCCTCCGAGCTGGCGTACTTCGGCGCCAAGGTGTTGCACCCGGCGACGCTGATTCCCGCGGTTGAGAGGAACATCCCCGTGTATGTTTTGAACTCGCGCAATCCTGCGAGCCGGGGGACGTGCATCCGCGCACGCGCGCCCCGCAGCCGTACCACCTTCCGTGCCATAGCCGCGAAGAGCGGCATCAAGGTCGTCAACGTCAAATCGCCGCGAAAGCCGGGAGCCAGTGGGTTCCTGCGCGCGGTCTTCGAGACGTTCGAGCGGCACGGCTGCGCCGCAGATCTGGTTTCCACCTCCGAGGTCAGTGTCTCGATTGCACTGCATTCGTCCGGCGCGCTCGAAACATTGCTCAACGACCTCAAGTCGCTGGGGAGTGTTGACGTAGAAGACGGCAAAGCCATCATCTGCCTGGTCGGCAAAGACATTCACGGCCGTGCCGGTATTGCCGCCAGCGTCTTTGACACCATAGCCGCCGCCAACATCAACGTGCACATGATTTCCCAGGGAGCTTCCGAGATCAATATCGGCTTCGTCATCGAAGAGCGGGACGTACCCGCGGCCGTGAGGGAGTTGCACAAGCGCTTCTTTGAGGTGAGGAGACCGGCGCGCCTGGCGGAAGTAGAACCGATTTCGCGGCGAGCGAGAATACCAAGCTGCGTCGGCCAGGCGAGCCCGCAAGTGGAGGTTGGCTGATATGGCTACCGCATTGTCGCGATTCGAACGTCCGCACCATCTTGCCGACAGTCCTTGCCGCGTTGCGCTTGTGGGATTCGGCACGGTGGGCAGTGCAGTAGCGCGGCAGCTGCATGCGCGAAGACATGAGGACCACCTACAGCTCACGCACGTCTGCAACCGCCATGTGGCCCGCAAAAAAGTCAACTGGATGGGACCTGACGTGGTCTGGGTGGACAGCATTCAGCAGGTGCTGGCGTCGGATGCGGATGTGGTGGTCGAGCTGATGGGAGGACTGGAGCCGGCACACTCACTGGTGCGCCGCGCGTTGGAATCCGGTAAGTCGGTCGTCACCGCAAACAAGCAGTTGATGGCGCACTTCGGCTCGGAGTTGTTGAAGCTGGCTGGCGACAGCGGAGCGTACCTGGGTTTTGGCGCATGCGTCGCGGGTGGTGTTCCCGTGCTTTCCGCTCTGCAGGACGGCCTGGCGGGCGACAGGCTTGTACAGGTCCGCGGAATTCTCAACGGTACGTGCAACTACATCCTGACTCGCATCGGGCAGAGCGGGGCTTCGTTCGAACAGGCGTTGCGTGAGGCGCAGCAGGCAGGATTTGCCGAGGCAGATCCTACGGATGACATCGATGGCAAAGATGCAGCCGCCAAGCTGGCGATTCTGGCGCGCATCGGGCTGCGGATCGATGCTGCACCGGAGCACGTGGTGTGCCGCTCGATTCGCAGTGTCGCGGCCATCGACTTCGAATATGCCGATGAACTCGGCTGTACCATCCGGCAGATTTCCACGGCGCGACTGCATGAGGGGAAGGCCTGGCTGGCTGTGGAACCGGCCCTGGTGCCGTATGAGCTGCCGTTTGCGGACATCAGGGGAAGCCAGAACCTGGTCGTCAGCACCGGCGAGTTCGGCGGCGAGACCAGCTTCGGCGGCCACGGCGCTGGAGGCGATCCCACGGCGGTCGCGGTCATCTCCGACCTGATGCAGGCGGCACGCCATCGCGCGAATGGAGCCGCGAGCGCGAATCATCACTTTGTCGCGCGCTGCGAGCTGACGCATGAGCTGCAGTCTCCGCATTATCTCAGGTTCGTAGTTCGTGACCGGCCGGGAATCATCGCCGCGCTCTCGACCGTGTTGGCGAAACATGACATGAACCTCGATGCGGTTCTGCAAAAGCCGGGGCACCCGAAGTCGGCGCTGCCGTTTGTCATCACGCTGGAGCCATGCAGCCAGAGGCAGTTGTCGTCCGCGCTGGCGGAAATCGGTGGCTTCGATTTTCTGGCCGAGGCGCCGCTGACGATGCCGATCCTCCAGCAGGAGCATGTTTGATGCATTTGCGCTGCAGCAATACGGAATGTGCCGCTACGCTCGAGCTTCACGACCGCGCGCTGTCGTGTCCGGTATGCGCCGAACTGCTGGAGGTGGTTGTCGATGCGCCGCCTGCTTCGCCTGCCGAGCTCAAGCACACCTGGCGTGAGAGGAAATGTTCGTACGATCCGCGGGACATCAGCGGCGTGTGGCGCTTTCGCGAATTCCTTCCAGGCGGCTACTCCGAAATCGTTACCATGGGCGAGGGCAACAATCCTCTGGTCGAGGGCAGAAAAACCGCGGATTGGGCCGGCCTGCGAAACCTGCGATTCAAGCACCTGGGCTGGAATCCCACGGCGTGCTTCAAGGACCTCGGCATGACGGTTGGCGTTACCGAGGCTGTGTTTGCCGGCGCGAAAATCGTCGGCTGCGCTTCCACCGGAAACACGGCGGCCTCCCTGGCGGCATACGCGGCACGTGCGGGTCTTGCCGCGAAAGTATATTTGCCCGCCGGACAGGTTTCCGCCAACAAGCTGGCGCAGGCGTTGGATTTCGGCGCCGAAATCGTGCACGTGGATGGCAGCTTCGACCGCGCGCTGGAGCGCATTTTGCACGAGGCGAGCGACAGGCTGTACTTCCTCAACTCAATCAATCCCTTCCGCCTGGAAGGCCAGAAGACGGTGATGTTCGAGATGATGGAGCAGCTTGGGTGGCAGGCGCCGGATTACGTGATCGTACCAGGCGGCAACCTGGGCAACAGCTCGGCATTCGGCAAGGCGCTGGCGGAGCTGCACTCGGCAGGTTTTCTGGACAAGCTGCCGCGGCTGGTGATTGTTCAGGCTGAAGGAGCGAATCCGCTGGCGCGGATGTGGCGTTCCGGTTCCTGCGAACTGGAGCCGGTGGAACAGCCGGAGACCGCTGCGACGGCGATTCGCATCGGCAATCCGCGTTCGTGGAAGAAGGCGCTGCGCGCCGTGCGGTACACCGGCGGCTTTGTGATGGATGTGAGCGATGAGGAGATCACCGAAGCGAAGGTCATGATCGGGCGGGACGGTATCGGCTGCGAGCCGGCGTCGGCCACCACCCTCGCCGCGCTGCGGAAGCTTACATCGCAACGGAAGATCGATCGCGATGCGATCGTCGTGGCCATCCTGACCGGCCATACGCTGAAGGACACTGATTTCATTCTCAGGTCACAGCGACGCGAACTCGCCATGCAAGGAGAGTGGCACGCATGAACAACGTCAGAACTTTCAGCCCCGTACACAGCGCCGGCGACAGCTTCGAAATAAAGGTTCCGGCATCGATCGCCAACCTCGGACCTGGCTTTGATACGCTCGCCGTCGCCATCCAGCTATACCTGTCGCTGCAGGTGAGAAAGCTGCCAGGTCAGGGAAAGCTTGAGTTCCGCTTCATCGATTGCGAACCCAGCGGCGAGAACTGCATTGAACGTGCGTACCGGGCGATGGCCGGCGAATATGCCAGCTATCTGCCGTCGCTCGCCGTTGAGGTAAGAAGCGAGATTCCCATGCGAGCCGGACTCGGCAGCAGCGCGGCCGCCACCGTGGCGGGCCTGCGTCTGTATGAAGCCGTGGCGGGACCCCTGCCGGCCAACACCCTGCTGAACGTGGCCTGCGCGCTGGAATCGCATCCCGACAACGCTGCCGCAGCGGTCCTGGGCGGCCTGACGATCAGTTGTCAACTTCCCGACGGCACCGTTCATGCCAGCAGGTTCGTGTGGCCGGAGTCGCTCGGGTTTGTGGTGCTGACGCCGGAGGTCCGTCTGACGACGAAGGAGTCGCGAGCGGTGCTGCCGGAGAGCATTGCGCGGACCGACGTTGTCTACAATCTGCAGCGCCTCGCGTTGCTGGTGCAGTCGCTGCAATCCGAAGACTTCTCGCTGCTGAAGCTGGCGTTGGGAGATCGCGTCCATCAGCCTTCGCGGCAGAAAATTGTGCCCGGGCTTGCTGAGGTATTGCAGTTGCAACACCGCGATCTGCTTGGCGTTTGCCTGAGCGGCTCGGGACCGTCGATTGTGGCGGTGGCGGAGCGGAGCTATTGGGAGATCGGCGAGTTGCTCGGGTCGGTGTACCAACAATCCGGCATTGGCTACCAGCTAAGGATGGTGGAAGCCCACAACGGGACCAATGAGCCTTACCGGGTCTTCAGGTCCGGGTTGCTGTGCTGCTCGTAGGATCCATTGCGCGAGCGCGTAGCATCCACGCATTCATCATTAGGGCCGGGAACCCCGCTTTTCGCACAAGGAGGCAAGAACGGGGGGCCCGGCGAGCTGTTTCTACGATCCTCAACAGCTGCGCTGCTCCTGCTCTACAATCGCGCTGAGCATGTCCGCCACGCAGCGCACCATTTTTCACGTCGACATGGATGCCTTCTTCGTCTCGGTCGAAGAGCTCTTCGATCCCTCGCTGAAGGGCAAGCCGGTGGTAGTGGGCGGACAGCGTAATGAACGCGGCGTTGTCTCCGCCGCCTCGTATGCGGCGCGAAAGTTCGGGGTTCATTCGGCCATGCCGCTGCGCACCGCGGCGAAGCTGTGTCCGCAGGCGATCTTTGTGGACGGGCACCCCGACCGCTATCGCGAATACTCCGCCCGAGTTTACGAGGTCCTGAACGGTTTTTCGCCGAAGCTGGAGATGGTGTCGGTGGACGAGGCATACATCGATATGACCGGCACCGAGCGCCTGCACGGGCCGCCCATGCGCGCGGCTGACGCGCTGCATGTCGCGATGAAACAGCAGACCCACCTGAACTGCTCGATCGGCATCGGCACGTCCCGTCTGATCGCCAAGGTCTGTTCCGATCAGGCGAAGCCCAATGGCGTGCTGTGGATTTTGCCGGGCAGGGAAGCGGAATTCCTGGCGCCTCTCGACGTACGCAAGATTCCGGGCGTGGGCAAGGTAATGGAAAAACGGCTGCAGGAGATGGGGATTACTAAGGTGAGCGATCTCGCAGGCCGTGACGAGAGCTGGCTGGAAGAGAATTTTGGAGCGCTGGGGCTGGCGCTCGCCGGCAAGGCGCGCGGGGTGGATGCCGGCGGCTGGTTCGATGCCGATATCGGCGAGGATGTCGGGCCGCGCTCCATCAGCCACGAGCACACCTTCTCCCACGACACCGCCGATGCGGAGCAGCTGGAGTCTACTTTGGCGCGGCTTTCGGAGATGGTCTGCCGCCGTCTGCGCGAGCAGAAGCTGCACGCGCGCACCCTGCAACTGAAGCTGCGCGACGCCGGCTTTCATACCATTACGAGGGCCCATACGGTGGGGCAGCCGACCTCGGTCGACTCCGAGGTATTCGCCGCGATTCGCGAGCTCTTCCGGGCCAACTGGAAGGGCGACGCCATCCGCCTGCTTGGTGTCCATGTCTCGCATTTCGCGGACGAGAGCGGGCAGGTCAGCCTGGACGGGCAGCGCTCGCATGAGAAGTGGAACCAGGCACTTTCGGCGGCTGACCGTCTGCGCGAAAAATATGGCGAAAGCGCTGTCTCTCTGGCGACCGGGATGAAGGCTCGTTTCCGCGAGCGGACGCACGAGAATCCGGTTGGCCTGCCGGGGAAGAAGAAGCCGGGCAGCTAGACGAGACTCTGATTTAATTCGGCGCGAAGCCTTCAGCGGCTAAAGCCGCACCGATCGCTCTACTTACGGACGGCCTGAAGGCCGTCCCTTTCAAGACGGAATTGATCAGAGTCTCCCCAGAGGACTGGAATGTTCGAAGACCTCTACGACGCAATCTCGCTGCTGTGGTCATCCCGATGGCCTGCGGTGGAGGGCGAGATTACCGCAGTGGAGGTCGAGCGAATCCAGGGCCGCCGGAGCAAGGACCGTTTTCGGCTGGCCATCGCTTACAAGTTCTGGATCGGGGAGGATGGTCCTTACACCGGCGAGGGCCTGTGGGAGCCATCCCGTTCCCGGTCGGAGGAGCGGGCGACAGTGGCCAAGGAAAAATTTCACGTCGGGCAGCGGCTGCCGGTGCGCTACCGTCCCGACGATCCTGCCGTCAACGGTCTGGATCGCACGGTCTGGCAGGGCCTGTGAGGGTCTCGAACCATGTAGCGGCTGAACCCGAATCGTAGCCTCCCGCTACTTTGCGACCGTTTTCTTCGGCGGCAGATATTTTTTGTTGATCTTCGCAATCACGACGTAATTCGGATCGACCATCTCGCTCAGGCGCACCTCGGCGACCTTGCCGCCCGGAGGCAGCGCTCTGGGCCATGTCCGTTGCCGTCCATGCGATCCGGAAGAGTGCGGCCAATCCTGATCTCATGGGCGCGGAGTCCAGCACGCCTTGCTGGGCCGTGATGGGGCGAACAGTGATGATGGTCATAGGTCACAGACACGTGTGATTGCGAAGCCTAGGCTGGGCTGTGATGTCACGCTGCGTTCGCGCGTGATGAGGATGGAGGCACACACGCATGTGTCTGGCAATTCCCGGCAAAATTCTGAGCATTGAAGGGGAAGGCCTGGCCCGCGCCGCGCGCGTCAGCTTCGGGGGAATCGTGAAGCAGGTCAGCCTCGCCTACGTTCCGGAAGCCACGGTCGGCGACTATGCCATTGTCCACGTGGGGTTCGCCATCAGCCTGGTGGACGAAGCCGAGGCGCTGCGCACCTTCGAATACCTGAAGCAGATGGACGAGCTGGCCGAACTCGACTTCGGGACAGCGGCCGGACCGGCGCAGGGGAAAGTCATAGCGCCAAAGGCTCAGTGATGAAGTACGTTGAAGAGTATCGCGATCCCGAAGCGGCCCGGCGATACGCCACCAGCATCGCCCGTATCGTCACCCGCCCGTGGACGATCATGGAAATCTGCGGCGGGCAGACGCATGCCATCGTGAAGTACGGCATCGATGAGCTGCTGCCGAAGCAGGTGACGCTGGTGCACGGGCCGGGGTGTCCGGTGTGCGTCACGCCGGTGGAGCTGATCGACAAGGCACTGCGGATCGCCGCGCAGCCGAACATCATCTTCTGCTCATTTGGCGACATGCTGCGGGTCCCCGGATCCTGCCCCCTGCCGGGCGCCGAAGCGGGAGTTGCCCATGGTTCCGCATCCGGCACCTCAGCGCCTCCCGGGCCGGCTTTCGCCGGCGGTGACCTGTTCGGCATCAAGGCCGCCGGGGGCGACGTGCGCATCGTCTATTCGCCGATGGATGCGGTACAGATCGCAAAGCAGAATCCCGACAGGGAAGTCGTCTTCTTCGCCGTCGGATTCGAGACAACGGCGCCGGCAAATGCGATGTCGGTGTATTACGCAAAGCAGCACGGAGTGACGAACTACTCCGTGCTGGTGTCGCACGTACTGGTGCCGCCCGCGATGGAGGCCATCCTCAGCTCCCCTACCAACCGCGTGCAGGGATTTCTGGCGGCCGGCCACGTCTGCACGGTCATGGGCTACAACGAGTACTATCCCATCGCCGCCAAATACAGCGTGCCGATTGTGGTGACCGGCTTCGAGCCGCTCGATCTGCTGCAGGGCGTTTACATGTGCGTGCTGCAACTTGAGCAGGGGAGGTTTGAAGTGGAAAACCAGTACGCGCGCTCGGTGCGCCGCGAGGGCAATACGCCCGCGCAGCAGCTGGTGACGAAGGTGTTTCGCGTGGTTGATCGTAAATGGCGAGGGATTGGCGGAATCCCGCAGAGCGGCTGGGCACTGGCTGAAGATTACGCCGAGTTCGATGCGGAGTCGCGCTTCGGTCTGTCGGAGTACACGGCCCAGGAAGACGCTGAATGCATCAGCGGCCTGATCATGCAGGGTGCGAAGAAGCCGGAAGAGTGCTCCGCGTATGCAAAGCGCTGCACGCCCGACCATCCTCTTGGCGCGCCTATGGTGTCGTCGGAAGGCGCCTGTGCTGCCTATTACCGGTACCGACGATTAAGGACTGCGGATCTCGCGCACGCTGGAGGTGGCATTCGTGAGTGAAGTGAAGGAATTCCGGCTGCAGTGCCCGGCGCCGCTGAATGACACCGATCACGTACAGCTTGCCCATGGGGGCGGTGGACGCCGAATGCACGAGCTGCTGGAAGGATTGCTGCTGCCCAACTTCGCCAACGACATGCTGATGGAGCGGCACGACGGCGCCACGCTAAGTATTGGCGGCGCGAGACTGGCGTTCACCACGGATTCTTACGTTGTCCGGCCCCTGTTTTTTCCCGGCGGCGACATCGGCACGCTGGCGATCAACGGCACGGTGAATGACCTCGCCATGTGCGGGGCGCGGCCCCTCTATCTCAGTTCCGCGCTGATCCTGGAGGAAGGGCTGCCGATGGTGACGCTGCGGCGGGTGATCGAGTCGATGCGCTCCTCCGCGCTGGCGGCGGAGGTCCAGCTCGTCACGGGCGATACCAAGGTGGTCGATAAGGGCAAGGGAGACGGAATCTTCGTCAATACCGCGGGAATCGGGGTCATCGGGCACGACGTCGCCA